>NZ_QUFG01000009.1:0-117890 GCF_003478405.1 Faecalibacterium sp. AF28-13AC | reverse complement strand
CTGTAAGAGTGCCGTAAGGCAGAAAGGACACAAACATGAAGTACGATGAAAGAGCTTGCAAATTCAACATGGACACCGGCTGCGTGGAGCTGTTGCTCCGGGATGGGAGAAAAATTTCCATCGACTGCACCGGGGTCGAGGATGCGCTGGATGTGACCATGGCGCAGCAGACGGAGCTGGATTACCTTATTTACAATGACCCACTGGGCTATGCAGATTTGATTCTGAACGGTGATCCAGAGGAATACTTGAAAAACGCATCCGGGAGCCACGGGCTGGAAATCTAACAAACGCCGGACATCACCATTTTTGAGCTGGTGTTGTCCAGCATTTTTTGGAGCCATCCCAATAGTTGCATAAACCTCCGGAGAGGTGTAAAATTGAACCAATCCATAAAAAGTAGAAAATAGACAAAAAGCCTCCCCGTGTAGGATAATAGAACTACACGAGGAGGTTTTGCTATGTCCGGAAAATACGTAAATCGCTATGCCTCGCACGCCTCCCGGAGAGCAGGCAGCAGCTCATCCAGCCGCCCGTCCAGTCCGAAGGACTGCTCTTTGATATTGTCCGCAATGTAGATCTCCCCCAGATTGATGGTCACATAAGTGGCATTTGGCTCGCCGGCCACCAGGCGCATCTTCCATGAATTTTATATATCTTCAAAAGATTTTGAGCAATAGTAGAATCTTTTGAAGAATACTAGTCTCATCTCATTCTTACTGCTTCAAATAGGCCAGCAGGGCTTCCGCCGATGCCTTGGCCCCGCCCAGGCTCCGCATATCCTCGCTGAAGGCGTGGGCCGTCTCCTTATAAGAAGGTTCGGTCAGCAGCTTGACGATAGCTGCTTTCAGTCCCTCGCTGGTGATGGCTTTTTTATCCAGAAAGGCGCAGCCAAGGCCTAGCTTTTTGATTTGGCGGGCGGTGATGGCCTGCTCCTCCATCTGGGGGATGGCAATCATGGGCACGCCATAGTAAATGGCCTCGCCGGTGCCGCCCATGCCGGCGTGGGTGATGAACACCGACGCCTGGGACAGGATATCCAGCTGGGGCACCATCTGACCGACTTCCACGTTGGCGGGGATGTCCTTCAGGCTGGCGGGGTCGATGGAGCCGAGCGCAGCAAAGACGTTGATGTCCAGGTCCCGCACTGCGTCAAACAGGATGGGGTAATACTCGGGCCAGTTGTTGAAGGCAGTGCCAAGGGAGGAATACAGCAGCGGCTTGCCGTTGTCGGGGGCTTTCCAGTGGCCGAAGGCGGTCCGCTTGCCGATCTGTACCCCGGTGAACACGAAACTGTCATCGAAAGTCCCGTAATTGGGAACCAACTTTTTCTGCATCATGACCAGGTTGAAGTCCCCGTGGCCGTCGAAGATCTCCTTGACGGTCAGCAGGCGGCAGCCATATTTTTCGGCATAGGTCTGGGCCAACTGCGCCGCGGCCTTGCGCAGAGGGTGGTCCGGCGGGCAGTTCTCGAACCCGGCGGCTACCGAGTAGCTGTCGTTGGAGGGGTAGCTGGTGTAGAGCATGACGTTGGCAACCTTGAGGTTGTCCGCCGCGATTGTGCCGGCAATGCCCGCAAAGTCGTGGACGACAGCGTCGGGTTTGTCGTTTTTCAGGGTGTCCAGCACAGTGTCGATGTAGGCTCCTGCCTCGTTTAAGAACAGGAAGGGCACCGCGGCGGCCACTCCGCCGTCATCCTCTTTCTTTTCGCCGTCCTCATTATGCTTGTCGTTTTCCGCCATCCAGGAGGGTACGGCGACGAACTTTGCCCCGGTGGGCTCAATGATAGTGCGGAAGGCTTCAGTGGTGAAATAAGTCACTCGAACGCCTTTCTTCACCAGTTCGGTGACGAGGGCCAGGGTAGGATTGATGTGCCCGAAGGCGCCCAGCGATACGAATGCGATATGCATACAAAAACTCCTTTCAAACAACAAAACAGCCATGCAGGCAGCGCAGGACGTTGCCCGCACGGCTGCGGGGAAAATAGGTGATGGCTTATTCTGTCAGGCCGTTGTTGGTGATCACTTTTTGATACCAGTAGAAACTGTCCTTTTTCATCCGGGCGCACTGCTTGGGATCGGTCTCGGTGCGGTCCACGTAGACTAAGCCGTATCGTTTGGCAAAGCCCTGGTGGCTGGACACCACGTCTACAAAGCTCCAGGGGCAATAGCCGAACACCGGCAGTCCTTCGTCAATCATGATGGCCAGCTGTTCGATGTGCTCTTTGAGGTACTCGATGCGGTAGGGATCATGGATCTGGCCGTCCGGGCCCAGTGTTTCGCTATAGGCCATGCCGTTTTCGGTGACGATCATGGGCAGACGGTAGCGATTATAGACCTTGCGCATCCCAATATGCAGGCCCATCGGGTCGATGCCCTTGTCCATCCACTCGGTTTTGCGCAGGTGGGGATTATCACAGATGTCGAAGGCGTCCGACACCCAGAAGGGCGGCTGGTCGTAGTTGACGGGACCCTCCTTGGCTTTGGCGCAAATGCTGAAATAATAGTTGATGCCGATGAAGTCGGGGGTCGAGGCTTTTAGCACGGCTGCATCTTCGGGCAGCGTCTGGGGGTAAAGTCCATGACTCTTTAAGTAGCTGGCCACATAGGGCGGATATTCGCCCCGGACACTCAGGTCGAGCAGGTAGAACTCCATCAGTTCTTCGGCGTTCTCGGCAGCCAGAACATCCTCGCTGCGACTGGACTGGGGATAGACCACCTGGATAGCACACACCGGGCCGATTTGGGCTTCCGGGTCAATCTGCCGCAGCAGCGAAATAGCCCGGTGCTCGGCCAGCGAGACATGATAGCTCATCTGGTAGATGTTCTGCAGGTTCTTCTGCTTGTCCTGCTCAAAGTTGCCGTTCATGATGCCGGCGGCGGTGGCGATGAGCTGTTCGTTCACTGTGACCCACCGCTTGACGCGGCCCTTGAAGTGGGTAAAGCAGACCTCGGCATATTTCAGATAGGCGTCGATCATCTTGCGGTCGAGCCAGCCGCCGAAGGCGTCCACCAGCGCCTGCGGACACTCGAAGTGATAGAGAGTAACGAGCGGTTCAATCCCTTTTTCCAACAGATAGTCGATGAGCCTGTCGTAAAAGGCCAGCCCCTCGGGGTTGGGGGTGCAGGTGGCATCCGGCATGATGCGGCTCCAGGCAAAGCCCATCCGGTAGACCTTCAGGCCCAGCTCGGCCATCAGATCCACGTCCTCTTTCCAGTGGTGGTAATGGTCTGCGGCCACTTTGTTGTCGGCGATGCCGGGGCGGCGTGCCCCCAGATCGGTGGTGGCAACGCCTTTGCCGCCTTCGTTGTAACCGCCCTCTACCTGAAAGGCGCTGGTAGACGCGCCCCAGAGGAAATTGGTGGGGAAAATCATTTGTTTCGTCAAGTCGATAACACCAGCCTTTTTGATTTTATGGTATCACGCAGTCAAACGCTCTCCAAATCTTTTTGGGAAAAGCCAAACAGATAAGTCAGAACAGCTGCCACGATCAGAGAAGCAAAGGAGGCTACCACGCCAACCACAATGTTGGCATTGGTACCACCCACATAGCCCAGCAGAGACAGGAAGTTGGGGGAGGTCATTGCATATCCCTTGAGGTCGAATATGCCGGCGATGGCGCCGCCCACAAAGCCGCCAACGGCCATCGTTACAAAGCAACGAGTAAAGCGGAAGCAGATGCCATACAGAGTGGGTTCGGTGACGCCGCCCAGAATGCCAGAAGCGAAGGCTGCAAAGGAGGTGCTGCGGTCATCCTTATTTTTCAGGCGGAGCGCTGCGCCCAGAGCCACACCGAAGCATGCCCAAGTCGCAAAGTTGCCCGCATTCATGGGGCCGCTGATGATGCCGGTCTCGAAGAAATCGGCCATCATGGGCATCATCAGAGCCAGGTGCATACCGCTCATAACCAGGAACTCCCACAGAGCGGCGATGACAGCCACGCCGAACCAGCCGGTGGTCATGCCAAACCAGGCAAGACCGCCGCTGATGGCATTACCCACAATGGTACCCAGAGGTGCCAGCAGGCAGAGGATAAAGGGCATGGAAATAATCAGGCTGAAGAACGGGGTAAAAACGCTCGTCAGCAGGTCGGGCATGAACTTTTTGACAAGTTTATAAATCAGGCAGAACAGGGGCACCGACAGCATAACAGGCAGAACAGTCTGGGCGTAATTGGTCACGGTAGCAGGGATGCCAAAGACCGTGAACGTTTGACCGTTGGTGGCAAAAGCCGCGAAATCGGGCACCATTAGAACACTGCCGATGAAAGAACCCAGCATACCGTTGACACCCAGCTGTTTGGCGGCATTGTAACCCACCAGAATAGGCATAAAGTAAAACGCCGCATCGTACAAGAAATCAAACAGGATATATAAGTTGCTCTCCAGGGTGTACAGCCCCAACAAGTCGGGGCCAAAGATAGAGTTGACAGCACGGAACAAGCCTCCGGCCAGCAGCACCGGGATCATGGGGGTCATACAGCCTGCCAGATAGCCCATGATATTCTTACCCACCTGCTTGGGGGTCAGCTTCCGTTTGGTGATGGCGGCATCCTGGACGGCAGCAGCATCATCCTTGACGGCGGCGCTGGCGCTGATGCCTGCCAGCTTGCACAGTTCCTCATACACTTTCGGAACATTGGTGCCGATCACGATCTGGTACTGCTGGCCGCCGCGCACAACACCCAGCACACCGGAAATCTTTTTCACCTCATCGTCTTTGGGGAGGCTGTCGTCTTTCAGATACAGGCGCAGGCGTGTCATGCAATGGGTGGCATCCTTGAGATTGGCCGCTCCACCTACCGCCGCCAGAACCTGCTCGGCGATCTTTTTATTGTCTGTCATACTGATTCCTCCTATTTTAAGTCAAATCGTCGTAAGTGACGAGCTGAACATCCTGCTCCGCCAGCCAGGCGCGTACCTCGGGCCGGCAGAGCATAGAAGTTTCTCGTAAACGGGTGGTCGTCATGCTGGAATGGTCCAGCAGATAGGCATCGATATAGCCCGGATGGAAGACCATCAAGTCACACCCGCCCTCGTGAGCATTTGCCACCGCATCCTGTACGCCAGTAAAGGGGTCGGTCTCGTATGCCTTAAAATCTCTAGGCATATAGGCGTACACTTTGGTGTGGCGGAAGGTTACTGCCTCGCCGGGACGGCCCATCGCAAAGTAGGGCAGGCCGTGCCGCTGGGCAACGATTTCCAATCCCTGAAAGAAATTGGCGCTGGCCACTGCGTGTCCCTCAAAATAGCCCGGTTCGCGGCCGGTCAAGGCTTTGAACTGGCGATACTGGGCCTCGATCTCTTCAATCGCCTCGTCCAGCACCACAAAGTCACGGCCTTCTTTGGCGGCCTCTCGGTAGGCGCGGCTGGGTTTGAACTCTCCTTCCGGCGTACAGAGGCTGGGAATGCGAGCGGGGTCAGTCAATGGCCGGCCCACACAAATGTTGGTGTGCTGCCCTAGACAAAGCTGGCGGCCATACAGCAGCCCCAGTCCGTGGACAGCTGCGGGCATATTGGTCATCACCCCCACTGAGCGCACCAGTCCGGCTGCTACCGCCGCCGCAATGCCGCAGTTGATGCCTTCAGAGTAGCCAAGGTCATCAGCACGGATGAGTAATCGTTTCATGGTTTTGTCCTCTACAAAGAAAAAGTTACAGTTTTTGCTTTTGGTTCTTGCTTCATTTGTTTCAATGCCAAGGTTTTCACGACTGGCCAGTCCGATTTCCTCTTTGCACTAAAATTATAACATGATTGGAACTCGATTTGGTTGCAAATATAAGTGCGCCATTTCAGATTGGTAGCGCATGTTTCAATTTCTGAAAAGCGAAAAACTTTTTTATCGTTTTTTGTGCGCTTTGACAAAATAAAAAGGCCGCAGGGCGGTTAACCCTCGCGGCCTTGCTGTATTTTTTGCTATGCTTTACTGGAACGCTTTATCGTATGCCTGCATATAGCCCATGACGATCAGGTCGTTGGCCATGAGGGCTGCATATTTGCCCACGTCGTTGCGGTTGGTGGTGCCGCATTGCAGGATGAAATCGGCGGTGTTCAAATAGGGGCTGGCAAGGTTCTGGGTGATGACCAGAACCTTGCAGCCGCTGGAAATGATTGCGTTACAGATGTCCGGGTAACGAGTCGGGTAGCTGCCGCCCACGCTGCAAATGATGGCAAAGTCGTTTTCGGTCAGGCTGCGGGCGCACTCCAGCTGAGCGGCATAATCCATGAACAGCTCGACATAGCGGCCCATAATCATCATTTTACTTTGGAAGTAGTGGCCGATGTCCCACAAAAAGTGGTGGGAGAAATAGGCCGCCTTGCCGCAGCCGTGCAACACCCGCACAATGTCGGGGATGACTTCGGCGTTTTCAGGCGTAATGGTAGCATAGATGTTGCTGATCAGCGTGTCGCGATAGGAACCGATGGCCATTTCCTGATTGTTGTGCAGCATGGTGTAGAACTGTCGGGAATAGTCGGTCCGCATGGTGAAGTCCTGCTCCAGCCAGGCCTGGAACGCTTTGAAACTGTCCATCCCCAGAAAGCGGCAAAACCGTGAGATGGACGCCTTGGAGGTATAGCACAGGTTCGCGATCTGGCCGAGAGTCATCCCTTTGAGCTGGGGGTAATGCTTGAGCAGAGTCACTGCGATATCATAGTTTGCGTCCCGTTCGGGTGTGGTGCTCACAAAACTGAGCAGCCTGTCTGCCAGAGAACCCATCATTCTTGCTTCGCTCATCGCTGCTGCCTCCCCTCGCTTTCTCAAAGTGTTTTTATTGTATCATATTTGACAGCGAAATGTCAAAGAAGCGTATTGTTTTGAAAGAAAGTCATACCAAAAATAACGGCGGGCAGCCGAACATCTGCCTTTGGTGTACAAGAACAGGTAGTGTTCAAAAAGAACACCACCAGACGGCACTCAAAAGCCTTGCAATAGGACACAAAACATGGTATATATTATACGAAATGTAATGCAGTTACATCCATCCCCATACAGAGCGAAGGGAGGCCCTCCTATGACCGCTGTAATCTACGCCCGCTATTCCAGCGACAATCAGCGCGAAGAATCCGTCGAAGGCCAGATCCGGGAATGCACGGCGTATGCCGAAAAGAATGGCATTATGCAGATTTGATTCTAAACGGCGAGCCGGAAGAATATTTGAAAAATACGGCTGGGAGCCGTGGGTTAGAAGATTAAACACACACTAAAAAACAAGGTGCGCCACCCGGACGCACCCTGCCAAGATCCACAGACGATAGCGATATGTACAACAGGGTGCTCCCCGTCGGAACGCTCTGTTTTTCTTTGCTGGCTTTATCGGGGTAAGGGGAAATGTTTGTGGACTTTTTCTTTTTGTTCAAACGCACACTCCACAATCCGTAGACAGCTTAATGTGATTGTACCTGATACAACATTCCTTTACGAATCTCGTAAGTTTTATCTGCTACGGCATCATAGTAGGCATTGTGACTGATAACGAGAATTAACTTTTTTTCCCGGAGCTTTAACAAGTAATTGATCAGGCGATGTTCAGTTTTTTCGTCAAGGTTGCTTCCGGGTTCATCCAGCAAGATGCAAGAAGAGTTACCCAAAAGGGTACGTGCTAGATAAATCTTTTGCTTTTCGCCCAGAGAAAGATTCTCAGGCTTGATAGTCACCTGCTTGTCAGCGGGAGGCAGCTGAAGAACAGTTTCAAGTTCTTGATACTGTGTATTGGAAATCTTTCGTCCACAAACAATGTTTTCTCGGACTGTACCTGGAAAAATAAAGTTAGGATAGAAAAGATAACTTAGCTCTGATTTGTCGCAGTTAAATCTTCCGTTTTCGTTGAAACGGAGATGCTTTGCGTCCGGGGCAAACACACCAGAGATTATATTGAACAGAGATGACTTGCCGCAGCCATTCTCTCCATGGATTAGCACCAGACCTTTCCCATGGACAGTAAAGTCGTTCACATGGAAAAGCGACTCACTCTCCGATCGCATCAGGTCGATATTATGAGCCTCGATTTTTGGAGGGGCTATAGTTTCTGTATTCTTTTGCTGATCTGGCATGGCAAGAAAGTCTGCCACACGATCGAAGGATGGCTTCTGGCTGATAATCTGGGCATGAAGTTGAGAAATTTCTGACAGAGGATGGAACAGGTAGGCAATGATCTGAATAGAGAATAACAGCTGACCGATGGTCATGTTTTGCAACACCACTTGGTTTCCACCAATGATTAAAATAAGCAGAGGTGCCAATGTGGTGACAAAAAGAGGAAATTCTTGCACGATCAGCAGAAGAAAGTGTTGACGATTGCGAGCATCAAGATATGACTTCAGAGCCTCATGATAGCGGTTCTGCATATAATTTTCGACCTTGTTTAGAGTAATGCTGACCTTGCCGTTGAGAATCACATCAAATTCCTGAAACCATAAATCTCCAGCTTCCCTCTCCTTGGCTACGAGTCTTTCCAGTTTGCTTTTGTTAAGAAAACTGGGAACCATATAGAGCGGAATCAAAATGATTGCCGTCAATGCAACAGATGGGCTGGCATAGAAAAGCAGAAGTCCAATGATGATCATTACTTTAACTAAGTTTGCAGGTACTGTGACCAAATAGCTACTTACAGTATATATCGCACTGACATCGTTCGCCATATTTTGAATACGGGCTTTGTTCTGGCTCTCATAGGCAGGGATACTGCTACTCAAAATCTTTTGCGCCAGATGTTGGCGGTAATTACCCGCCATGCGATCTGCATTCATCTGAGAATTATAGTTGACGAAATAAAACTGGTAAGAATGAATCAAAAAAACACAAACAATAATTCCACAAATCCACGAGAGTGGCATATGAGTGCCTGAGGTGATCCAGACATCGGTAAGATACAGAGTCAGGCCAGCAGGCAACAAGGCAAGCAAAAAGCCCACCAAGTCAAAAATGATTCGCGTAACCAGCTGAGACCAAGTAATGTAGATTCCACGTTTTTCAAGATATTGTTTCATTTGAAGTCTCCTCTCCCTGACTTTGTATGTTAAGCCGTGAGTTTTGTGGTGTCTACATCTTATCACAGTAAAAACCGGTTGACCATATCGTCTGGTGTAATAAATAATTTTATAAGACGACAAGTCAACGAGAGAAGTGCTTGTGTGATGGCATAAGGCGTACTATAATAATGATAATATTGATTATTTGAGGTACGGAAGAATGCAGAACTATAGGCTTGGTGATTATATCCGCCAGCGACGGCAGGAGTTGAATTTGACGCAGGAGCAAGTCTGTGCAGGCATTTGCGAGCCTGTTACTCTCTCCAGATTTGAAAATGGAAGGCAGACCCCCAGTCGTACAAGGATCAATGCTATTCTACAACGCCTTGGCTTGCCAGATGATCGGTATTATGCACTTGTAACACCAGAGGAGCTGGAAATTGAGGCATTGGAAAAGGAAATCGTGGCATGCAATGCGCTGAAACACGTTCATGAAGGCTTTGATAAAATCAATCAGCTTGAAAAAATTGTAAAGCCGGATGATCAAATTACACAGCAATTTATTCTCCGATCAAAGGTTCTTCTTGGTGGGCTGGATAAAAGGTATTCAAGTGACGAACGAATCCAAATGCTGATGCAAGCGATTCAAATGACGATACCAAATTTTCGACTGAGTAAAATTGAAGACTATCTTTACACGTTGGACGAAATGAAGCTAGTCAATCAAATTGGAAATGCTTATTCCTTGGCGGGTGATAATGAAAAAGCAGCCGATATTTTTTATCGGTTGCTTCAGTATATGAGACGCCATCTCCAAGAAATGGTCACATCAAACAGGATGTTTCCTTTGGTTCTCTACAATTTTGCCAGATCTCTGGACTTGTTGGAAAGATATGAAGAAAGCGCAAGAGTTGCAAGAAATGGAAAAGAAGCTTGCATTAAATATGGACATTATCAAGTACTTCACTCTTGTCTGGAAATCGAAGCTGAGTGTGATTTCTTCCTTGGCAAAAAAGAAGAGAGTGCAGAGCGATATCGTGAGGCCTTTTACATTTGCAAAGTTATGGGATACGAGGATGACTTGCAGATTATTCGTAATGAGGCCCAAAAATATCTGGACATTATTTTCTAAATGTTAAGTAATATCGTCCTGTGGTGTAGCGGCATCTGCTGGTGTAGTGGGATCACTGTTTGCTCCGAACGAAGTTCCTGCCCCTGTTTGTGCAGCGGCGTTAACGGAAAGTCGGTATCACGTCCGGTTGGCTCATGAAATTTTCAAGGTACAACTCCCGTAAAGAAAAATACCACCCTGCAAGACGGGCGAAAAATTTTGTCGGGTGAATCGGCGGCAAAATGAATCGGGTGTGTTGCGGAGCGGTAAATCTTTCAGGGAAAATCCACGGTGAGGCAGCGTTCAAAATGAACACGACCACATCTTGTAGAGGGTTTCAAACCAATCCACAAAATCAGTGAGATTTGTGACAGAGAATATCATGTTTCGCAAGGTGCGTCAAGATGATTTTGAAAAATTTATGACGGTAAAGCATAAGAAGTCTTACTATTTTGCTCAAATTGAAGTCTACTTGATTTTTTTTATTGAAGAAATGTCCGTTTTATGCTGCTGCATCTGTAACAGCCTGACGATAAGCACTTGCAGCGTTGTTATTTTATTCAACTGGCTGGGGGATAGTCCTCTGCACCGGGCGAAGTATTCCTCAGTACGTTTTCCACCGCGCACAGAGCAATCTTGGCAAGATTCAGCGTGGTATGGGGATTCATGGCGGTATGCCTCCGTCTATTTTTCTGTGGATAGAATACCACATAAACAAAAAGAGAACGGACGGCCGTTTTGGTTTACGAATTGAGCGCCTGCCACAACGCATCTGAAGCATCAAATACCGCCACACTGTACCCGGCAAAGCGGCGCTGAACATCCACAGTCTGACTTCCGTCGGCGGCAGTATTGTAGCTGCCCAGTTCCAGCGCGGAAAGGGCGGGCAGATCGCTCCACGGCATGAGTTTTGTCTGCCAGTCGGCGCCCAGCTTTTCGCTCAGCGCCCCATAAGCCTGCTCAAAGCCCTCTGGGTCTTCGAGGATCCAGATTTTGCTCTCGCCGTTGGCAAGGTCGGTGTTCAGTTGGGTAGCACCTGCCATCTGGCCGTTCATGTCGGTCAGGGAGGCGTTGGCGCTCCAAGTGTAATTGTTCACCTGCACCACCACAGCACCATCACCGTTGGCATCCTCCGCATAGTCTGCCAGTGCAGTCTGCAGGCGCTGTACAGCCTCGTCCGGCAGAGCATCTGCCGTGACCACCGCCACGGTGTAGTCTGGGTCTACGGAGGTCAGCAGACCGTGCGCTACATACACCACGCCCACAATGACCAGCGCAGCCACCGCCACGATGCCCCAGTTGTAGTACCACCAGTTGGCGCGGGCTTTTTTCTTTTGCTCCTGCGCGGTCAGGGGCTTATCGGGCGCTGCCGGGCGTGGAATGGTGCGCACCGGTACGCCGTACTCTTGCCGCAAGACCGGGAACAGGGTCTGCATGGCCGCCAGCCCCGGCAGCCAGAAGCCGAACAGCACCGCCCAGAACACACTGACCGGGAACAGCAAGATCATGCCGCCGATGCCCGCCAGCATGATAACGCCTGCCAATACGCAGCGCACCGGGGCAACGACCAGCATCCTGCCCGCCCGGCGCATCAGGCTGTCCGGGGTGCGGGGCTGCAGCGGCAGTACGGCGGCGCACAGAGTGCCGAAAACCGCCAGCACCAGAAAGTCCAGTGCCAGAAATACCAGCACCGCAAGGCCGGGGTAGTAGTCCTGCTGTGCGGCAGCCTCAAACAGAAAAGCAGAGACAAAGCAGAGCAGCCCCAGCAACAATGTGCCGACAGCACCCACGGCACAGGCAGATTTCCAGTGGGCTGCAATGCTCTGCTTTGCGCGGGGAAGCCACTGCGACGGGTCGTTCTGCAGGCTGCGCAGGGCACAGTCGGCAAGCAACACCATGGCAGGGCCGACCAGCAGGCCGGTCGCTGCGCTCAGCACAACGGTCAAGGGCAGGGAGAACAGCGTCACGCCCAGCGAGACGCCCAGCGCAGCGGGCAGGCAGAGCACGCAGACCATCAGGTTCGTGCCCAGCAGCTGGCCGAGGTCGCGGCCGACCATCTGGCAAAAGCGTGCAAAGCCTTTTTTCTCCGGCTCGTTTGGGCCTACGCCGTGGCCGTCCCGCCCATAAAGGGCATTGTAGATGCTCATTTTACTTCACCTCGGTGCCAAAGGCTTCGATTTGGGTCAGCGCCGGGAAGGGGGAAGTCCCCTCGGCCTGAATCAGATCCTTCAGCACAAGGCTGCGCACCCGCTTGGGTTCAAAGGTCACACTCTGAGGCTTGGCGCTTTTTACCAGCGGAATGTCCAGTTGGCTGCCGTCGGAAAACTCCACCGTGGCCTTTACCCAGTAGTTGTCGTGGGGAAAATCTGCCCGCTCGGTGATGCGCAGTTCATCCAGCAATACCTCCCGGCCAAAATCCAGCGTCAGGGCAGCGTTCGGGTCGCGGTTGATGCCCCAACTCTGATAGGGGTACTCGCCGTGGGCACTGTTCTCAAAAATGCCGTCGATGGCGTTGCGGGCGGCAAACACCGCCTCGCCGCGGGTTTCCACGTTGGCGCTGGCGTGGGGATAAAAACCGGTGTCGCCGTGTTCATCGTAGCAGTTAAAGGCCAAGTTTCGCCGGGCGGCGATTTCCTCCGGCAGTGCAAGGCGTGCGCGGATGACATGACGGCTGCCCACAAAGCTCTTGGGGGAGTAGGTGATGGCCTGCTCCCCGAATGGAATGTGGAAATTGATCTCCCGCTTGACCACATACACAAGGGCTTCGGGCATGGTGTCCTCGAACTGGATAACGCAGTACTGGCCGGGATGGTCGATCTCCAGCGCCACCCGGTCGCCGGGATGGTATTCGTTGGTGTAGACAAGGGATACGGCGGTGTCGGCGTCACAGGTCATCAGGGTGTGACCCGCTTCGTCCAGAATTTTCAGCTTGATGGTTTCCATAGCGGTTCTCCTTAATACAGTTCAAGGTTCAGTATTTTTTGGAAATGCAGGGTGATCTTATAGATCGTTTCCGGCCATGCGGTGCGCAGACGCGGGTCGGTGATGGGCACCGGCGTAACAGCAGCCGTTGCGGCGTCCGGGTCAAAGCGGATGCCGCCCAGCGTGCCTACCGCAAAGCCATCCGCTGTGGGTACGGGTTTCTGCTCGGTGAGCAGGGTCAGCTCCACCGTGCCGGGATAGTCCGTTTCATCCCGCAGGGTGATGCCCTGTTCACTGACCGATACGCAGCGGTGGTAGGTGGTAAGCCCTGGTATAGGCGGGTACGCGCCCGCCAGTTCGCCGGTGATGCTGTTTTTATCGGTGCACACCTCCCGGGCAGCGTATTCCGCGCCGGGCAGCTGCTGCACGCCGTCAAAGGTAGGCAGATTGTGCCATGCGCTCTGCATGGTCCAGATCTCATACCGCTGGGGGCTGAAGGTCTTTTGGGTGTAGCTCTCCACTCCGATATCGATCAGGAACGGTTTGCTGTCCTTGTATACCGTGATACTGCCGGTATCGTTGTGGTTGTGGCTGTCGCCGTTAGAACCAAACTTTGCACCCAGCACCCAGCTGCCCTGCCGTGCGGCGTAAATGCCCACACTGGGGTACCACACCGCAGACGGGTGCCGGGGGACTGCGGCGCATTCCATCAGTTCCTGCTCTGCAAAGGCGGTGGTCAGACGGTACCACAGGTTGATGTGGGTGCTGCCGTCCGGGTTCTGCAAATGGTCGGGGTCGGCATCGGCACGGAAGTCTGCCGCCGCAAGGGCTTGCAGGACATCGCTGCCCACAGCTTGCCCAAAGCGGTATTCCCGCGCACCGCACCGCCCGGCAAGGGGGCTGCAATCGCCAAAGTTCAGGTAATAAGGCCCTTCTACATGGACGTTGCAGATGTACTCCGCAATGTTTTTGATTTTTGGCGCATGGAACAGAGGGGAGAAGGCCTCCGGTGCCACGGTGGACAAAATATCCAGACAGCCCCAGAGGGTCAGCCCGGCGTGGCGGTAATACTGGGCTCCTTCGTTGCAGCAGCCGTCCGTGCCATAGTCCTTCAAAAAGCAATCCAGACTGTATGCAGCCTGTTTGACAGCGGCTTTCCGCTCGGACTGTGTGGTGGGCAGCAGAAAGACTGTGAGCAGAACATTCTGGGTGCACCAGCTCGTCCAGTTGCACATAGGCTCCGCGCCGTTGCCCATCCACCAGAAGTGGCTTGTAAAATAGGGCGTCAGGATGCGGGTGTTCAGCTCCCGCTCCATCCGCACCGTGATGCCCGGCGCGGCGGTGTCCAGCTCGTCCGGCAGTAGGTACCGGGTCAGCGCCAGCAGGGCCCCGGTCTCGGCGGCAAACAGATCTACGATGGGGCGGGTGGTGTCCGGCAGGGGCAGCTGCGGCGTGTCCCGGATGTAGCTGTTGTGGGCGGGCAGCTGCCATGCGCTTTCCTCGCAGATCGCCCATACGGTATCTGCAATGACATCCAGAAAGCGACCGGTGTGTTCCACGCACTCGGCGCATACCAGCGCGCACAGCCGTGCCCGGCGGGAGAAATAAGCCGTCTCCCATGGGGTGCGCCGCCCAGTGTGGGTGAAATCCAGCCAGAGCGAGAGCGGCAGGGGCGCAATGGCCGCAGCCAGCGCAGCTTCGCCTGCCTTCAAAAAGCGGTCTTTGACCCGCTGGGGTAGGGCATTCCATACCGTGCGCTCTCTGGCAGGCGGAAAGGGATGAGAGTCGGGCAGACTGTCCGGAAGAAAAGAAAGTTGTTCAGATATCATAATGCCTCCTGACGATTTACTACAAGGCCCTGCCGCTCATCGTTTGGCGAGCCCAACTCAGTTGGATGATTTCTGCCCGGCCTGCCAAGGGCTCCCCTATCAGGGGAGCTGGCACGCGAAGCGTGACTGAGAGGTTTACAAGCTTTGCTGGTATTCCCGCGGGCTGAGTCCCGTGACCTTTTTGAACACCTTGGAGAAATAGAACGAGCTCTCATAGCCCAGTTTCTCCGCGATCTCGTACACCTTCAGGTTGCTCTGTTCCAGCATCTCCTTGGCGGCGGCAATGCGGGTCTCGGTGATATACTCCACAAAGCCGCTGTCGCCGTATTTGCCAAACAGCTGGCTGAGGTAGTTGGGCGAAAAATTGAACACCGCCGCCACATCGGCCAGCGTTAGTTTTTCCGAAAGGTGATTTTTGATATACTCCTGTACCTGTGCCACCACCTGCATCTTTCCAGCCGTAGCATCGCCGTCACCGGCCTCCACAAACTGGATGGGATTTTCAGCGGTCAAGATGGGCTGCAGGTGGGCATTTTCACGGCAGCGGCGGGCAAGGCCCAGCAGGGAATTGGTGGGCCGCCCCACAGCCCAGAGCAGCCGGACCGTGAAGTAGTTGTACAAGATCTGGCTGGCCCGTTCCAGCAGGGGGCGCAGCACCGCCCGGTAGTTCTGGCATTGGGCATTGGTCAGGCAGAACAGCACATTGCAGCGCATGGCATCGGCTCCGGTCACATAGCAGGGCAGATAATTTTGCAGGGTGGTTTCCAGCATCCGTGCACAGGAAAAGCTCAGTTTCAGCTGCTGTGCGGGCGCAAGCTCGGTGTTGGCGCACAATTCGCAGGAAGCTACCAGATAGCTGTCGCTTTTCAGGTCAAGATCCAGGTGCCGCAGCGGCTGTTCCAGCTCACTCTCCTCCTGAAACAGCCCGGCGTACAGCCGCACAAAAAAGCGTTCCTGATAGGTGCGCACGCTCTCGGCAAGGTTTTCCTGCACCGGCAGCTCCCCAAGCAGCGCCCGCTCCTTTTTGACGCGTTCTGCGGCGCGGGCCAGCGCGGTCTGCAGATTTTCCGGGGTCAGGTCCAGCTTAACAAGGTAATCCACCACCCCGGCCCCCATGGCCTGTTTGATGTAATCGAATTCCTCAAAGCTGGTCAGCATAATAAAAGCGGGCAGCGGCCCCCGTTCCCGGCAGGTGCGGGCAAGGGTAAGGCCATCCATCAGGGGCATTTTTACGTCTGCCACCACGATATCCGGCTTTTCGCGCTCGATCATTTCCAGCGCCAGCTTGCCGTTGCGGGCAGTGCCGCAGACAGTATAGCCCAGCTTTTCCCATTCCAGCATTCCCTGCAGGCCAATGAGGACCAGCGGCTCATCATCCACAAGTAAGATCCGCAGCATGATCGTTTCCTTTCCTCTGATAGGGCAGTCGGATGGTCACCTCAGTCCCGATGCCCTCCTCGCTTTCAATGGTCAGGCCGTAAGCTTCACCGAACGAATACTGGATGCGGCGGTTCACGTTCCACAATCCAACATGGCGGAACTTTTCGGCCTTTTCTTTTTCCCCGGCGGGTGCGTCCAGCAGATGCGCCACCTGCTCCGGCGGCATCCCGATGCCGTCGTCGGTCAGCCGCAGCAGCACATCCCCCGTGGCCGGATCGATGGAAATATCCAGCAGGACGCTGCCGTGGCCGCCCTTTGGCTCCAGACCGTGGAAAATGGCGTTCTCCACCAGCGGCTGCAGCGTAAAGCGGGGGATCATGCAGTCCCGGCAAAGCCGCTCGTCCTCGATCCGGGAAACCTCGATCTCCAGATCGCCGCCATAGCGGTACTGCTGGATGGTAAAGTAATCGTTGAGCAGAGCCAGCTCCTCCTGCAGGGGCACCAGCTTCTGCGTTTCCTTGGAGATGCTTTTGGTCAGCCGGGCAAAGGCGGTGACCATTTCAGCGATGCCGGGCGCATACTGGATGGTGGCCATCCAGCGGATGCTGTTCAGGGTATTGTAGATAAAGTGGGGGTTGACCTCGCTTTGGAGCATCCGGTATTCCAGCTCCTGTTTTTTGCGCTCGTCCTCCACCCGGCGGTTCATCAGGCCGTCCACATCGGCGGCCAGCTTGTTGATGCCTCGGCCAATGTCGCCCAGCTCATTGGGCCACTCTACGGCAGGGTCGGCAGTAAAGTCGCCGCCGCCCACAGCTTCGATCCGCTTCTGCAGGGCCTCCACCGGGCGGGTAATGGCCCATTCCAGCCAATGCTGCATCAAAAAGCTCAGTCCCCACACGATGGCAAGCCCCAGTCCCAGCAGCCACAGATAGACACGGCGCTGCTGTAAAAAGGTGCTTTCGGGCATCACCTGGATCAGCGCTGCACCCCGGCCCTCCAGAACGACCTTGATTGCAAAATAACTGCTGCCGCCCTTCCGGAAGCGCCCCTGCCATGCGGACTGCTTCCAGGTGCGGTTCTCCACCGTGGAGCGCAGTGTGTAGGAAACATCAGAAAAGGCAGTTTCCACCTGTGTCAGGCGGCCATCCTCGATCTGCCAAAGCTGATTGCCCATTTCCCAATAGAGTGCGCTGCCCTCGCTCGTGGTATAGCCCGCTGCGGGATCGGTGATGACCGATGGATCCAACGCAAGGTAGGCTGTGCCGCGGTGCATCGGGCCATGGCCGGAACGGATGGGCCTGCTGATGGCAAGGCAGGCCGGGTGAGAGATCATCAGCGGGTCGGTGGTGAACCGCATCCCGTATCCCTGCTGCAAAAACAGGGATACGCTGCTCTGGTTCAGGGCCGAAGAGCTGTTCAGCGGGCCGAACTGCAGGTGCCGGTCGTTTTCGTTGCTCATAAAGAACCGGATGACCTTGGGGTACAGCGGGTTGGAATAATACTTTTCCTGCGCCGCCTTGTAAGCTGCAATGGTCTGGGGGCCGTTGACCTCTTCCTGTGAAAGATAGCGGCGCACGGTGTCGTTGATGGAGGCCCAGTTCAAAAGAGCATCCGCATCGTTCAGGCTTGTCTCGATGCTGGTGGCCACCAGCCGCAGGTTGAACTCTGCCGCCTGCAGGGTGTTTGTACGGACATATTGGTTGGAAAGAAAAAACAGTGCCGCGCAGACAGCAAGGGAGGTCAGCACTGTAAAAACGCGCGTGCTCCACACGATCTGCCGCCGCAGTGAAAAGCGGTGCCCGGGGCGATCCATACGCATTCTCCTTTCCCTTTCATTGGACAGCTTCCAATTTATACAGTACTGATTTTTGCGGCCTTTGTCAACGGCTTTTTGCATGATTTTTGTATACATTGTACTGTTTTTATTTGTTGCACATTTGCAATCTGTGCAAGAAATCAAGAAAGTACAGATTTCAGCATAAGAAAGTGCATCTTTTTGAGAAAGGCCTGCAAAAAATACAGCCCCGCCCGGAATAATTCCATTCCGGTTGGGGCTGTTTTGCGGTATTCTAGTATCAACAAAAGCGAGCAGCTCCCCGGCACGGGGGAGGCCGCTGCACGAAATAAGCGAACTGCCCTGAAGGAGGACAAACTTATGAAAAAGATCTCTCGTCGTTCGTTCCTTACCGCTGCCGCCGCTTGCGGCGCAGCTGCTGCCCTGACCGCCTGCGGCGGCTCTTCCAGCTCTGCCGCTGCTTCCTCCACTGCCGGTTCCACCGCTGCATCCGCAGCCGCAGGCCCTGTTACCCTGCAGTGGTCGGTGTGGGATAAGGAGTCCACCCCCTACTGGCAGGCCATGGCCGACGGCTACATGGCAAGCCACAAGGACGTGACCATCGAGATGGTGGATCTGGGCTCCAGCGATTACATGACCGTTCTGGCTACCCAGCTGGCCGGCAGCGCCGATCTGGATATCGTGACCATCAAGGATATCCCCGGCTACGCAAACCTGATCAATCTGGACTACCTCAAGCCTCTGAATGAGGTGCTGACCCGCGACACCGGCGATTTCAACGGCACCATCGAGCAGCTGACCACCGATGACGGCAACTTCTACGCCGTGCCCTTCCGCAGCGACTTCTGGGTGCTGTACTACAATAAGGATCTGTTCGACGCTGCCGGTGTGGAGTATCCCTCCAACGACCTGACGCTGGAGGATTACGATGCTCTGGCCCGCAAGATGACCAGCGGTTCCGGCGATACCAAGGTCTATGGCTGCCACTATCACACCTGGCGCTCCGCCGCTTCTCTGTTCTCCATTCTGGATGGCAAGAACACCATCATCGACGGCACCTACGACTTCATGAAGCCCACCTACGATATGGTCATTGCCCAGCAGAAGGACGGCATCTGCATGGACTACGGCTACCTCAAGACCTCTTCTCTGCACTACTCCGCCGCCTTTGAGAACCAGCAGTGCGCAATGGTCAACATGGGCAGCTGGTTTATCTCCACGCTGGAAGCCTACATGAAGGATGCCGAGACCAAGTTCAACTGGGGTATCGTCAAGTATCCGCACCCCGCCGGTGCAGAGGCTGGTTCTACGCTGGGCACTGTGACCAGTCTGGCCATCAACGTCGATTCTCCCAAGGCAGAGGCTGCTGCCGACTTCATCAACTGGTGTGTCTCCGAGGAGGGCGCACAGGCCATTGCCAAGACCGGCACCTTCCCGGCCTGTGGCTCCGATGCTACCGCCGAGATCATCAAGTCCACCGAGGGCTTCCCCGAGGACAGCAATTCTGTGGATGCACTGACCACCAGCAACGTCTATCTGGAGATGCCCTACACCCAGTACGCATCGGATATCGAGACCATCCTGAACGCCGAGCACGATGCCATTATGACCATGAGCGAGACCGTGGACGAGGGCATCCAGAACATGAACGATCAGGTTCCCGCAGTTCTGGGCTGATCGTCTCCCGCTGCTTTCTCATCATCTCCTTCTTCATCATAAAACACCGGAGGGCGGGCGATTGCCCGCCCTCCCGCCTTGTCAACGGAAAGGAGGCTCTTTTATGGCGAGTGCTACTGTCCAGAATAAAACTCCCCGTAAAGTGCTTAAAAAATCGACCCGCGATTCTCTGATCGCGTATTCCTTCATTGCGCCAAACTTCATTGGCTTCTGCGTGTTCACGCTGGTGCCCATGGTGTTTGCCATTGCGCTGGCCTTCTGCGCATGGGATGGCCGCCACGCCATCGAATTTATCGGCCTGAAGAACTTTGTAAAACTCTTCACCACCGACAAGATCTTTCAGGCGGCGCTGAAAAACACCATCGTCTATGTCATTGGCACTGTGCCGCTGACGCTGGCCTGCTCGCTGGCCATGGCTGTGCTGCTGAACCAGAATGTGAAGTTGCGCAACTTCTTCCGCACCGTGGCATTCTTCCCTTACGTTGCCTCGCTGGTGGCGGTGGCAGCGGTGTGGAACATGATCTTCAACCCCTCCATGGGCCCCATCAACATGATCCTGAACCAGTTCTTCGGCGTGGCGGTGGAAAACCTGCCCCGCTGGGCTGCCGGTAAGGACACCGCCATGCTGACGGTCATCCTGTTCAGTGTGTGGAAGAACATGGGCTACTATATGGTCATTTATCTGGCCGGCTTGCAGGGCTGTAACCCGGACCTGAACGAAGCCGCCGAGCTGGACGGTGCCAACCGTTGGCAGCAGTTCTGGCACATCACCCTGCCCCAGCTGCGTCCCACCACCTTCTTTGTGGTCATCATGCTCACCATCTCCGGCTTCAAGGTCTACGACCAGATGTACATGATCACGCAGGGCGGCCCCGGCACAGCCACCATGACGCTGGTGTACTATATTTACAATGTTGCCTTCGTCAACACCCCGAAATACGGCTATGCAAGTGCCATTGCCATGGTGCTGTTTGTACTGGTGCTGATCGTTACGATCATCCAGTTCCGCGGCTCCAAGGGCGAGAACTGAGAAAGGAGGAAGAAACTATGACGACCGCTGTTATCAAAGACCACGCTTCCCAGAAGCGCCGCAATTTCATCTCCAAGTTCCTGATCTATTTCTTCCTCATCGTCATCACAGCCTGCATGCTGCTGCCCTTTTTGTGGATGCTGTCCTCCTCTTTTAAGCTGAATAAGGACGTGTTCGGCTTCCCCATCCAGTGGATCCCCAAAAATCCCCGCTGGCAGAACTATGTGGACATCTGGACCCAGATCCCGCTGCTGACCTTCGTGAAGAACACGGTCAAGATCACGGTGGTGGTCACCCTGTTGCAGCTGTTCACCTCCTCCTTTGCGGCCTACGCCTTTGCCAAGATGCAGTTCAAGGGCAAGAATGTGCTGTTCCTGGGGTACATCGCCACCATTGCAGTGCCCTGGCAGGCCTACATGGTGCCCCAGTTTATGATGATGAGCTCCTGGCATCTGAACAACACCCATCTGGCCATCATGTGCCTGCAGGCCTTCAGTGCCTTCGGCGTGTTCCTGATGAAGCAGTTCTACGAGGGTGTGCCCACTGAACTGTGTGAGGCCGCCCGCATCGACGGCCTGAGCGAATACGGCATCTGGTGGCACATTATGCTGCCTCTGAGCCTGCCTGCCCTGTCCACCCTGACCATCTTCACCTTCGTGAACACCTGGAACGACTTCCTTGGCCCCCTGATCTACCTGACCAAGACCGAGCTCAAGACCATCCAGATCGGCCTGCGGATGTTCATTACCCAGTATTCCGCAGAATACGGCCTGATCATGGCGGCCTCTGTGGTGGCACTGATCCCTGTGCTGATCGTATTCCTTTCTCTGCAGAAATATTTTGTGCAGGGTGTTGCATCCACCGGTATCAAGGGCTAAAATAACACCCGTAAGCGGGGTGCGGGCAGTCCCCGCGCCCCGCATTTTTTGGATAGAGGGAAAACGTTATGTTATATCCGGAACAGAATGAAGCACGCCTGAAACTGAGCATGGACGGCACATGGGAGTTTGCGCTGGGCAGTTGCGAGGAAAACCAGTTCGACCCCGCAAAGCCCCTGCCGGACGCGCAGCCCATCGCCGTTCCTGCCAGCTACAACGACCAGAACGACCAGACCACGGCCCTGCGCCGCCACTACGGCTGGGCATGGTATCAGCGCAAGTTCACCCTGCCCGCCTTCTGCGCCGGGCAGCGGGTGGTGCTGCGGTTTGGCTCGGTGACCCACACGGCAAAGGTCTGGCTGAACGGTCAGCTCATTGCGCAGCACAAGGGCGGCTTTACCCCCTTTGAAGCCGATGTCACCGCACTGCTGCACCCCGGCGAAACGGCTCTGCTCACCGTGGCCTGCGACAACCGGGTGAACCACAGCACTCTGCCTGTGGGCAACGAGGAAGGCCAGCTGGCCTTCTTTGGCTCGGACAACGCGGGCATCCCCAGCGTAGAAGCTGCAAAGCGCATTGCCGCACCCCAGAACCGCCCCAACTTTGATTTCTTCAACTATGCGGGCATCCACCGCCCGGTGGTGCTCTACACCACCCCTAAAGAGTATATCGAGGATGTGACTGTAGTGCCGCACACGGATGGCAGGGTGGATTACCGCATCCAGACCGTGGGCACCGCACCGGTGGCTGTCACTGTGCTGGAGGCTGACGGCAAGGCTGTTGCAAGCGCCGAGGGCGCAGCGGGCACCTTGACCATCCCGGAGGTGCAGCTCTGGGAGCCGAAGCCCGGCGTGCCCTATCTTTATACCCTGCACATCACCTGCGGGGCGGATGTCTATGACCAGACCTTTGGTGTGCGCAGCGTCGAGGTGCGGGGTACACAGGTGCTTTTGAACGGCAAGCCGCTCTATTTCAAGGGCTTTTGCAAGCACGAGGATTTTACCGCCCATAGCCGTGGCTTTGACCCGGTGCTGAACGTAAAAGATGTAAACCTCATCCACTGGGCCAATGCCAATGCCGTGCGCACCAGCCACTACCCCTACGCTGAGGAGTTTTACGATCTGTGCGACCGGGAGGGCATTCTGGTCATGGACGAAACCCCGGCGGTGGGCATCGGCGGCGGGGCAGTGCTGAACCCCTACAAGGAATACCCCATCGCCGAGCATCACCGGCAGGTGCTGACCGAGATGATCCGGCGGGACAAAAACCACCCCTGCGTGGTGCTGTGGAGTCTGGGCAACGAGCCGGATCTGGAGCATTTCCCGCAGGATGCTTACGACTACTGGCACCCCCTCTATGAGCTGGCCCATCAGCTGGACCCGCAGAACCGCCCCGTCACCCTGGTCTGCTGCCAGAACGACTACACCAGGGACATCACTACCCGCACTATGGATATCGTCTGCATCAACCGTTATTACGGCTGGTACAACCTGTCCGGCGATCTGGATGCCGCCTGCTATGGCCTGAATCAGGAGCTGGATTTCTGGGCAGACCAGCACAAGCCTGTGATGATGAGCGAATACGGCGCAGACACCCTTGCCGGTCTGCACACTGCCGGAGCCGAGATGTTCAGCGAGGAGTTTCAGGTGGAGTTTTACCGCCGTCTGGATGCGGAGTTTGACAAGCGCCCCTGGTTCGTGGGAGAATTTGTCTGGAACTTTGCGGACTATGACACTGTGCAGGGCCCCATGCGGGTGGACGGAAACAAAAAGGGTCTGTTTACCCGTGACCGCCGCCCCAAGCTGGGCGCGCATTTCCTGAGAGAACGCTGGAAGGACATTCCAACGTTTTACTTCAAATAAACCTCTCAGTCTGCTTCGCAGACAGCTCCCCTAATAGGAGAGCCCTTGGCAAAGAGGAAAAAGAATCTTCTTGAGATAAGGAGCTGCTTATGAAGACCTATCCGAATCACCCAATGACCGACGCCGAGGCAAGGCAGGCACTGGCCGATGCCTGCAAGCAGGTGGAGACCAATCTGCCGCTGTACACCTGGCAGTGCCAGAATCATTCCAGTGTAAACGGCATCTACCCCGGCTGTGCCAACAACCAGTGGACCTGCGGCTTCTGGCCGGGGGAGATCTGGCTGGCCTACGAGGCCACCGGGGACGAAAAATTCAAGGCAGCTGCCCTGATTCAGGTGGACAGCTTTGCCGACCGCATTGCCCGCAAGGTGGAGGTGGACCACCACGACATGGGCTTTCTGTACAGCCCCACCTGCGTGGCAGCGTGGAAACTGGTGGGCAGCGAAACCGGCAAAAACGCCGCCATCGCCGCCGCCGACCAGCTGTTGACCCGCTACCAGCCCAGCGGAAAATTTTTGCAGGCATGGGGCACCATGGATGACCCCGGCAACTACCGCTATATCATTGACTGCATGCTGAACGTGCCGCTGCTGTACTGGGCAGCGCAGGTGACCGGCAGCGACCACTACCGCGAGATCGCCGCTGCCCACACCGCCACCACGCTGGCAAACTCCTTCCGGCCGGACGGCAGCACCTACCACACCTTCTTTATGAACCCGGACGGCACCCCCAAGGGCGGACGCACCTGTCAGGGCTATAAGGACGACAGCTTCTGGGCACGGGGACAGGCGTGGGGCGTGTACGGAAGTGCCATCGGCTATACCTACACCCACGATGAAAAGTTCCTCGATGTGTTCCGCAAGGCGCTGGACTTTTATCTTTCCCACCTGCCGGAGGATCTGGTGCCTTGCTGGGATATGCTCTTTGCACCGGAAAGCGGCGAGCCGCGGGATTCCTCCTCCGCTGCCATCGTGGCCTGCGGCCTGCTGGAAGCGGCAAAGTATGTGGACGAAACAGAAGCTGCCCAGTGGCGCATGCTGGCACGGCAGATGCTGGCTAGTCTGACCGCAAACTACGCAGTCAAGCCCGGCACGCTGGGTTCCGGCCAGCTGCTGCACGGCACTTACAGCAAAAAGAGCCCCTACAACACCTGCACCCCGGAGGGCGTGGATGAATGCACGAGCTGGGGCGATTATTTCTATATGGAGGCGCTGACCCGCCTGACCAAAGACTGGGAGATGTACTGGTAATGAACTTACAGACCAAAGCGGATTTTACCGCACTAATGCACAGATTTCTCGACCCGCTCAAGCCTTATTATTCCGCAGGCTGTGCCCGGCTGCATCTGGGCGATACGGGCGTGACCTACAACCAAAATGCCATTGAGCTGGAAGCCTTCAGCCGCCCGCTGTGGGCGCTGGTGCCATTCTGGGTGGGCGGTGGCTCCGACCCGGAATTTGAAAAAATCTACCGCAAGGGTCTTGCCGCCGGTACTGACCCGGAAAACCCCGAATACTGGGGTACCACCGGGGAGTACGATCAGTGCTATGTGGAGATGGCGGCTATTGCCTGCGGCATTCTTACCGAACCGGAAAAGCTGTGGACATCGCTCTCTGACACCGAAAAACAGAACCTTGCCGCATGGCTTGGGCAGATCAACGCCCACACCATCCCGGACTGCAACTGGCAGTTTTTCCGCATCCTGACAAACCTTGCCCTGAAAAGCGTGGGTATGGCTTACAGCCCGGAGCTGCTGGAGGACGGCCTTTGCAAAATCGACAGCTATTACAGCGGCGATGGCTGGTCCACCGATGGCGCCTCCGTGCAAAAGGATTACTACATCCCGTGGGCCATCCAGTATTACGGACTGCTGTACTCTAAATTTGCCGCCGGCACCGACCCCCGGCGTGCTGTCCTTTACCGCCAGCGCGCCCAGCTGTTCGCACAGCAGTTTGTCTATTGGTTCGATGCCAACGGCGCAGCGCTGCCCTTTGGACGCAGCCTGACCTACCGCTTTGCTCAGAACAGCTTCTGGGCGGCCTGTATCTGGGCGGGGCTGGAACCGCTGCCCCTGCCGGTGATGAAGGGGCTCATCGTCCGCAACTTCAACTGGTGGCTGGGGCAGAAAATGTTCGACCGGGACGGCATCCTCACCATCGGCTACTGCTACCCGCAGATGTACATGGCCGAGCGGTACAACGCCCCAGGCAGCCCCTATTGGGGCATGAAGAGCTTCTTGCTGCTTGCTTTGCCGGACGACCATCCCTTCTGGTCTGCCGAGGCTGCGCCCATACCCGCATTGGAGCGGCTCAAGCCCATGCCCTATGCCAACATGCTGGTGCAGCGCCGGGCGGGCCGGGTAACGGCCTACGCCGCCGGTGTCAACGAGGGCCACGGCCACGGACAGTTCCCGGAAAAGTACGCAAAATTTGCCTACGATACCCGCTTCGGCTTCTGCGCCTCCCGCAGCCGGGAGGTGCTCCATCAGGCCGCACCGGACAGTATGCTGGCCTTTGTCATCGACGATAACGTGTTCGTGCGCAAGGTGAGCAAAACGTGGGAAATTGAAGCCGGGACGGTGACCGCGCAGTGGTCGCCCTTCCCCGGCATTGAGGTCACCACCACCATCACCCCCACGGCCACCGGCCACCGCCGCCATCACGAAATTGACAGCAGCTTCGATTGCGAAGCCTATGACTGCGGCTTTGCCGTGCCCAATTTTGCACCGGGATACGCCGAAGGTGTGGAAAACAACACCGCCGAAGCCCGCTGCGACGCACTGCGCTGCACTGTGACGGGCAGAGGCGAAGCGGTAGTCATCGGCTGCGACCCCAACACCAGCCTGTATTTTACCAATGTCCACCTGCCTGCGGTGAAATATCATATTGCCAAAGGACGCACTGTTCTGGATACTGAGATCCTTGACGAAGCAGACTGATGCCGTTTCTCTCCAGAAAAACAGTCGTTTTTGTGCGGCTGTTTTTCTTATATCCTGTGCTATAATGAAAGCAGAGAATGCTGCGAGGTGACATGTATGCCTTTGAACGATCCCATTACCCCGGCACTGCTGGCCGACCCGGAAATCTTTCAGCAGAACCGCCTGCCCTTCCATGCCCATTTTGCAGACCAGACCAGTCCGGAAATGCCCCTGACTGTCAGCTTGGATGGCGAGTGGGCTTTCCGCTACGCGGAAAACCTGACCGCGCCCTTTACGGACTGGGATACCCTGACCGTGCCGGGCTTTATCCAGATGCAGAGCCTGCAAAAGCCCGGTCAGCCCTACGGCGCGCCCCATTACGTCAACACCCAGTACCCGTGGGATGGTCACGAAAAGCTGCACCCCGGCGAGATTCCGCAGGATTATAACCCCATCGGGGAGTATCAGCGCAGTTTCACCCTGCCGGAAAGCTGGGCGAGCTGCTACCTGCGCCTGAATGGTGCCGACAGCGCCGCCGCCGTCTGGTGCAACGGCGTTTATATCGGCTACACCGAGGATACCTTTACCCCCGCCGAATTTGATATGACCGCCGCCGTCCATCCTGGCGAGAACACCCTGACCGTGCAGGTGTACCGCTTTTCCTCCGGCAGCTGGCTGGAGGATCAGGATTTCTGGCGTATGAGTGGTCTGTTCCGCTCGGTGGAGCTGTTCACAAAGCCTGAGCTGCATCTGGAAGATGCCTTTGTGAAGCAGGAGTTTGCCCTGGATTTTTCCAGTGCCACCGTCACCTTTGACTGCAAGGTCAGCGGTGCGGGAACGGTGTCGGTGGTGTTCAATGGGCAGCAGCAGTCTGCTGAGGTGGGTGTGCCTGCGGAATACGACAGCGGCGTGGTGTTCGGCAAGGGCGAGTCTGACCCAGACGTGGAGGAGGACGTGCAGGATGTTTCCTTTACCTTTGCGGTGACTGATCCCGCCCTGTGGAGCGCTGAGCAGCCGAACCTGTACGAGGCGGAAATTGCCCTGCTGAATGAGGGTACTCTCGTGGAGCGTACCGGCATGAAAGTCGGTCTGCGGAAGTTTGAACGGAAGGACCGCCAGATGCTTTTGAACGGCCAGCGCATCGTGTTCAAAGGTGTCAACCGCCACGAGTGGAGCTGCCGCACCGGCCGCACCGTCAGCCGGGAAGAGATGCTGTGGGACGTGAAAAACCTGAAAGCCCACAACGTCAACGCTGTGCGCACCAGCCACTACCCGGACGACCCGTATTTCTTACAGCTCTGCGATGAATATGGCCTGTATGTCATTGGGGAAACGAACCTTGAAACGCATGGCACATGGCAGAAGCTGGGCGCGGATGGCTCGGACGAGTGGACACTGCCCGGTGCGCGCCCGGAGTGGCGGGAGAATGTGCTGGCCCGTGCCGAAGCCATGCTGGAGCGGGACAAAAACCACCCTGCAATCCTCGTCTGGTCTTGCGGCAACGAGAGCTACGGTGGCAAGACCCTGTGGGAGATGAGCGAGTACTTCCGCCGCACCGACCCCAGCCGCCTTGTGCACTATGAGGGCATTTTCTGGGACCGGGAGTACCCCGCCACCTCCGACATGGAAAGCCAGATGTACACCCCGGTGGCAGACATTAAAAAGTTTCTGGCGGAGCACCCGGAAAAGCCCTTTATCATGTGCGAGTACAGCCACGCCATGGGCAACAGCTGCGGCGGCATCACCGATTACACCGAGTATGCTTACGAAGAGCCGATGTATCAGGGCGGGTTTATCTGGGAGTACATGGACCACGGCATCGCCGTCACCGACCCGGACGGCAGACCCGGCTTTGCCTACGGCGGCGACTTTGGCGACCGCCCCACCGACCGGGAATTCTGCGTGGACGGTCTTGTGCTGCCCGACCGCCGCAACACCCCAAAGATGGACGCAGTCAAGGCGGCATATGCGCCCCTGAAGATCACCCTCACCGATACCGAAGCGGTGGTGGAAAACCGGAATCTCTTTACCGACCTGAGCGCCTACGACCTTGTGTTTGCATCCTCGGTCAACGGCAAGCCAGAGCGCCGCGCGGTGCTCCGGGCGGACTGTGCACCCGGTAAAACCGTGCACATTGCGTTCCCGTTCGCTCTGCCGGAAGCAGGGTTTGCCTGCATGACCGTTGCCGCTATCCAGCGGGCTGCAAAGCCCGGCATCCCAGCGGGCTATGAAGCTGCCTTTGGGCAGGTATGGCACAACCACGCCGCCGCCCGGCTGACCCTGCCCGCTCCGCAGCTGGTGGAGATGGACTGCAACATCGGCGTAAAGGGCGAGGGTTTCGAGTACATCTTTGGCCGCGGCAAAGGGCTTGTGTCCATCCGCTATAACGGCGTGCAGCTGCTGGACGATACCGTGCGCCCCAACTTCTGGCGTGCGCCCACAAACAACGACGAGGGCTGCGCAGAGCCGTTTGAATTTGCCTTCTGGAAAACTGCGGGCCTTTATGCCCGGTGCGATGCCCTGACCGCCGAAACAAAGGGCGAGTTCATCACCGTCCGCGCAAACTACACCCTGCCGGGCGGGCAGACGCTGCCCATTGAGTTTGCCATCGACGGCGCAGGCCGCTGCGACATTACGATGACATGGCAGGGCGAAAAGATGGAGCTGCCGGAGTTCGGGCTGCTCTTCCCGCTGCGCCGGGAGCTGACAGAAGTCTCCTACTTGGGTCTTGGCCCCCGGGAAACCACCGCCGACCGCACCGCAGGCGGCAAGATGGGCGCATGGAGCTACAACGTCCGGCAGGACTTTGCCCAGAACACCCCGGTCTACCCGCAGGAGTGCGGCAGCCGCACCGGTGTGTACAGCGCAACGCTCACCGGCAGCGGATTGAATATAGGCATCGGCTTTGCAGGGGACGGCATGGCCTTCTCTGCCTTGCCCTACACGCCCCATGAACTGGAAAACGCCCGCCATCTCTACGAACTGCCTCGCGATGACAATAAGACCATCGTGCGCTGTGCTGCCTTCCAGCGCGGCGTGGGCGGCGACAACAGCTGGGGCGCAAAGCCCCATGCAGACACCTGCTTTGCGGTGGAGAAGGGAACCTCGTTCCGTTTTACGATTCAAAAATAAAAATTTACTTGGCTAAAGTGGTGGGTATCATCGTGATACCCACCACTTTGGTCTTATTGCGAAACCGTAACAAGACAAAAATCAGCGTAATATTCAAATAGTATATTTGCGATATGCAATCCAACGATGTTGCAAACGATTAAAAAGTTGGATTGCGATGGCTGCTTCGTTTCCGCAAGCTGGATATGACCCAGCAGGAGCAGCGGCAGGCACTGGTGGATACCTTCATCAATGCCATCTATCTCTACGATGATAAGGTCCTCATTACCTTTAATTATAAGGAAGGTGCGGAAACGGTCGCTTTCGGGGAAGCTGTAAAAGCAGAGAAAAGTTCGGATATGTGTGCGCGAGGTGCACCGAATTTTGAACGTCAAATCGTAAGATTTTACGTTCTTTCTTTATGTAGGAAAGTGGCTGCACACTTTCTGCACATCGTTTGCACATTTCCTGAATATCGGGTCTTTCTACGCAAGACCGTTCTGTCGCTTAAAAGCCCCACTGGGGCTTTCATTGCTCCGCTGCGCTTCGCAAACGCGAACTTTTGAAAACACGCCACTTTCGGCGGTTTGCAAGAAAAAGCGAGGGAAACTTTGGCAAAAAGAGAGAGGGCTGGACAGTGCCAGCCCTCTTGTGGGTCACAATTGCGCTATCACCGCGCCAATATCCCCATGGATGCAGACAGACTGCCGCTCGATCTCCGGCGGGCAAATGGCCTGCCCCTGATTGATGCAGACGTAGAATGCGTTTGGATTTTTAGCGGTCATCCGCCAGAACGGATACTTGATGATGACCGGGGTGTTGTAGCCAACCCCCAATTCCAGAAAGAGGATGCGCTGTCCCTCGTGGCGGCGCAGAAATTCGCTGTACCGGTCGGCAGCAGTGTGCCAACCCACGTCCTCCACAAAGGTATCGTCTGCACGAAGGTTCATGCTCATGGGTCTGCCGCAGTGCGGGCAGTGGGGAACAAGCTCGGACGGGATATAAGTTTTCAGGATGGTATTCTCCGGTACGGTCAGCTGACCATCCGGTGCAACGATATACCCCTGCGCTTCCACCATCTGCCGGATAAGCTTATCGTTGTCATACGTTTCCTGACAGCAGGGCTCGGAGCACTGGAACAGACCGTAATCCCCCTGCGTGTAGAACAGACGCTTTTTGTCAAAGCCTGCTTTCTGAAAACAGTGGTCAACATTGGTGGTCAGCACAAAGTAGTCCTTGTCTTTCACAAGAGAAAACAGGTCTTGATACACCGGCTTGGGCGCGTCCTGATAACGGTTGATGTAAATATAGCGGCTCCAGTAAGCCCAGTGCTCTTCCGGCGAAGAATATGGATAAAAGCCGCCGGAGTACATATCCCGGATGCCGTACTTTGCCGCAAAATCGGAAAAATATTCCCGGAACCGTTCCCCGTCATAGGCAAAACCTGCCGAGGTAGAAAGCCCTGCACCTGCACCAATGACCACTGCATCGGCATGGCGCAGAACCTGCCGCAGCGTATCAATCGGTCCGGAGCAGTCGTTCGTAGATTTTTTTGTCCATATCTTTGAAAACATTGAAGATCACCTTTTTGATGCTTGTGGGTGTTTGCAGGAACTCTTTCACAGTCTGCACCGCAATCTCTGCTGCAAGCTGGTTTGGAAAGTGAAACTCTCCGGTGGAAATGCAGCAGAACGCCACACTTTCCAGCCCCTTTTCTGCCGCCAGCTCCAGACAGGAACGGTAGCACGAGGACAGCAGTTCCTTGTCTGCTTTTGTCACGCGCCCGTTGATGATCGGGCCGACGGTGTGCAGCACATAGCGGCAGGGCAGATCAAATGCAGCCGTGATCTTTGCCTGTCCGGTGGGTTCCGGGTGTCCCTGCCTGTCTATGATCTCCGCACAGGCAAGACGCAGCTGCACCCCGGCATAGGTGTGGATGGCGTTGTCGATACAGCTGTGGTTCGGGCAGTAGCAGCCGGTCATGTCGCTGTTGGCAGCGTTGACGATGGCATCACATTTCAGGGTGGTAATGTCCCCCTGCCAGAGGTACAGCCCCGGCTGCAGGGGCATCAGGTCAGCCGCATCGGTGATGCCTTTTGCGGCGGTTTCCTCTTGCAGGTACGCATCCTGTATTTGCAGAAAGTCTGTGCCGATACGCCGTGGTTCACGGATATTCAGCAAGCCCCGCAGAAGCTGCCACTGGGTGTCTGCGTCTGCCGGTATCCGCAGTCCCCGATACTCCGGGTGTTCTTTCAAAAGCACCCGAATGAGGCTCATTCGCCGCTCACTCTGGTTCATGGTGTTCCCCTGCCTTTCAAAACCTTTCTACAAAAACGCAGCAGTCTACCCGTTCAGAAGACTGCTGCGCTGTTTTTTCAGATCAGAACTCGTAGGGAGGGTTGCCGGAGAAGTCTGCAATGATGCCGTGGACATCCTCCAGATAGAACACCTCAAAGATGGGGTTGGCAGCCTCGCCGTACTGGCTCTTCACGATGGGGTTTGCGATGCACATCTCCTTGGCGGTCATGTTGTTTTCAAACACAGCCTTGCCATGCAGACGGAGCCATGCGTACTCCGGGCTGGAAACGGAGATCTCGATGTTGGGGTTTGCCTGCAGGTCCTTGTAAACATCCTTCTGGTTGTTGGTGCAGAACCACAGCTTGCCGTCCAGCTCACCGGCAAACATGAAGGGGCGGCACTTGGCCTTGCCGTCACGGCCTACGGTGGCCAGATACTGCACCGGGTTTGTGTTCAGAAATTCTACGACTTTATTCATGGGATGTACCTCCATACATTGTTTTTTTCTGACAGCTTTATTGTAGTGCGCTTTGTGCGGCTTGTGAAGTACGCACAATATTGTGGTGTAGTTACCGGAAAGATACTATTGCGATGCTGCTTGCTTTTTTTGCTGTTGAAAGCTATAATGATGCCATAAAGCGGTTTGTAGTATCCGTGCATCTGGCACGATGACCACTTGAAATTCCCTTGGAGGTAATTATGGAAAAGGAAATCCTCAAAGAACTCCCGGCCTGCCCGGTGGAGACCACCCTGACCCTCATCAGCGATAAATGGAAGGTGCTGATCCTCCGGGATCTGATGCTGGGCACAAAGCGTTTTGGAGAACTGAAAAAGTCCATCGGCCATGTGACCCAGAAGGTTTTGACCGCTCAGCTGCGGCAGATGGAGGAAAGCGGATTGCTGACCCGGAAGGTCTATGCTGAAGTGCCGCCCCGGGTGGAATATACTCTGACCGAATTGGGATATAGTTTGAAACCGGTTCTGGATGCCATGCGGGCATGGGGCGAAGGATATAAAAACAGGCTGGAAGGGAAGGAGGAATAAGCGTATTTGCTTGCGCAATCTTCCCACCCAGCACAAGCTGGGCATACTCCAGCGGCCTATTGTAAGATCATCTTCCCGAAGGGGGAGTCCCAGAAGGCAAGCTGCGCGTTCACGCGAACGCGCACAGGAAACAAAAAGCGACAGGAGCCGCAGAAAACAGCTCCTGTCGTTTTTTGTTTGCAGTCAGTTTTTACGGTTCGATCACATTGAACGTCTTCTCGAACTTGGAGGCATACGCCAGCAGGCGCTTCAGAACGGTGGCATCGCCGCTGATCTGTACCTGCCCGGCCTGCTGACCTGTCATCAAGGCAAAGAGCTGCAGACGCTTGCAGGTGACGGAAGCCTGCACATCCGGATGGTTCTCGCCGGGGTAAGACAGCAGGATGCCATTCTTACGGGTTACATAGAACTGTTCATTCACATCTGTCACCGTCAGATTCAGAGTCAGATCATCGTTCTGGGCGGCATTGGCATCGGTCATAATAGCGATGTAATCCAGCAGCATGGCGATGGTCATCTCGCCCATTGTCGCGGTCAGTCCATTGGCTGAGCGCGCCAGTTTGGACAGGTTGCCCTTGCGCAGCTCGGCGGCACCCATCAGATAGGCATTGCGCCACGCGCCGGACTCTGCCTGATAGCCAAGCTGTTCCAGTGCATCTGCACACAGATTGCGTGCTTTCTGATTGGACGGGTCGGCGTAGACCAGTTCTTTGGTGATCTGCGCTACCCATTGATACTCGCCCTTTTCGTAGTCTTTTTTCGCTTTGCAGAGCACCAGCTCTGTGCTGCCCAGATATTCTACCAGCTTCCTGGCGGTATCGCTGGGCGGGAGCGGGTTCAGGTTGACCGGGTTGGCATCGTACCAGCCCAGATATTTCTGGTAAACGGCCTTGGAATTGTGTGCCAGTGTGCCGTAATACGGCCGGGTGTACCAGACCTTTTCCAGTTTTTTGGGCAGGGTCAGCATCGCCGAGATCTCATTCGAGGTATACCCCTGGTTCATGTAATGCAGGGTCTGGTCGTGGATGAACTTATAGATGGCGGCTGTGTTCAGCAGATACTCATGGATCTCCTCGCCCCAATGCGGCCAGTTGTGGCTCTGGAACACCACGTCGGTCTTATCGCAGAAGCGCTGGTCGGCCTCGATGATATACTTTGCCCACTCGTTGGCATCGCGCACCTCTGCGCCGCGCAGGGTGTAGAGGTTGTGCAGGGTGCCGGTGCAGTTTTCCGCCATCCAGAGGGCGCGGTATTTCGGGAAATAGGCGTTCATTTCGACGGGGGCTTCGGTGCCGGGGGTCAGCTGGAACTCGATCTCCAGCCCGTCGATGGTCAGTTTCGGAACATCTTCCCCGATCTCGTAGGTAGGAGCGATGAGGGACACCGTACCGGTGGACTGTCCCATGCCGATGCCCACGCTCAGCGCACCCTTTTCGCCCTTGTCAAGCACCGTGCCGTATTGGAACTGTGCGCGCCGCGCCATGGCGATGCCCGCGTAGACATTCTCGCGGATGGCGTGCTTCAGAAAGCCCGCCGGTGCAAGCACAGGGACCTTGCCGGAAGCCAGCTGGTCTTGGAGCGAAAGGCTCGCATCTGCTGCCTGTGCGCGGTCGATGATACCCTCCACGCCGCCGAAGTGATCCACATGAGAGTGGCTGTACAGTACGGCCTTGATCTCCAGCGGGCCGAAGCGGTTTTCCATCAGTTCCTTGGCGGCTTTCATGTTTTCCCTGCACATCAGCACGTCAAACACGATCCAGCCATGGTCGGTGCGGATAAAGGTCGTATTGGCCATATCGAAGCCGCGCACCTGATAGATGCCGTCGCACACTTCAAACAGACCGGCCTTGGCGTTCAGCTGCGTGTTCCGCCACAGGCTCGGATTGACGGTGTCCGGCGCGTCCCGGTTCAGATCGCCGTAGCTCTGCAGATCCCATGCAGATCTGTTATCATCACCATCAATGATCCTGCCTTCCGCGTTGTCCAGCCAGCCGCGCTCTGCGTTGGCAAACTCCCGCCGGTCGGAAAAATCCAGCGCTTCATACCATGCGGCGTTCTTTTCTGCCGTGATAGCCGTTGCCTCTTCGATCTCGCCCGGTTGGGTGGAGTCCTTGAAAATGTCTGTGATAAAGTTCAGACCGTTTTCATCGGTGCTGCCTGCTGCATGCGCAGTCAGGGATGCGCCGCAGGCCAAAGCTGCAGCTGCCGAAGCGGAAATAAAGTTTCTGCGGGTCATCTTCATCGTAGTTTGCCTCCCTTACATCTGGGTTGATTTTACACAAACCGTGGGCGGCTGCCAGCCGCGCAGGGCATTCCAGTCGGGCTTATAGATGCGCAGGAAGAGATGAAATTCAGTCTCTCCGATGGGAAGCCAGTTCTCCGTGTTTTCCGGCATCACATGGGAAAGTGTGACATCAACAGAACCGTCTGCATTTCGATTCAAGACAGACCGGTCATTGATGCAGTATCCACATTCGGCGTGACGACTGTGCGAAATGCGGCGTCTGCCAGCTTTTCCGAATGGATGAACTGGTTGATCGGCGCACGGGTATCGTTCGGTGTTTCTGCGTTGGTTGAAACCTTTCGGGTCGCATCCAACAGAACCAGTGGAAAGGCGTACAGATACGCCTGTTCCAGAAGTTCCTGCGCCGCCATCGTCTGCTGTGCTGCGGCGGCTTTCTCTACAGGCAAAAGTGTAGCTGCGCAGACCACCGCAGCCGCAGTGGAAACGTTCAGAAATTTCCGGCGGGTCATTTTCATAACATGAAACCTCCTGTTATGCTTTTTGTTTTAGGCATATGCGCCTTATGGGAATAACCATTCGGTGTTCTGTGTTCATCATACGAAAAGAATGCCGGGAAGTCAACACTTTCTATGCACGATACGCCAAAAACGTGAGTTTCAACAAAAAGCACCTCAGATTATTGTCGAAAGCTCCATTGAATTGTGCTTTTTTTGAATCCTCCTTGTCCGATGCACAGCAGTATGTTATACTAAAGTCATCAACTGACAAAGGAGCACTGCAATGAGCGACCTGAATCGATGGATGCAAAAACACAATCTCTGCCCGGAAAACATTTTATATCTTTACCGCAGCGACCGGAAAACGGTCCTTCACCGCATGGACGGCGGGGAAGCCGCGCTGTATGCGCCGATGCACGGCGTCCTGTCTGTTCTGCCGGAAGATCAGTTCCTGAACATCAGCAAGGGGATCGCAGTGAACCGCAGCCAGATCGTAAACATCGGCAACGATGGCGTTTATACCATGTCGGACGGCCGCACGTTTCAGGGACGCAAGCGCGGCCTGAGCAGCCACCGCCGCCTGCGCATGGAGATCGGGCTGTCCGACACGAAGCCTCGCCCCATGAGCATGAGCCTGCTGGAAAAATGCAGCCTGCTGGATGATATGCCGCTGGCGTTCTGCGTCATCGAGCTGGTCTTCAATGAGGACGGACACGGCGTGGATTTCATCTTCCGCTATTGCAATGCGGAAATGGCCAATATCGAAGGTGTGCCGGTGGAGGAAATGCTGGACCGCTCGTTTTACAAGGTGTTCCCCAATGGGGACAAAAAGTGGCTGGTGTCCTATGCAGATGTGGCGCTGAACGGTACGAAGCATACCCTCCACGATTACAGCCCGGAGGTGGACAAATACCTGACCATCCACTGTTATCAGCCCGAACCGGGGTATTGTGCCTGTGTGCTGCAGGCAAACGAGCCCTGAAGCGGGCCGGGCGGAACACTGCGGTGTTTCCATAAAGCAGGAAGTTTGATAAAAAGGATGCCGAAACATTGACAATTGGACTTCAGATTTTTATAATAGAACAAGCAAAAGGCGGCATGGCCCATACAACGGGTCACGCCGCCTTTTGCTTTTGTTTTGGGTAGCTTGAGCGAGCGACAACCACCAGCTCCGCTGGTGGAGTAGAAAATGCTTTAGCTATAAGATTCGAGCGAAGCCGAGATGACAAGGAAATTGTCATCTTAAAAGATGCACTTTGCAGCATAGCTCAGCCGGGTCGGCCTGCTGCGTTATCACTGCCACAGCGGGTATCTGTCCGCTGTCGTGCAGGAAAATGAGATGGCCAATGTGCTCACCCCGGCGGGCGGCATCTTCCGCCGTCTGCACGGTGGGTGCCTGTAAAAGAGAGCCGACACGAAAAAAGACCAGCGGCGGGCTCGCAGAACGCGGTCCCGCCGCTGGTTTGCATGGAAAAAGGCTGTTGCCCGCCGAACCGATGACCGGCCTGCAAAAAGGATAGTGAGTGCAGCCGGATGGAGAGAGGATTTGATGTATGCTCTCCGCGAGGAGGACGACATTCTAGAAAATCAAACTGGTCGATGGCCACGATATTTCTATCCACGCCCTCCGCGAGGAGGGCGACCAAGCTGGACGACCGTATTTCCGCACTGGAACGCATTTCTATCCACGCCCTCCGCGAGGAGGGCGACGTTCAGCCGCCAGAAGCCGGGGGTGCCGCCGTAGTCATTTCTATCCACGCCCTCCGTGAGGAGGGCGACCTCCATTGACACATCGGGCAGAGACGCACCCGGCAATTTCTATCCACGCCCTCCGTGAGAAGGGCGACGGCGGGGGAGGACAACGACAAGAAGCTGGGAGACTATTTCTATCCACGCCCTCCGCGAGGAGGGCGACAGCATAGGCTACGCCACGTTTTCCGGGCGGTCAAATTTCTATCCACGCCCTCCGTGAGGAGGGCGACTGGGATGCTCTGCGGTCACGTCATGGCAATGCGGATTTCTATCCACGCCCTCCGTGAGGAGGGCGACGCTTTACCGGCAAGGCGGCGCTGGAGTGGAAGCTATTTCTATCCACGCCCTCCGCGAGGAGGGCGACGCTTTACCGGCAAGGCGGCGCTGGAGTGGAAGCTATTTCTATCCACGCCCTCCGCGAGGAGGGCGACCGGTGCGCAACTCGCCGCAGTTGCCGTCTGCCCATATTTCTATCCACGCCCTCCGCGAGGAGGGCGACGAGGCTGCGGCAAGCATCCAAAAGGACGGTGTTCTATTTCTATCCACGCCCTCCGCGAGGAGGGCGACGGACTTGATGAAGTCGCTCTGCTTGCGGTTGATCTATTTCTATCCACGCCCTCCGTGAGGAGGGCGACTGGTCTGGCTACGGAAAACACAAGGTATGGGTGATATTTCTATCCACGCCCTCCGCGAGGAGGGCGACGGCTTTACGCAGGAGCTTGTGTGCGAGGAGCTGAATTTCTATCCACGCCCTCCGTGAGGAGGGCGACGGCATCACAGGTACGACCTCCCAAACTCTTGGATATTTCTATCCACGCCCTCCGCGAGGAGGGCGACTGCTTGATAGTCAGGCAGCGTGGTCCAGCGCAGGATTTCTATCCACGCCCTCCGCGAGGAGGGCGACCTGTCACTCTGGGATGCAGCCACATCCGTGTAATGATTTCTATCCACGCCCTCCGCGAGGAGGGCGACATGTGTCTGTTGAATTTGATGTTAAATGTACTAATATTTCTATCCACGCCCTCCGCGAGGAGGGCGACTGTCCAGTCCGCGTTGGTGATCTGCGTGATATAGAAATTTCTATCCACGCCCTCCGCGAGGAGGGCGACTACAGACTTCCTGCGATTCCTCACAGGCAACTAATTTCTATCCACGCCCTCCGCGAGGAGGGCGACCACGTCAGCCCATCGTAATGCGCTTTCATGGGTATTTCTATCCACGCCCTCCGCGAGGAGGGCGACGACAAGCACGCTCTGGTCGTCAAGTTGCTCAAGATATTTCTATCCACGCCCTCCGCGAGGAGGGCGACTATACCGTTCAGATTGTTCATGTCGGTGCAGTAATTTCTATCCACGCCCTCCGCGAGGAGGGCGACGGCAGCTTCTCGCAGTTTATCCTCGACCTCGATACATTTCTATCCACGCCCTCCGCGAGGAGGGCGACCAACGGTTCTTCGCGCTGTCGTCCCGCATGATGGTATTTCTATCCACGCCCTCCGCGAGGAGGGCGACTGGGTTGGTGGCCGACATCGGCGACGTCCTCGGTCATTTCTATCCACGCCCTCCGCGAGGAGGGCGACCTCTTCAGCCTGTCGGCCTGCGGACGCCGGACGTCATTTCTATCCACGCCCTCCGCGAGGAGGGCGACCGGGTGGGATGCCGAACCCCCGCGCCGTGAAAGAAATTTCTATCCACGCCCTCCGCGAGGAGGGCGACCATCGGTCGTTATTCCGATCGGCTCAAAAGATTGATTTCTATCCACGCCCTCCGCGAGGAGGGCGACCAACGTCGTCGCTTCCCTCGTGGCGTGGTGGGAATTTCTATCCACGCCCTCCGCGAGGAGGGCGACAAGCATACAAAACGGACGGCTGGGTCGGTCTGGCATTTCTATCCACGCCCTCCGCGAGGAGGGCGACTTGGCCAGCACACCGAGGGCGGCGGCAGATTCCTATTTCTATCCACGCCCTCCGCGAGGAGGGCGACGTTGCCCGCTGCGGCGATTCGGTCGGTAATCGACGATTTCTATCCACGCCCTCCGCGAGGAGGGCGACTTCTTCGGAATGCTCAAGAACCACTGAAAGGAGGTATTTCTATCCACGCCCTCCGCGAGGAGGGCGACGGTCCAATCCGCGTTGGTAATCTGAGTGATATAGAAATTTCTATCCACGCCCTCCGCGAGGAGGGCGACCTTCCGGACGGAAATGTGACGGACTATCTGCTTTCCATTTCTATCCACGCCCTCCGCGAGGAGGGCGACGCTCGCTCGGAGTTTCGACTCTGTATTACGCTGAGATTTCTATCCACGCCCTCCGCGAGGAGGGCGACCGTACCGCTCATGGTATTTCAAACGCCGCATACAGATTTCTATCCACGCCCTCCGCGAGGAGGGCGACAGGAGCCGATGAAGGCATCCGTCAGGCACAGGCTATTTCTATCCACGCCCTCCGCGAGGAGGGCGACAGGAGCCGATGAAGGCATCCGTCAGGCACAGGCTATTTCTATCCACGCCCTCCGCGAGGAGGGCGACGTGACGGATTCGGCCAGATCGCCGATGATACTGTCATTTCTATCCACGCCCTCCGCGAGGAGGGCGACAGGCTGAGCAGAATGGCTGCATCGTCCTCACCATATTTCTATCCACGCCCTCCGCGAGGAGGGCGACCGACCACATGGACGACGAGACCGAGGCATCGAAAATTTCTATCCACGCCCTCCGCGAGGAGGGCGACCTCGTTCGCTTATGCCGGAAAGCTCCTGTTCCCAATTTCTATCCACGACCTCCGCGAGGAGGGCGACAGTCTAATACCGCCGAGGACATTGCCGAGATGGAATTTCTATCCACGCCCTCCGCGAGGAGGGCGACAGAAGGTCTATGACCTCACCGGGTATTCCGTTGAATTTCTATCCACGCCCTCCGCGAGGAGGGCGACCGCACCGAAGACTTCCAGTCTGGTTGGTGCTTTGTCATTTCTATCCACGCCCTCCGCGAGGAGGGCGACTTCGATTGCTTTCATCAAGTTGGATATGGCCTGCTATTTCTATCCACGCCCTCCGCGAGGAGGGCGACCAGCCCCGCAGCTATGACGAGATCCTGAACGACCTATTTCTATCCACGCCCTCCGCGAGGAGGGCGACTTTTTCCCCAAACGTGCTGCAAGCTCATCGACTATTTCTATCCACGCCCTCCGCGAGGAGGGCGACATGTCCGGCTCTATGAAACCCGGAAGGAAAACGATTTCTATCCACGCCCTCCGCGAGGAGGGCGACCGACGACGTGAGTGTTGAAGACGCTGCACAGATATTTCTATCCACGCCCTCCGCGAGGAGGGCGACACCGCCGAATAGTTCTCGATGCCCTTGCACATGCCGACCATTTCTATCCACGCCCTCCGCGAGGAGGGCGACAGCACCGTGAGCGGGGCAAGAAGCGGTTCTTCGGGCTATTTCTATCCACGCCCTCCGCGAGGAGGGCGACGGAGCGATTCAACGCTCAGCGCTTCGGCATCTGCGATTTCTATCCACGCCCTCCGCGAGGAGGGCGACCGCAGTCGGTGTATCACGCTCTGCTATGTGGAGGATTTCTATCCACGCCCTCCGCGAGGAGGGCGACCCACAGCGGGAACAGCGGCTCTATCGCAACTGGCTATTTCTATCCACGCCCTCCGCGAGGAGGGCGACTCGAAGATGATATTTTGCGGGACGTCGCCCGAAATTTCTATCCACGCCCTCCGCGAGGAGGGCGACCGCCGACAAGCTGGGCGTAGACACCGAAGATCTTGACATTTCTATCCACGCCCTCCGCGAGGAGGGCGACTATATGAGCATATGTATGATAACGATAAATACGACATTTCTATCCACGCCCTCCGCGAGGAGGGCGACGCGTGACCCATCAGCTTTTGAGCTACCTTGTCAGATTTCTATCCACGCCCTCCGCGAGGAGGGCGACATTTTTCATCATCATGGTTGTAATATAAAGCCATATTTCTATCCACGCCCTCCGCGAGGAGGGCGACCGCCCACGTTGGGGTTCGCTACCTGATAAGCGGATTTCTATCCACGCCCTCCGCGAGGAGGGCGACGACGCGGAGGACGTTGTGCACGAACCCACAGTCGGCATTTCTATCCACGCCCTCCGCGAGGAGGGCGACCCATCAAATTTGATTCCACAAATTTTACAGGTTCATTTCTATCCACGCCCTCCGCGAGGAGGGCGACGTTTTCCACGGAAAGACCGGGAACTCGCGGACGAGTTATTTCTATCCACGCCCTCCGCGAGGAGGGCGACTGCACCAATATGCAACATGGGCGAAATTCAACGATATTTCTATCCACGCCCTCCGCGAGGAGGGCGACCTTCCATGCCCTCGCCCGCCTTGATCTTGCCGGGAGTATTTCTATCCACGCCCTCCGCGAGGAGGGCGACCAGGACAGCCCGCCCGAAGCTCTTCTTTGTTCTTATTTCTATCCACGCCCTCCGCGAGGAGGGCGACTTTGGAACCCATCGTCAAGTTGGTGTACATACGGCATTTCTATCCACGCCCTCCGCGAGGAGGGCGACGGACAGGTCGATCTCGGTATACTCCTTGTCGTCATTTCTATCCACGCCCTCCGCGAGGAGGGCGACCGGTCAGGATGTAGTCAGCAGCATCCGTACCGAATTTCTATCCACGCCCTCCGCGAGGAGGGCGACCTCTGCGGCGGTAGAAATGTTCTTCTCCATGATATTTCTATCCACGCCCTCCGCGAGGAGGGCGACAGCAAAAACGGAGAAAAACATCTCCGCTTTTGTTTCATTATAAAACGATCTGCACAGATTTGGAAGAGCTTGTCCAAAAACATCCGAAAAAACAGCTGCGATCTGCACAGAACGGCTTGAAAACATGGTGCGAAGGAGACGGAAAAAGGGTGAGTGCTTTCCATTCGCACCGAGGGAGAGGGCTAGAAGATCAGCACGTCTCCGGATTCAAACAGGGGATGCACCCCGATATGCTCGACCTTGGTCTTATAGTTGTTGCCCAGTTGATAAAACCGCAGACTGTCCAGATCGGGGTCGATGAGGGCGGCAAGCTCGGACTTCAGAACAGCAAACTGCGCGGCGTCCAGCAGGCACTCGAAGACAGAATTCTGCACCCGCTGCCCGTGGTCCACGCACTTTTTGGCGACTTTGCGCAGGCGTTTGCGCCCAGCAGCGGTCTCGGTGTTGACATCGTAAGTGATCAGGACCAGCATAGACGAACCTCACTTCCAGAAGAATGGCGGATACAGTTCCAAATCACCGCGCAGAGTCCGCGCCAGAAGGAGCGCCTGCACGTAAGGCACCAGTCCCCAGGGCAGTTTCTCTTTCAGGAAGGGATGGGTGATCTGCTCCTGCTTTTTGGTCTGCCAGGCTTTGAGAAACGCGCGGCGGCCATCGTCTGTCAGGAGGACAGCACCATTCTCCTGTTTCTGGAAGTGCTTCGCTGTCAGCAGTTTCTGGTTGATGCAGGACAGCACGAACCGGTCTGCGTAAACGGCGCGAAGCTCTTCCATAAGGTCCAGCGCCAGACTGCGGCGTCCGGGACGGGCGCGGTGCAGGAAGCCGACATACGGGTCCAGCCCGACGCTGCTCAGTGCGGAAGCGCAGTCGCGGGCCAGCAGAGAATAGGCAAAGGAGAGCAGCGCGTTCACATTGTCCAGCGGCGGCCGACGGTTTCGGGATACGAACGGAAACGCTTCATGCTGCTGTAAAATGAGGGAGTCGAAGCAGTCAAAGTAGCGCTGCGCTGCTTCCCCTTCCAGACCGCGCAGCTGGTCGAGATCGTCGCACTGCTCAATGAGCGGGAGCGCCGCCGCAAGCTGGGCACTCGTGCGTTTGAGTTCCTCTACGGGTACGCGCTGCGGGTGGTCGCGGGTGGCGCGTTCCAGTACCCAGCGGGCGTTGTAAACTTTGCCAAGGATGAAGTACCGCGCATAGCGGCAGCTCAGCGCTTCGCTGTCGGAGATGCGGTACTGGGTCTGCCGCAGCAGGACATTGCCGCGCTCTTCGCCGACGGTGCGCGCCAAAAACTGGCCGTAGGGGCTGAAAAAGCAGAGGTCGATGCCCTTGGCCGCGCATTTGCCCATGAGTGCCGGGCTGGCACCGGAGCGGCTGAAGCAGACGATCCCTTCCAGCGTGTGGAGCGGGACCCGCCCGATCTCGGTCTTCTGGCGGCTGACCACGACATTTTCGCCGTCGAGCGAAAGATAGGCGTCTTCCGAAGTGACGTAAAGCTGGGTCAATAGCTGTCTCATGGCGTGTCCTCCGCTTGCACTTCGTCCAGATAGGCTTTCAGGTAGGCCCTGGGGTCGGCGCGTTTGTACAGTGCGGGCAGGCAAAGCTCTTTAAGGGAGCAGGCGTTGCAGAAGGTTCCCGGCTTGACTTTTGGAGTGTAGCCGCGGGCGAAATACTGGTTCATCTCGTCGGCCATGGCCTGCGTTTTTTGGCGCAGCGCGTCCGTCAGCGGGACGAGTTCCCGCCGCCGTGTTTCCTCGTAGAAGAGCGCGGCCTGCGGGATATCACAGGCCAGCATCTCTTCCAGAGCCATGGCCTGCGCACAGAGCTGCAGCCGGTCGGCGTCGTTCTCCTTGGCGCGGCCATGTTTGTACTCCACCGGCATGGGCCGCCAGCGGCCTTCGGTGTGCTGCAGCGGGATGCCCTCCGGGTCCGCCCGGAATTCCACAACGTCGCAGTCTCCGCTGAGCCGCAGGCGGTGGCTGACGACCTTCATCCCTCGTGTGATGAGCAGATCGCCTCGCCGCTCGGTCTGCGCGGTGTCATGGCAGCGGGTATGTTCCAGCCGCCCTTCCGCAGTGCGAAGGTTCTCAGACCATTGCTGTTCGAGGTGGATGAGCGCCCACTGACGACGGCAGAAGCAAAAATGCTGGATGCCGGACATCAACAGGTAATCGTCCGGGGCGGACATCAGGACATCCTCTCGCAGGTGACTCCTTCCGGAAGGGCGTCGGATACGGTGACAGTGTAATCGTGGTAGCTGCGCGCCGGGGTGGTGGGGTCTCTGCGCTGGACGGTCACGGCATCGAACAGCTTGTATGCGGGGGCGTTGCCAAGCTCCGAAGAATGCTTGAAGACGATGAGCTCCCGCACGGCCATTTTACCGCGCGCAGCGCTGTGATCGTTCTCGAACATGTTCAGGATGGCCTCCCACAGCAGCTGCAGGTCATCTTCTGAGAAGCCGGTGGTCTTGCGGGCGAGATTGGCGGAAACATAACCTTCTGCACGGTAGAGGGCATAGGGGACGATGTACTTGCGGCCCATTTCGGTGCCCTTTTTCTCAGCATCGGCCTCCGTGGTGATGGCAACGCGGGTGATCGTGACTTCCTGCGGGATGATGGTATCCACCGAACGCGCAAAGCTCAGCTGGACCGGGCCGCGGACCTGACCGCAGTTGAGCGCGCCTTTGACAAACGTGGTCATAACAGCGCCAAAGGTGCGGATATCGTAGTAGTGCTCACACATGTAATTGCGCAGACGGCGATCAATGTCCGGGTCACTCTTCTTGGAGGCCTTGAGGTCCTCGCTGATGCCAAGAGCTTTGATGGCGTCGGCGTCGCTGCGGTTCAGAGGGACGGTATCCTTGATGTAAATGCGGTAATTTTCGTCATTTTCCTTGACCGTCTCCACATAGTTGCGAATCTTCCGCTTCAGGCAGACATCGGTCACGAGACCGTAGCCGGTTTCCGGGTCGATGCGGGGCATGTTGCCTGCGTCGGGGTCACCGTTTGGGTTGCCGTTTTCAACATCGAACAGGATCACAAAATCATAGCGGTTTTTGATAGGCTCAGACATGTCAGTTCCTCCTTATAATTCAAACATTCTCAGTGGAATCAGCGGGGGCTTTCTTCTGGAAGCGGGCCTGATTCTGATAGTAATAACCCAACTGGAACGAACCCTGGCTGGCGGGGTCAAGATGGGGGGGATAGGATGTGCCGACGCGGATGGAAAGTTCTTCCAACTGGCCTTGCAGAAAACCGGCCAACTTTGGATCGCTGCGGCGCAGGACCCGAAGGTGGCTGACGGAAAGTTTGCCCAGAAGGTTGAAGACCTGGCTGGGATTCGAAGAAGCCGCATTAAAATAGCGGTCCTTGATGGTGGCATTGATGTTGGAAGAATTTGCCTTGGCCGCAGCCAGCTGGATCTGTTCGTATAGCGAGAACATCCGGCCAAGAGTATAGGGGATATTGTTGCATGCTACATTCAATTCAGGCATATCCAAAACCTCCTTTGGAACCTGTGGATGGGGATGGCGGCGGTAATAAGCCCGGATGATGGCCGCCCGGCCGCGTGTGATCGTTTGTTCGGCGCGTATCCGCAGTTCCGCTCCATTCAGAAGTGTAGCTGGATAGGGGGTGCCCGTCAGAATAGAGCGCAGAACATCACCTGCAAGCTGCGGCGAAGGTTTTTTATCACGCGAGTTCTGGTTGACAGTCTCCTGGACCAGCGACCAGACGGAGAGGGTCTCACGCTTGTCAAAAGCGGGGTGGATCACAGTGATATCCTCTGCATACCGCTGCAGCCGCTGTGCAAATACCTGGAAGGTGTCACGCAGAAAGAACCGTACCGAAATACGTGCCGCGTTGGGCGAGAGCCCCAGCACATAAAAGTGCTGGCCGGGCTGCAGATTCTCTCCCATCCAGCTGCAGGGCTGCCCTTTGGCAAGGTTGTCCAGCGCTTTGCTCAGGTCGTCTTCGGTAAGGCCATGGTTTTCCGGGATGCCGAACAGGGCCATCATGCCGAGGGAGGAATAGCTGGGGGACGCGTTTTCGGCCCAGCAGACCACAGCGGTATCGCCGAGGATACGGCAATGATCCCGGTCGGCCAGCAGCGTGTTCAATGCAGTGGTGTAAGCAAAGGCGGCATATTCGCTGACAGGGGCATTCTCGCCCTGCTCGTGCCCATAGGAACAAAATGCCGGGGCGTTGAAGGAAACGAGCGCGGCTCCGGAGCTCTGTGCGCCGGGAACACCCTTGATGGAGGGATGCAGCCGGGCGGCTGGGGCCTGCTGGCCGGTCACGAGACACTGGACCAGCGGAGCGTCGGGCGAAGCGCTGCTGTAGTGCTGCTGCCATGCCGCTCGGATCGCTTCATCTTCAGTGGACAGGATGCTGCCCTCCGGCCCTTCATAGTCGAACAGAAGGTTGGCGTTTCCGGTGATATCCTTCCAGCGGTCAGCCAGTAACGGGTGGGCCGATGCTTCTTCGGGCTTCCAATGGTCAAAAAACGCAAGGACCGCTCTGGCCGCAGGGGAATCAACCCCATCCAGAATGGCATGGTGCAGCTTTGCACAGGCTTCGAAGCACTGGATGGAGCGCTCCGGCTTGCCTTTTTCGTCTGCACCCAGCAGATAGGTGGAATTGTCGCACAGAAAATTTGCAGCAATGCCGGAAGCTCGTTTGACATGGGCAGGAACTGCCATTTCCCGCGGGGCGAGCACTTCTTTTTTGCCGCGCGGAACCATCTGGCGGCAGTCCACGAGGTCGATGAGCTGGCCTTCCGCGTTGATGCGGAGCCAGTAGCTGACCTTGAACTGATTCTCCCAGCCGGGGGCTGAGATCTGTCCGGTGCGGAGCAGCTGCTCATAATAAGCAGTCAATGCCTGTAAGATCATGTGAACACCTCCACATCCCGGCAATCCATCACCCCGTTGACCAGCTTTGCCCGGAAGAACTGCGAGCGGATGTTGGCCGGGTCAGAATAATCCAGATCATACAGCATGAATCCGAGGTCCTGCGTGGCTTCTTCCAGTGCAGGAATGTCGCCGCCGGGCCACTCCCGGAAGTTGGCAGGGAACTCGCGGCAGCCAAAGCAGGGCTGATGATAGCACTGGCCTTTGCTCAAACGGCGGCGAAGGATATCCTGGAATTTTCCGGGGTTGTCGCCGGGGGCTGCCTTGTCGGTCATGGTGAAGTGACACTCGATGACATAGTGGACGTCCTGTAGGACCATAGCGGCGCGCTGCTGGATGTCCTGGCTGGTGTAGAGCACCGGCGGCGTTCCTCCCTTGGCGGCAGACAGTGCTGCGGAAGCCAGCAGGGTGGAGCGGACCTCGTTTCGCCGGATGTTGGTGAACTGGATGGGACTCAATAAGTAGATGCGGTCAATGTGGTACTTCAGGCCAGGGTGCCAGTAGATCGCTTCAACGAGCCCTCTTGCGGCCGACGGCGTGATGATGTCGTAACTGACACGTTCGGTCTTCATTTCGGGCCGGGAGAAGCATCCATAGGGTCCCCAGACTTCAATGCGCATGGACATGCGCATCACCTCCTTTCAAACGGTTGTCGGACTTTCAGGCGAACATCGAATTTGCCCATTGCAACCACCTCTTTGTCTCGATTTCATTTAAGAGATATGTAAATTATATCTTCTGGCCCTGATTATAACATGGGTAAAAATGGAAATCAAGGACTTTCTGCAAAAACCTTGCGGTACATAGTAAAATCTACTATAATAAATTTGGTCATTCTGCCAGTTTTGAAGAAACTGATGGGAATGTGGATTGAAATATTTAGGAGATTTGTAAAGCCTAGAGGGAAAAGCAGTGGAGTCGCGTGCTCTGCTGCTTTTTCCTTTTCAGAGGATGATCGCCCTACCTTCTTCGATCTCCATCGAAAGGCCGGTCTTGCGGCTGTACAAGTCTGGATCAGCGAGGATGGCGGAATCATCGGGGAAATCCGGAGAACGTTCCAATGCACCGGCGGCGTCCAGCGAACGGAACTGCTTTTCATAGCATTCTACGCTGTAAATGCCCAGGCGGCGGAGCTGAGCACGGCTGATGTGTCCGCCGCGAAGCGATGCGCAGAGGTCGGCACCTTCCTCAATGGGAAGATAGATCGTGTAAGTGTGGTTATCAATGAGGTGGAACTTTCCGGCAACCTGTGCAAAGGGAAACTGACATCCCTTGATACCATGCTGAAAAGCGTCCAGAATGTTCTGTTTGTCAAGTGTTGCACGGGTGCGATAGAAGGATTCAAAATAGCTGTGAATGGCATCCGGTGTGTCGAGCAGGTCGTAGGCCCGCTCGGTGGCATTCATGGCGTTGACATTCTGCGAAAGCATGGGGAGCGGTGCCAGACCTTCCAGCTGGAAAGAAGCAACGATGCTTTTTTTCGGGTCGCGTCTGCCCTCCCGGTTGCAGCGCCCGGCGGTCTGGAGCAGGGAGTCCAGCCCCGCGGTTTCACGGTAGGCGAGCGGAAAGTCCACATCGACGCCTGCTTCGATCAAGGAGGTGGAGACGACCCGGCAGGGAAGCCCCGCCTTGAGCCGTTGGCGGATCTCGTCCAACTGTCGGCGGCGGTCAGCGGCACAGAGGAAGGTGGTCAGGCAGTAGCTGCCTTCGGCGGGGAGCTGTGCAAACAGATCCTGGGCGGTCTTGCGCCGGTTGACCACACAGAGCACCTGTTCGGCAGACGAAAGCTGTGCGCAGAGGGCCTCAGCGGAGAGGGTGCCCAGATCTTGCCGGGTCACGCGGCGAAGGACTTCATAGAGGTGAGCCGGGTCGGGGCTGAGTTCTTTTGCGGTCAGGCCAGGGGCAAGCTCCTGAAGCAGCGGCGTCAAGGCGGGCTGCGTTGCGGTGCAGAGAACGGCGGTAGTGTGGTAGTGCTGGACCAGCTGTGCGATGGCGGAAACGCAGGGCTTCAGGTAATCGGTAGGGAACGTCTGTGCTTCATCAAAAAGAATGACACTGTTGGCAATGTTGTGCAGTTTGCGGCACCGGCTGCTGCGGTTGGCGTAGAGGGATTCGAAGAACTGCACAGCGGTCGTCACCACGATGGGAGCGTCCCAGTTTTCGCTGGAAAGCAGTTTCCGGTACTGAGCAGGTGTCAGGTCGTCTTTTTCGGTCAGCTTGTAGTCTACACCGGAAAAGTGGGCCAGCACATTGTCTTCTCCCAGAAGATCTGCGAACGTCTGCGCCGTCTGGTCGATAATGGAAGTGTAGGGGATGACGTAAATGATGCGCTCCATCTGCGGCTTTTGTGCCACAGCATGTTCCAGCGCAAAGGCGAGGGACGCGAAGGTTTTGCCACCGCCCGTGGGAACTGTGAGCGTATAAAGCCCCTGTGGTGCATGAGTACCCTGTTCCATGCAGGCCCGCAGTACTTTGTTCCGCTCCTGCGCGACAGGGGAAGCGGCAGGGCTGTCAAGGTAGCGTTTGGCCTGTGCCCGGACTTTTTCCAGCAGAGCGGAAAGTGGTTCCCCCATCCCACGCGGGGCTGCTTTACCGTCCATGAAGGTCTCGGTGTCGATGAAATCGGCATCGACCAGGCTGGAGTAGAGCATCCGGGTGAAAAAGGCCATGGTCAGGTTGTCCGGCTGGCGGAGCAGCCACGGCGGCAGAGCGGCTTTGGCAGGGGAGATCTCCTGTTTCCACTGGGAGCAATCTTCGATCCGCCGCTTGGAGCGGCCGACCAATGTGCTTTCGTCGGCAGTATCATGCGGATTTCCGAGGTCGGGGATGCCACTGTGATGTCCGGCAATGGCCAGCGCGGCGGGAATGTTTCCGTCCTGGATCGCGGCCTTGGCTCCAGCAGTGGAGTGGTCAACGGGCGGGCCTCCCTGCAAGCGTTGCTGGAAACCAGCGCTATATTTTCCGATGTCATGAAGCAGGGCGGTATACGCTGCTTCTGCTTGTGCGCCAAACGCTGCGGCAAAGTTTCCGGCCAGTGCAGCCGTGCTGATCAGGTGTTCTTCGATGGTCTGTGTGCGGGTCTTGTCATCACTGATGTGCGCGAGCAGCTTCATAAGAGAGCCCTCCTGAACGATAGGATACCGTTACCATACGAGAAATGGAAGTTGTTGTCAATTGGCATCCTTCCTATAATTTCAGTATAAATTCTGTTATGTCCCATAAATCGTACTTCCACGCTCCCTTCTCAAAAAATCTTGCCTTTTCCCCCAAAAAGGCTTACAATAGCCTCGGCAAACCGAAAAGACAAGGAAACAATTTCGGAGGACAGAACAATGGCTTGTACTACAATTTTAGTCGGCAAAAACGCATCATACGATGGCTCCACCATGGTCGCCCGCAACGACGATTCGGGTTCGGGGCATTTCACGGCCAAAAAGTTCGTGGTCGTGCAGCCGGAGGAGCACCCGGCCGTCTATCGGTCGGTGATCTCCCATGTGGAGGTGCCGCTGCCCGGCCATGCGCTGCGGATGACGGCCATGCCCAACGCGGTGGAAGGCGAGGGCATCTGGGCGGCAGCGGGTGTCAATGCGGCCCATGTGGGCATGACGGCTACCGAGACCATCACGTCCAACCCGCGCGTTCTGGGTGCAGATCCGCTGGTGGTGTACCAGCCCGCCAAAGGGGAACGGCCGGAAGTGCCCGGCGGCATTGGCGAGGAGGACATCGTCTGCCTCGTGTTGCCTTATATCCGCACGGCCCGCGAGGGCGTGGTGCGCCTGGGCGAGCTGCTCCGGACGTACGGCACCTATGAGATGAACGGCATCGCGTTTCAGGATGTGAACGAGATCTGGTGGCTGGAGACCATCGGCGGCCACCACTGGATGGCTCGCCGTGTGCCGGACGACAGCTATGTCGTGATGCCCAACCAGCTCGGCATCGACAGCTTCGACTTTGCCGACGCCTGCGGCGCACAGGAAAACTACATGTGCTCGGACGACCTGAAGGCCTTTGTGGACAAGCACCACCTCGACCTCTCGCTGGACGGCAGCTTCAACCCGCGCGATGCCTTCGGCAGCCACGACGACGCCGACCATGTGTATAACACACCGCGCGCCTGGTTCATGCTGCGGTATCTGAACCCCAACACCTGGGTCTGGGAAGGCCCCGATGCAGACTATACCCCGCATTCGGACGACCTGCCCTGGTGCATGGTCCCGGAGCGGAAGATCACACCGGAAGACGTGAAATACCTGCTGTCTTCGCACTATCAGGGCACACCGTATGACCCGTATGCCGCCTATGGCGACCCGAAGAGCAAGGGTGCCTACCGTACGATCGGCATCAACCGCAACAGCTTCATGGCGCTGACCCAGATGCGCCCGGATCTGCCGGAGGAGTTCCGCACGGTGGAGTGGATCGCCTATGCGTCCAACGCCTTCAACACGATGGTGCCGTTCTATGCCAATGTGGACACCACCCCGGCCTACCTCGCCTGCACCACTGGCGAAGTCTCCACCGAGAGCTTCTACTGGGTCAGCCGGATGATCGCTGCCATGGCCGATGCCGCTTACGGCAAGTCCATCTTCCATGTCGAGCGCTACGAGGAGGGCGTCCTCTCCGCCACACGCGCCCTGCTGAACGCCTACGACGAAAAACAGGCCCAGGAGGCCGACCCGGCCCGCCGTGCCGCCCTGCGCACGGAGGCCAACGAGGCCATCGCCAGAGAGCTGAAGGCCCGCGCCGCCGATACGCTGGACAAGGTCCTCTTTGAACTGAGCTGCACTATGAAGAATGCCTTCTCCCGCTCGGATGCCTGAGCAACAAATAAGGGAATAACAAGGAGCGTCTCCGCACAGAAGCTACTTCGTGCGGGGGCGCTCCTTTGTTGTGCCAGAAACAGCATTTCATAAGGATCTCCCGATGCAAAAAAACTCAGAATGATGGATATAAATCATAAAGAAAATGATTTTTGTATGCGTTTCATATTTTTGCGGGGGGGGGGGGGATAAAAATGAAAAAACATGGAGGAAAACATTGACAGACGGCTATAAAAGATGGTATCTTATGAGAGAGGCTTTATACCTCGGATGTCATTGTACCCTGAGGAGGGGAAAAACTTTTTGAAACGATATGACCAGGCAGGAAAAGCAAAGTGGCTGATCCTGGTCATTGCGGCAGGTATCCTTCTGCTGGGTGTGATCCTGTATGCAGGGGGACGCTGGCTGGAGACCAGGAGCGTTGAAGAAGCACGCGGGGATCTGACCCAGACGGAAGCGGTGGAAACGCAGGAGTACAACGGCGTCACATACCAGCGCCGGGAGGGGCTGACCTCCATCCTTGTGATGGGCGTGGACCATGACAGTGCTGTGGAGAGCGAGGGCGCTTACCAAGGCGGCCAGGGAGATTTCCAGCGGCTGATCGTCATCGATCCGGAACGCCAGGTCATCCGTCAGTTGAAGATCGACCGGGATACCATGACAGAATGCACCGTGCTGGGCTACCTTGGCAGCCCCATCGGCACCAAAGAGATGCAGATCAGCCTTGCGCATGGCTTCGGCGATGGCAAGGAGGAAAGCTGCGAGTATGCCCGTGAGGCAGTGGAAGGTCTTCTGCTGGGAGAATCCATTGATTTTTACGTGGCCATGAACATGGATGGCATCTCGGAGCTGAACGATCTGGCAGGCGGTGTCACCGTGACATTGGAGGATGATTTCTCCTCCATAGACCCTGCAATGACCAAGGGCACGACCCTGACGCTGCATGGGGACCAGGCCGAGACCTTTGTCCGCAGCCGGATGACGGTCGGAGATGGGACCAACGCCAGCCGCATGGAACGTCAGGAGGCGTTCCGTGGTCGCGACCAAGAAGACTGCAAAGGTCTGAGTTTGAGAAAGTACCTTTTGTAGGTTTACAGAAGGCAGTGGCATTTGCTGCCACTGCTTTCTTTCTGCTTCAGAATAAATCAAAGGGAGAACAAAACTATGTCAGAATACCAAATGCCACCCCCCAATAAGGTGAATTCGCCCCAGCCCGGCAATGGAGACGAGGAGACCATTGACCTCCTGGAGCTGTTTTATGCGCTGCTGAGTAAATGGAAGCTGCTTGCAGCAGCAACCGTGGCCTGCGCCCTGATCGCAGCCATTGGGGTGCTGTTTTTTGTGACGCCCAAGTATCAGGCGTCGTCTACCATTTACGTCATCAGCCAGAAAGACTCGGACATCAACATCTCCGATCTGCAGATCGGCACGGCTCTGACCGATGACTATATCCAGGTCTTTCATATGTGGGAGGTGCAGGAGAAGGTGATCTCCAACCTGGACCTGCCCTATACCTACAGCCAGCTGGATAAGATGCTCTCTGTGACCAATGCCTCCAACACCCGGATGGTGGAGATCACCGTGACGTCGGAGTCTGCGCAGGAAGCAGCAGACATCGCCAATGAGTATGTTACCGTGGTGCAGGACTACATTGCTAAAAAGATGGCAACGGACAAGATCTCTATCATGTCCACAGCACTGGTTCCTACGGAGCCGGTCAGCCCGAACAAGACCAAAAGCATCCTGCTGGGAGCATTGCTGGGCTTTGTGGTCAGTGCGGGTGTCGTTGTTGTGATGACATTGCTGGACGATACCTACAAGACGACGGAGGACATCAAGAAATACACCGGCCTGGTGACGATGGCGGTGATCCCGCTGGAAAAGGGCGATGAGCCAAAACACCAGAGGGCAGACAAGCAGATCGGCCTGAAGTTGCCGGGAGGGAAAACGCTGTGAACAGACTTGAATTTCGAAAACTTCCCCAGTTGAGCTACCCGGTCAATGAGGCCTTCAACACCCTTTCCACCAATGTTTCCTTTTTGGGTCGGAATATCAAAAAGATCATGCTTACCAGTTCCCACGCATCCGAGGGCAAGAGCTTTACCAGCATTACGCTGTGCCGGAAGCTGGCAGAGCGAGGCAAGCGGGTGGTCCTGGTGGATACGGACCTGCGGCGGAGCATGATCACCACTGTTTATGGGGTGCAGTTTGCGCCGGGTTCCAAAAAGCAGGGCCTGTCTCACTATCTGGCCGGCATTGCCGAAAAGGAGGAAGTCCTGTTCCACACCAACGTTCCGGGCATGGACTTTATCCCTATGGGCCACGAACTGCTGAATCCCATCCCGCTGCTGAGCTCTGAGCGGTTTCAGAACCTGCTGGATGGACTGGCAGAGCAGTACGATTACGTGATCGTGGATGCGGCTCCGGTGGGCGTGGTCATTGATGCTGCGGAGATCGCAAAGGTCTGCGATGGCATTCTGCTGGTGGTGAGCTACAATCAGGTCCACCGGCAGGAGCTGATCGACGCAAAAAACCAGTTGGAACAAACGGGCTGTCCCATCCTCGGCACCATCCTCAATCAGGTGGATTACGAGGGCTTTGCCAACAAGAAGTATTATTACAAATCGCATTATTCCAGTTATTACAAGGCCTACGAAAAAGAGGCAGAAGAAAAGAAGAGCTGAACCCATGACAGAACAGTTTTTAGATCTGCATACGCATGTGGTCTATGGAGTGGACGATGGTGCCCGCACGGAAGAACAGATGCGGGCGATGCTGGACGCAGCTGTTGCCAACGGCATCACCACATTGGTGGCCACCACCCACGCGACACCGGGCCTGGAGGCCTTTCCACAGGAGCGCTACCAGCGCCACCTGGATGCAGCGCAGGCCTATTGTCAACAGCAGGGGTATGGATTGCGGCTGTACCCCGGTGCGGAGCTGCTGTACAACCCCATGCTGCGGGATGCGGCCAGAGAAAACGGCCTGCCCACGCTGGCCGGTACGGATTGGGTGCTGATGGAGTTTTTACCGCAGACTTCCGCCAAAGAGCTGGAAAACGGGCTGGAAGAAGTGGCTGTGTGCGGCTACTCCATTCTGATGGCCCATGTGGAGCGCTACCGTTGCCTGGAATCGCGGGGCCTGCTGGAAAAGCTGAAGGCCCGGTATCCTGTGGCCTGCCAGATGAACGGTTCCACGGTGCTGGAGCCGGGCAGCTTCTGGAAGCGGCGGCGGGTGGAACGCTGGCTGAGCAGCGGTGTCATTGATGTGGTAGCATCGGATGCACATAACACCACGTCCCGGCCGGTCAATCTGCGGGAAGCCTATCAAAAGCTGAAACTCACCTTCGGCGAGGAAACAGCGGACCGTTTGACCGGGCGCAGCGGCCTATGGAAGGAATTCCGGGACACCTTAGCACAACAAAAAGTGACTTGACGTTCCAGCAAAGTGCTGGGGAACGCTTCCTTCTGCACAATGCGTAGCATGTTGGGAGCAGATGTGCAAGACGCAGAAAAAGCAAAACAGCGGCAGTTTTCCAAATTGGAAAGCGGCCGCTGTTTTTTGAAATCAATCTTGTTAGAATTTGCTAAAATTCTTTGAACTTATTTGTTTGCACAAAAAAACTCTAGATGCAAAATTGTTGCATCTAGAGCAAAAATAAAAAATCACACCCCCGATGCGCCGTAGTTTGCCAGCACACGGGCGGAGGGGTCGTTGACGTTGCAGCCGGGCCATGCCTTGTTGGGCATCCAGAAATCGACGATGGTGCGGCTCTGGTCGTGGTAGTATTTCTCGAAGATCTCGCGGTAGAACAGGCTCTCCTTGGTGAACGGCATGCAGTGGGCCGAATAGTTTGCCCGGCGGAGCTGGAACTCCTCGTCGGTGTAAAGGCTCTCGGTATACTCCTTGATGTCGTCCACCATGCTGTGGCCCACGGCGTCGGAGAAGGCGGCCTTTTCACGCCACAGGATCTCCGGCGGCAGCCAGTCGCCCTCGAAGGCTTTGCGCAGCAGGTACTTGCCCTTGCCGTAGCTGTTCAGCTTCTTTTCGGGGTCAATGGCCATCACGTAGCGGACGAAGTCCAGGTCGCCGAAGGGCACACGGGCCTCAATGCTGTTGGAGGAGATGCAGCGGTCGGCGCGGAGGACATCGTACATATAAAGCTCGCGGATGCGCTTCTGGCTCTCCTGCTGGAAGGCGTCGGCGGTGGGGGCATAGTCGGTGTACTTGTAGCCGAACAGCTCATCGGAGATCTCGCCCGTCAGCAGGACACGGACATCGGTCTGCTCGTGGATGGCCTTGCACAGCAGATACATGCCCATGCTGGCGCGGATGGTGGTGATGTCCCAGGTGCCCAGCAGGCGGATGACCTCTTCCAGGCTCTGGAGGACCATCTCCCGGTTGATGATGACCTCGTGATGCTCGCTGCCCAGATAGTCGGCGGTCTGGCGGGCATACTTCAGGTCGATGGCGTCGGTGTCCATACCGATGGCAAAGGTGCGGATGGGCTTGCTCAGCTTTTTGGCTGCGATGGAGCAGACCAGCGAGGAGTCCAGACCTCCCGAAAGCAGGAAGCCGACCGGTGCGTCGGCGTCCAGACGCTTTTCCACACCGGCGATGAGCTTTTCGCGGATGTTGGTCAAGGTGGTCTCCATGTCGTCTTCCATGGGGGCGGGCACATCGGCGATGTCCTCATAGCGGACGAAGCGGCCGTCGCAGTAGTAGCTGCCAATGGGGAAGGGCCGGATGTCGTCGCACCAGCCGATGAGGTTCTGCATCTCGGACGCGAATGCGATCTGGTGGCTGGACTTGGAGTAGCCGTAGAACAGCGGGCGGATGCCGATGGGGTCGCGGGCTGCGATGAGGCGGTCCTTGCGGGAATCGTAGAGGATGAGGGCGAACTCAGCGTCCAGATGGCGGAACATGTCGAGGCCGCACTCATAATAAAGCGGCAGCAGGATCTCGCAGTCGCAGTCGGACTGGAACTTGTAGCTACGGCGCTTCAGGATCTCTTTTTCAAAGCGGAAGCCGTACAGCTCGCCGTTGCAGACCACACAGTCGGCTCCGCGGTAGAACGGCTGCATGCCTTCGGGCGTCAGGCCCATGATGGCCAGCCGGCCAAAGCCCATCAGGCCGAACGGCCCTTCCACGACCCGCTGGTCGTCCGGGCCGCGCATCACGGTGCGCAGCAGATAATCCTTGAACTTGGCGGCACTCAGATCGTGCCCGGTGTAACCCATTACACAACACATCGTTCTTACCCCTCTCAAGTGACCGCTCCGTCATTGCTTGGCAATGCCGCCTTTCCGGATCGGAGCGGTCTCAAATAAAAAAATACGGCAGCTTTCATCCCATTTTGCTAGGACGAATGCTGCCGTATCCGTGGTGCCACCTAAATTACCGACACGCTGGGCATGTCAGTCACTTTTGTGCGCTCTCCCCGTTGAAAGCACTGCCGCGATAACGAGCGGCGCACGTCTGCCCCTACTTGCCGCCTTGCGCGGGTTCAGGGGGAAGCTCACGGGGGTTCGTTCGGGTCCGGCTCTCTGCGCGGCTCACACCTGCCCGCGCTCTCTGAAAAAGAGCGGTTGGACCTTACTTTTCCCGGTCAACGCTTTTCTTGCCTGAATTGTATCACGGCTTTTTGTCCGTGTCAACAGCCGAATTTGAATTTTCTGCGGTTTGTTCAGCCTGCTCATTTTGCTGCGCACAGCGGCGGCAAAGTCCGTACAAAACGCTTCCCTCGCACTGGAGCGTAAAGCCGTGTTCGGCCATCAGATGGGCGCGCACCTCGTCCATGAAGTGGCAGTCCAGGTGGTAGATCCGCCCGCACTGCACACATTTGAGGTGCAGATGCTCCCGGCAGTGCCGCCCTTCGTCCACATACTGGAACACCGCTTTTTCGCCCTTGTCAGCGACGTATTTCATGATGCGCTGTTCGCCCGCCAGCTTGTCGAGATACCGGTAGACGGTGGTGGGGTTGGGGCTGGCGCCCTCGGCCTCCAGATGTTCCAGAATATTCGACGCACTGACCGCGTGCTGCCGGTTGTTGATGAGGTAATCCAGGATGAGCTGCCGGGTTTTGGTGTTGTATCCGCCGCGACCTGCCATGATATCCGCCTTCCTTTCCGCATCAAGTGTACCACAATTTATCCTTCGATGCAAAACAAGATGGGAGAGTTGGTGACAAGCACAAAAAACTTTGTGAATAATGCGAGAAAATACGGCAGAATATCTGTGCAAAACGGAAAAGCTCCCAATCTTTTGGAAAAACTCTTGTAAAGATTGACAAGTTGTGTGATAATGTTTATATGAGATGAGTTGGATTATTTCAGGGATACAAGCTGCCTTTCGGGCGGCTTTGCGTTGTTTGAGACGAACATCGGAATGAAATGATCTGTTCGGTTAGGAGATTGGAAAGATGAAAGAGATGGAACAGCAGGCAAAGCAGAGCTTGAAGCTCCAGGCCTACCAGTACCTGAAAACAAAGATCCTGAACTGTGAGTACCGTCCCAATGAGTTTCTCAACGAGCAGAAGCTCTGTGCGGAGATGGGCAACATCAGCCGCACCCCCATGCGGGATGCGTTGGGCCGGTTGGAGCAGGAGGGTCTCATCACCATTCTGCCCAAAAAGGGCCTGATGGTCTCCGGCATCACGGAGGACGATGTGCACAGCATGTTCGAGATGCGCCTTCTGGTGGAGCCGTATGCGCTGCGCAATTACGGCAACCTGATCCCCCGGCAGGCACTGGAAGACTATAAGGAACTGATGCACCACCCGGACCGCATCGACGACTTCTGCAAGTCGGACGATGACTTCCACGAGCTGCTGATGAGCAGCCTGCCCAACAAGTACCTGCGCTCGGCCTATGACCGCATCACCGGCCTGAACACCCGGTTCCGCATCATGACCGGCAAGGTGAGCATGATCAATCAGGACCAGACCTGCGAGGAGCATCTGCACATCCTGGATGCGGCCCTGAACGACAACTGGGACACCGCCGCCGATGCGCTGCAGCACCATCTGGAGCTGGCCCGCGATAAGGCCGAAGGCGTCATCAAGGTCATCCGACTGTGGTAAGGCTTACCCTCTCAGGCAAACCCACAGGGTTTGCCTGAGAGGGTACTTTTTTGCACAAAAACAGCACATTTGTCCAGAAACAGTGAGATGCGTATAAAAAATTCATAAAAATCATAAGAATTTGACATTGCATAGTTTTTAACAATGTGGTAAAGTAAAAGGCAGAGAGACCCGGCTGAAAACGGGTACAATGATTTGGAGGATCGTAATTATGGCTGATCGTATCGTACTGAATACCATTTCCTACCATGGCCACGGTGCCATCGAGAACATCGTTCCCGAACTGACCGCCCGCGGCTACAAGAAGGCGTTCGTCTGCTCCGACCCCGACCTCATCAAGTTCGGCGTGACCAAGAAAGTCACCGACCTGCTGGATGCGGCAAACTTTGCCTACGCTGTGTACAGCGAGATCAAGCCCAACCCCACCATCGCCAATGTGCAGGACGGTGTGGCGGCCTTCAAGGCTGCTGAGGCAGACTGCATCGTGACCATCGGCGGCGGCTCTTCCATGGACACCGCAAAGGCTATCGGCATCATCATCAACAACCCGGAGTTCGCGGATGTCCGCTCTCTGGAAGGTGTCGCACCCACCAAGAAGCACGCCGTCTTCACCATCGCTGTGCCCACCACCGCCGGTACGGCGGCCGAAGTCACCATCAACTACGTCATCACCGACGTCGAGAAGAAGCGCAAGTTCGTCTGCGTTGATACCAACGACATCCCGGAGATCGCCGTCGTGGACCCCGATATGATGTCCTCCATGCCCAAGGGCCTGACCGCTGCCACCGGTATGGACGCTCTGACCCACGCCATTGAGGGCTACATCACCAAGGGCCACTGCACCATCTCCGATATGTTCCATCTGGAAGCCATCAAGCTCATCAGCGAGAACCTGCGCGGTGCCGTCCAGAACACCCCGGAAGGCCGTGAGGGCATGGCTCTGGGCCAGTACATCGCCGGTATGGGCTTCTCCAACGTCGGTCTGGGCATCGTCCACTCCATGGCACACGGCCTGTCCGCTCTGTATGACACCCCGCACGGTGTGGCCTGCGCCATCCTGCTGCCGGTCGGTCTGGAATACAACAAGAGCGTGGCCGGTGAGCGCTACCGTGCTGTCGGCAAGGCCATGGGCGTCCAGGGCATCGACGAGATGAACGACGCCGAGGCAGCTGATGCCACCATCGCCGCCGTCAAGCAGCTGAGCGCAGATGTGGGCATCCCCGCCAACCTGCACGGCATCCTGAAGGAAGAGAACATCCAGTTCCTGGCAGAGTCCGCTTACGCCGACGCCTGCCGCCCCGGCAACCCGCGTGACACCAGCGTGGAAGAGATCGTGGAGCTGTACAAGAGCCAGCTGTAACCCGCTCCGGTCTGGTCTGCGGTAACATCTAAAACCTCAAAATGCCATCTTCGGCCGCAGCGCCGGAGGTGGCATTTTTGCGATTCGGGCTTGTCAAACGCCCCGAAACCGGGTACAATCAGAGTACACTTTGTTTCAGGAGGGCAGCAGCCGATGAAATTGAATTTCTATACCCTCAGCGTCATCTATCTGGTCTACTCGTTTTTGGGCTGGGTGGGGGAGACGGTCGTAGCCACCGCCAAAGGCCGCCGGTTCACCAACCGCGGTGTGGCTTCCGGCCCGTTCTGCTTCGTCTACGGCACGGCGGGCGTTCTGTTGGCTGTGGGTCTGGCCGACCTGCGCAGCAGCTGGTTCGCGCTGTTCGCGGGCAGTTTTCTGATCGCGACCGTGGTCGAGTGGGTCACGGCGAAGCTGCTGGAACGGGTGCACCACCGCCGCTGGTGGGATTACTCCGATAAAAAATTCAACCTGGACGGCTACGTCTGCCTGCAATATTCTGCCCTGTGGGGTGTGCTGGGCGCAGTAGCAGTCCGCTGGGGCAACGACCTGCTGCTGCGGTTCTGTGCCTGGCTGCCGCCGCTGCTGCTCCACATCGCGGTATGGGTCAGCATGACGGTCGCCGTGCTGGACCAGATCGGTGCGGTGGTGGTCGTGGGGCAGTATGCCGCCAAACACCCCCGGCTGGAACAGCTGGGGCAGGAGCTGGGCAAGGGCACCGACCGGCTGCAGCAGAAGATCGCCGCCCGCGTCGAGCGCCGCATCCAGCGGGCCTACCCCGCAGCGGCCCGCCCGGAGCCGACCACCAGCGCCGAAAAGGCGATGAGTGTATCCGACCTGGTCTGGCTGTTCGTGGTGGGGGCCTTCCTCGGCGATGTGGTGGAGACCCTGTTCTGCCGCATCACGGCCGGTGTCTGGATGAGCCGGTCGAGCCTGGTGTGGGGCCCGTTCAGCGTGGTGTGGGGGCTGGCGCTGGTGCTGGCCGCCGTCCTTCTGCGGGGCAGCGAGCACCAGAGCGAGAGTCGCATCTTCTGGTTCGGCGTCATCCTCGGCGGTGCGTATGAGTATGTGTGCAGCGCCGTCACCGAGCTGCTGTTCGGCACCGTGTTCTGGGATTACAGCGGCTTCAAGTTCAACCTCGGCGGGCGCATCAACCTGCTGTATTGCTTCTTCTGGGGCATTGCGGCGGTGACCTGGATGCGGTACGGCTACCCGCTGGTGGCAAAGTGCATGGGAAAGCTGAAATCCCGCATCCGCCCCTGGATGACGGCGGTGCTGGCCGTCTTTATGGCAGTGAATATGCTGGTGTCAGCGCTTGCGCTGGCCCGGTACGATGCCCGCACCAGCGGCGTGGAGGCGGCGAACCCCGTCGATGTGGTTCTGGATGCGCACTTTGACAATGCCCGGATGGAGCGCATCTATCCCAATGCGAAAAAAGTCTCTTCTCATGCCCGGTGAGAGACTGCACAGCTGCCCGATAACATGAAAGCCCCCGCCGTTCGTCGGCGGGGGCTTTCTGTGTCGCAGGGAAAGTTACTGCTGTGCGAAGATCTTCACGTCGTCCTTGTCCATGAAGGCGGCACCGGCGAAACCGGCAGCTTCGAGCTGACCCAGCTGTTTGCCGAGCTTCTTGCCCTGGGGCAGGATGGTGACTTCGTAGTTGTCGCGCAGAGCGGCGGCTTTGGCGAGGACGGCGGGGAAATCTGCCTCCTTGCCGTAGAGCAGGGCGATCTTCTGCTTGGCACCGGGGATCTGATACCCCTGTTCCAGCAGGATGCCGCAGACGCGCTCGAAGCCGATGGAGAAGCCGACAGCGGGCACCCTGGTGCCCAGGAACTTGCCGATCATGTTGTCGTAACGGCCGCCGCCCGCCACGGCACCGCTGAACTGCGGACAGGTGATCTCAAACACCATGCCGGTGTAGTAGCCCTGGCCGCGGACGAGGCTGGGGCAGTAGGCCACGGCGAAGCGGCCGTCGGCGATGGCGTTGGCCGTGGCGAGAACATACTTCAGATCGTCGGCGATGGCGGGGTCGGCGCAGCGGGAAGCGACGGCATCCAGCGTGACGTCACCGGCGGCGATGAAGTCGGCCAGTGCCTGGATAGCGTTCTCCGGCAGCTGCTTTTCGGTCAGCTCGGCCTTGACGCCCTCGGCACCGATCTTGTCCATCTTGTCGAAGGTGATGCAGACGGAATCCAGCGTATCGGCGGCAAAACCCATGCTCTCCAGCATCCCGCGCAGGATGCGGCGGTCGTTGATGTTGACCGTGAAGCCGGTGAAGCCGATGCTCAGAAGGGCGCGGGCCGTCACGTCAATGAGCTCGACCTCGGCGTTGGGGGACTCGTCGCCCAGAATGTCGATGTCGCACTGGACGAACTCGCGCAGACGGCCCTTCTGGGGGCGCTCCGCGCGGAAGACGCGGTCGGTCTGGATGACCTTGAAGGGGTGGGGGAGCTTGTCCTTGTTGGCCGCATAAAAGCGGCTCAGGGGCAGGGTCAGGTCGTAGCGCAGACCCATGTCGGACAGCTGCTTCGGGTCGCCGGAGTCCAGCGCGCTGGTCAGCTTATCGCCGCGCTTGAGCACCTTGAAGATAAGGTTCAGGTTGTCGCCGCCGTCGGATTTGTCCAGATTCTCCATATCCTCCAGCATGGGGGTGGAGATGCGCTCGAAGCCGGAGGCGCGGTAGGTCTCCAGAATTTTGCCCTGAATGTAGTCGCGCAGGGCCTGCTCGGCGGGAAGAAGGTCCCGCATACCCTTTAATGCCTGTGTTTTCATGGATGATCCTCTCTCTATACCCTCTCAGTCACGCTTCGCGTGCCAGCTCCCCCAAAAGGGGGAGCCATTGGCATGTCGGGCAGGTCTGCACGTTGTCGCCTTCGGCTCTTACGCGGCTGAGCCTTGTCCTCATGGGCAGCATCTGCCTGCCCTTTGCCGCAAGGCCCACGGCCTTTCGGAAGGATGGCCTGAGCAGCCAGCAGGGCCAGAACCGGCCCGCCAGAGGCTCTCCCTTTGGGAGAGCTGGCGCGAAGCGCCTGAGAGGGTTATTCTTTTCATAGTACTTACAATTATAAAAGAATCTGCTCGTTTGTCAATCAAAAAGGGCAGACTAAGGGCAGAGGTGATGTAAAAATGCAGCAGTTTTCTGCAAAACATCCGTGGGCCATCCTGGCGGCGGGAGCCGCCATTCAGGTGTTGACGGGCCTGCCCGCCGCGTGGGGCGTATTCCAGCAGCCGGTGATGGACGAGTACGGCCTGAGCGAGCAGGGGGCCGGGTATGCGTTCGGCCTCCTGATCGCGGCGTTCGGCGTCGGGTGCGTGATCGGCGGCTTTTTGCAGGACCGCAAAGGCCCTCGGTGCGCTGCGCTCTGGGGCACGGCCCTGCTCTGCGGCGGTTTCTTTGCGGCGGCGCTGCTGCCGGGGGAGAAGGGCGGCTTTTTCTTTGGGGCATTCAGCATCCCGGCGGGGCTGGGCACGGCATTTCTATATCCGTCCATCCAGTCCTGCGCCCAGAAATGGTACAAGGGCCGCAAGGGGTTGGCCACCGGCGTCATCGGGGGCGCGGTGGGTCTGTCCGGCGCATTCCTCACCGTCTTCGTCCGGACGGCGCTGAAGGGCTTCGGGCCGGTGCAGGGCATCCGGGGCGCGTTCTGGGCGCTGGGGGCATTGACCCTTCCGGTCTGTCTGGCGGGCAGTCTGCTGCTCATCGACCCGCCGCCCGAAAAGCAGCGGCCGGAAGAACAGGGCCGGGGCAGGAACGCCCCGCCGCTCGACCTGGCCCCCTTGCAGATGCTGGGCACGAAGCAATACTGGCTCTGCGCGGGGGCGGTCTGCTGTTCCACCCCGGCGGTGCTGCTGTTCAGCCCCATCATCCTGAAGCTGGGCATGGAGCGGGGGCTGGATGAGCGCGCGGCGCTGTGGAGCGTGGTGCTGGGCAGCGTGGGCAGTGCGGCCGGGCGGCTGTTGATGCCCCTGCTCAGCGATAAAATTGGTCGCCGCCCGACCGATCTGCTCCTGTTCGCGGCGTCGTTCGTGCTGTCCGGCGTGTTTCTGTTTGCGCAGGGGTGGGCCGTGGCGGCAGTGTATGCCAGCCTGACCTTCTGTTACTCGGCGCTGGCGGCGGTGTTGCCTGCCCTTTCCACTGACCTGTTCGGTCTGCCCCACGCGGGGGTGAACTACGGTTTTCTGGCCCTGGGGCAGAGCGTGGGCAGCCTGGCGTTCCCCTTTGCGGCCAACCTCTGGGGGCTGGAGACCGGGCGGCACTGGCTGGCCATCGGCGGGGCGGCGGCAGGCTTTGCAGCCATCTGGGCCTTGCAGCCGGTCCAGCAGCAAAAACCACCAAAGAAAAACTGAACCTTTTGGCAGACCTGACAAAAAAATATCAAACGAAACGGGAAAAGCATAAAATGTGGCGGTTAGCTAAAAATAACTGTCAAAAACTTTGTAGAAAAATTGTCGGAAACGTCTTGAAAATTGCGAAAAGGTCCTCTATAATGAAACTATGCGTGGTAGTACTGGGCGTACCGATGAGAGCGGCGGGCCCGGTCGAATGCAAACGGCAGGGGAGCCCCCCTGCTGCGTGGCATCAATTTGTCAAAAGGAGAGTATGATTATGACCTATTCGCAGCAAGTACAGAATATGTGCCCGATCACCAAAGGTCCTAAGCATGGTCCGGCTCCCATCCCCGAAGAGGGCGCATGGGTCAAGGCCTATGAAGTGAAGGACATTAGCGGCTACACCCACGGTGTGGGCTGGTGCGCACCGCAGCAGGGCACCTGCAAGCTGTCCCTGAACATCAAGAACGGCGTCATCGAAGAGGCTCTGGTGGAGACCATCGGCTGCTCCGGCATGACCCACTCTGCTGCTATGGCTGGCGAGATCCTGCCCGGCAAGACCATCCTGGAAGCTCTGAACACCGACCTGGTGTGCGACGCCATCAACGTGGCCATGCGCGAGCTGTTCCTGCAGATCGTCTACGGCCGCAGCCAGACCGCTTTCTCTGAGGACGGTCTGCCCATCGGCGCAGGTCTGGACGACCTGGGCAAGGGCCTGCGTTCCATGACCGGCACCATCTTCTCCACCAAGGAGAAGGGCGTCCGTTACCTGGAGCTGACCGAGGGCTACATCAACAAGCTGGCTCTGGACGAGAACAACGAAGTCATCGGCTACCAGTTCGTCAAGCTGGGCAAGATGATGGAGGATATCCGTCACGGCAAGACCCCCAATGAGGCATACGAGAAGAACGTGGGCACCTACGGCCGCTTCAGCGCTGAGCAGGGCGCGGTCAAGTACATCGACCCGCGTGAGGAATAAGAGAGGAGGAACAACGCATGGCAACTTTTGAATCTATGGATCGCCGCATGCCGAAGATCGAGGCATGCCTGAAGGCCAACGGCCTGGAGTCTCTGGACGCTTGCAACGAGATGCTCCTCGCAAAGGGCATCGACTGCGACAAGATCGTCCGCGGTGTGCAGCCCATCTGCTTTGATAACGCTGTCTGGGCATACACCCTGGGCACCGCCATCGCTGTGAAGCGCGGCCTGACCGACGCTGCCGAGTGCGCAGCTGCCATCGGCGAGGGCCTGGAGGCCTTCACCATCCCCGGCTCTGTCGCAGAGCAGCGCCAGGTCGGCCTGGGCCACGGCAACCTGGGCGCTCGTCTGCTGAGCGAGGACACCACCTGCTTCGCTTTCCTGGCAGGCCACGAGTCCTTCGCTGCTGCTGAGGGTGCCATCGGCATCGCCCGCACCGCAAACAAGGTCCGCAAGACCCCCCTGCGCGTCATCCTGAACGGCCTGGGCAAGGATGCTGCTTACATCATTTCCCGTATCAACGGCTTCACCTATGTGCAGACTGAGTACGACATCCCCTCTCAGACCCTGACCGTCGTCAAGGAGATCCCCTTCTCCAACGGCGAGCGTGCAGCCGTCAAGTGCTATGGCGCAAACGACGTCATGGAGGGTGTTGCCATCATGAAGAAGGAGGACGTTCAGTGCTCCATCACCGGCAACTCCACCAACCCCGTCCGCTTCCAGCACCTGGTCGCCGGCACCTACAAGAAGTGGGCCATTGAGAATGGCAAGAAGTACTTCTCCGTCGCTTCCGGCGGCGGCACGGGCCGTACCCTGCACCCCGATAACGTCGCAGCCGGCCCTGCCAGCTACGGCCTGACCGACTCTCTGGGCCGCGTCCATGGCGATGCGCAGTTTGCAGGTTCTTCTTCTGTGCCTGCACACGTTGAGATGATGGGTCTGATCGGCATGGGCAACAACCCCATGGTCGGTGCTACCGTTGCCTGCGCTGTTGCTGCTGCTCAGGCAAACGCATAAGTTCGTTTTTGAAATAAGCGTTTCAGCGGTCTCCCGGAACACTCCGGGAGACCGTTTTTGCATTTTCAGGGGCCAGAACTCCACAAAAACTTCCCTTTTTGTTAAAAATGTGGGGAAATGAAATTTGGACGCTTGTGCAAGCTGGGAAAATGCGATACACTACACTTATACAAGTCTGCAACCTGCCGGGCGGTCTGCCCGGACATATAGGAGGAGCATAGCAACATGAACTGGAAAAAGAAGAAGGACACCCCGGAAGCGCAGACGCCCGAAGCAGCTGCCGCAGGGAAGGGCCCGGTCCCGTTCCTGAAAAAGAACTGGAAGTGGCTGGTGCCGGTGCTCTGCGTGGCAGTGGCAGGCGGCGTGTTCCTGCTCCGGCCCCAGCAGGCCAAGCCTGCGAGTGTGGATGCCAGCTACACGGAGGCCGCCCCGGAGCGCCGGGATGTGACCAACACCCTGAGCGGCACCGGTACGCTGAACCCCGCCAATACCTACACCGTCAAGAGCCTGGTGGATGGCAAGGTGCTGACCGGCACCATTGAGGAAGGCAACATCGTGGAGGAGAGCAACGTGCTCTACACCATCGACAACTCGGACGCTTCCACCAACTTTGAAAAGGCCGAGATCGCCATGCAGCAGGCGCAGCGCAGCTACGATAAGGTCGTGGACCGCCAGTATGTCCGCGCCGAGGTGGCGGGCGTGGTGAGCAGCCTGAAGGTGACGAAGGGCGATGAAGTGACCAGCGGCCAGGAGGTGGCTGTCATCCGCGACAGCTCCAGAATGCTGCTGACGCTGGAGTTCCCCGCAGCCGATGCGGCAAATTTCTCGGTGGGCCAGAGCGCCGCTGTGACGCTGGACGGCACTTTTGAGCAGCTGGACGGCACCGTGACCTCTGTGAGCGGCACCGATGCGCTGAGTGCTGGCAATCTGCTGACCCGCACCGTGACCATCACGGTGAAGAACGCAGGCGGCCTGACCACGGCGCAGGCGGCCACCGCCTCCATCAACGGGGTCAGCTCCATCGGCTCGGCCACCTTTGCCTATCAGGCTGAGCGCACTCTGACGGCGCAGGCGGCCGGCACGGTGACGTCCATCAATGTGCAGGAAGGCTCGGAAGTGGCGAAGGATGACATCATCCTCGGCCTGTCCGGCGACGACCTGACCGAGTCCATCCAGTCGGCGTCCGAATCCCTGCGCAGCGCGGAGATCTCGATGCAGAACCTGCAGGACGCCATGAACAACTACACCATCACCGCCCCCATCAGCGGCACCATCATTGAAAAGGACGCCAAGGTGGGCGATGCCGTCAAGGCCGGCGATACCCTCTGCATCGTCTATGACCTGAGCTATCTGGAAATGAGCATCAACGTGGATGAGCTGCAGATCAGCTCCATCTCGGTGGGCCAGCAGGTCCAGATCACCGCCGACGCGGTGCCGGATAAGACCTATGTGGGCACCGTGACCCGCGTTTCGATGAAGGGCGCCTCCAACGGCGGCACTACGACCTACCCCGTCAGCATCCGCATCGACGACACCGACGGCCTGCGCCCCGGCATGAACGCCAACGCGGAGATCGTGGTGGCCGAGGCGAAGAACGCCCTCGTCGTGCCCAATGCGGCGGTGGTGCGCGGCAGCTATGTGCTCGTCACAAAGGATTCCCCCAGCGCCGCCAACGCAGACACGGCGATGGAGGCCCCGGAGGGCTTCGTCTATGTGCCGGTCAAGACCGGTGTCAGCGACGACGACTATACCCAGATCGTCAGTGGCATCCAGGAGGGCGACACCATCGGCTACGACCCCAGCTCCGTCAGCAGCGACAGCTACTATGACGACGGCGGATATATCATGCCATTCTGATAGGAGGAACGATGAGCGCTCTGATCGAGTTTGATGAGGTCTGCAAGTATTACCAGATGGGTGATACCACGGTCAAGGCCGCAGACCACATCACCATGAAAATAGACAAGGGCGAGTTCGTCGCCATTGTCGGCCAGTCAGGCTCCGGCAAATCCACCTGCATGAACATCATTGGCTGCCTGGATGTGCCCACCCACGGCACCTACCGGCTCAACGGCAGGGATGTGGGCCGGATGAACCGCAACGAGCTGGCCTCCATCCGGAATGAGATGCTGGGCTTTATCTTCCAGCAGTACAACCTGCTGCCCCGGCTGAACCTGCTGGAAAACGTGGAGGTGCCGCTGGTGTATGCGGGCATCCCCCGCGCCGAGCGCCACCGCCGCGCCCGCGCCGTGCTGGAGCAGGTGGGCCTGGGCGACAAGATCCGGAACAAGCCCAATCAGCTCTCCGGCGGCCAGCAGCAGCGCGTTTCCATCGCGCGGGCGCTGGTGCGCAACCCGGCGGTCATCCTGGCCGACGAGCCCACCGGCGCGCTGGATTCGCACACCGGCCGCGAAGTGCTGGGGATGCTGCAGCAGCTGCATGAGGAGGGCCACACCGTCGTCCTCATCACCCACGACAATTCCATCGCCGTGCAGGCCGACCGCATCATCCGTCTGGAGGATGGCCGGGTCGTCTACGACGGCGATTCCCATGCGCCGGAGGCCATCGTGCAGCCCACTCTGCTGCCGGAGACCCCGGAAAAAACGGCGGAACAGGAGGTGCAGGCATGATCATCGAGACCTTCCGGCAGGCCATCCAGAATGTCTGGAGCAACAAGCTCCGCACCTTCCTGACCATGCTGGGCATCATCATCGGCGTTATGGCGGTCATCGTCATCGTCGGCCTGGGCAATGGCATGACCAAGAGCATGCGGGACAGCTTTTCCGCCATGGGAACCAACACCCTGAACATCAACGTCTGGGGCTATGGCTCCCGCACCATCTCGGTGGACGACGTCTATGCCATCGCCGAAAAGAACCCGGAGCTGATCCAGTCCGTCTCGCCCCAGATCGACTTCAGCGGCAGCGGCGACCTGAAGATCGGCACCAGCACCTACCGCTGGCTCAACATCTACGGTGTGGATGAAGACTACACCACCCTGAAGAACTACACCATTGCCAAGGGGCGCGGCCTGCAGTATATGGACATCAAAGACAACAAGCAGGTCTGCATCATCGGCGACTACCTCAACCGCGTGGCCTTCGGCGGCAACGGCGTGGGCCAGACGCTGAAGATCGGTGCCAACAAGTTCCGCATCGTGGGCGTGCTGGCCGCCAAGGTCAGCGACCCCAGCCTGCAGGAGGGCTCGGATGACGCCTGCGTCTACCTGCCCTACACCACGGTGATGCGCCTGTCCAACACGTCCACGAATCAGAGCTACATCGCCATCATGACCGACGAGAGCAAGGCCAACGATGCCAAGGCCGTGATGGAGGCGGGTCTGTACAACGTACTCAAGAGCGAGAACGCCTACTATGTGTACAGCGCCAGCGAGTTCCTGGAAGAGATGAACAAGATGATCCACATGGTCATCGTCATCCTCACCGGCATCGCCAGCATCTCGCTGCTGGTGGGCGGCATCGGCATCATGAACATCATGCTGGTGTCCGTCACCGAGCGCACCCGCGAGATCGGCATCCGCAAGGCACTGGGTGCCAAGGAACGGGTCATCCTGGCGCAGTTCGTGGTGGAGGCTGCCACCACCTCGGCGCTGGGCGGTTTCCTCGGCATCGTGCTGGGCTATGTCGTCTCGATGGCGGCCAACCGCATCCTGCCCATGGTCGCATCCGGCGTGGATGTCACCGTCAGCCCGTCGTTCAACTCCATCGCAGTGGCATTCGGCATCTCGGTGGGCATCGGTGTGCTGTTCGGCTACCTGCCCGCCAAGCGCGCCGCACGGCTCAACCCCATCGAAGCCCTGCGGTATGATTAAGGAGGTTCCCCAGATGAAAAAACGTCTTCTCGCATTCCTTCTCGCGGTCAGCATGGCCGTGTCGATGCTGGCGCTCCCGGCCGCAGCGGCGGGCAATGCCAACACCGCCGTGCAGCTGTCCATCACGCTGGACGGCATGGACTCCACCCAGACGGCGGCGCTGAACGCCGTGGTCACCCGCGGGGCCTTTGCCCGGATGCTGGTGGCCTATTCCACCTTCCGGGAGAGCGTAGGCTCGCAGGGGGCCGTGGGCACCCTGTACAAGGACCTGCCCGGCAGCTCGGCGTATGCGCCCTATGTCCGCATTGCGGTGCAGCAGGGCTGGATGAGCGGCTACACCGACGGCACCTTCCGCCCGGACAACGCCGTGACGCTGGAAGAGGCCGTCACGGCAGTGCTCAAGCTGCTGGGCTATAAGATGACCGACCTGAGCGGCTCCTTCCCGCAGGCGCAGCTGAACAAGGCCAGCGAGCTGGGTCTGCGCAATCAGCTGGAGCGTCAGCAGGGTGAGGCTCTGAATTATGAGGAGTGCGCCATCCTGTTCTACAATGCGCTCACGGCCAACGCCGCCAGCGGCAGTGCCTACGGCACCTCGCTGGGCTTCACGGTCTCGAACGGTCAGGTGGATACGTCCAGCGTCATGCTGAGCAGCCTGAAAGGCCCCTTCATCGCGGACGGCACCACGCAGCTGCCCTTTGCCCCTGTGAGCGTCTACCGCAACGACAAAGTCTCTTCTTCCGCTGAGCTGACGAAGTACGATGTGTATTACTACAGCGAAAGTTTACAGACTGTCTGGATCTATACCCGCCGCGCGGCAGGCCGCATCACGGCAGTCTCGCCCAGCGCCAGCGCCCCGACGTCCGTGACCGTGGCGGGCAGCACCTACACCCTCGGCTCCTCGGCCGTGGCCTCGCAGGTGTCCTCCCTGAACGGCGGCGGCGTGGGTCAGGTCGTGACCCTGCTGCTGGGCATGAACAATGAGGCCGCCGGCATCGTGACCGGCGAGGAGGCCGACAGCGTCTTCTACGGCGTCGTCCAGTCTTCCGCCCGCAGCCTCATCGAGGAGAACGGCGCGGACGTGCTGCAAAAAGTGGCCGTCCTCTGCACCGATGGCATCACCCGCACCGTGAATGTGGATAAAAGCCTGAATTTCCCGGCGGGCTGGCTGGTGGAGATCACCGTAGGCCCGGACGGCGAGAATGTGGAGCATGTCAGCGGCCGCTCGACCAGCGGCACCATCAACGAGAACGCCACGGCCCTGGGCGATGCCGCTCTGGCCGACGATGTAGAGATTCTGGATACGACTTCGGAGGGTGTGGCTGGGACGGTTCGTCCCAGCCGCCTATCGGGGGTCACACTGAGCAGTTCGGACGTCCGCTACTACACCGTCAATGAGGCTGGCCAGATCGACCGCCTCATCCTGAACGATGTGACCGGCGACCTGTGGAAGTACGGTGTGCTGGATGATGTGAAGAACCTCGCGGTCAATTACACCGACCTCAAGAGCTTCATCACCAGCTTCAACGCCGGTGCAAATTCGTCCGGCGGTTCGTCCACGGCGGGCGGAACCATCACCGGAACCACCACCGGTAACAAGAACGGGACAACGGGGTCTGCCGATTCCACGACGCAGGGGACCGTGACCGACCAGATCACGAGCCTTCTGGTGCCCACGACGAGCGAGATCCTGTGGGGCATCGTCTCCGGCGATATCCTCTCCACGGCCTGGCAGAAGCTGACCAGCAACACCGGTTCGCTGCTGAGCATCGGCTTCAAGCAGGTGGCCGAGATCACCGGCACCCCCTTCAAGCAGATCCTTCGGTTCATCGGCGGCGGCGCGACCTACGTGTGCTACGTGAACGGCGCGCCCGCCAGCTTCAGCACTGCCATCAAGTACCCGGTCATCGCGGGCGGCGTTGCAGTGCGGCAGGAGACCACCGGCTCGGTCAAGCGCATGGTCCAGCTGATGCCGCTGAAGATCGACCGCGTGGGTGCGGCGTCGGTGCTGTCGGGCAATACCCGCTATGAGATGGCCGACGATGCCCAGGTCTACCTGTGGTACAAGGGCCAGTATTACCCCACCAGATTGGCCTCCGTGAACACCGACGAGTACAAGCTCACCGGCTGGTACGACAACTTCGGCTGCACGGCAGGCAAAAAGGTGCGGGTCATCATCGCGGTCAAGAACGATTGATGCAAATCGAAAACAGCGGCGTTGGCCGCATTCTGCGGCAGCTGCGCTGGGTGCTTTACCCGCGCCGCTGCCCTTTTTGTGACCGGGTGCTGGGGTCGGTGAGCGCCTGCCCCGATTGCAAAGAGGAACTGGAAACGCTGCGCCGCCGCCCGACCTTTCGTCTGGCCAGGGAGCGGCACTACATCAAAAATCTGGAAGGTGCCGCCGCGCCCTACCGCTATGCGGGCTGCGTCCGGCGGGGTGTGCTGCGGGCAAAGTTCCAGGCTGCCCCGTGGGCTGCCGATGAGCTGGGCGTGGAGATGGCGCGGCTTCTGTTCGGGAGCAAAGTCCGGATGCGCGGCTTCGGGCCGGAGGTGGAGACCGTGCCCGGCCTTGCCATCGGCTACAACTGCGTGGTGCCGGTGCCGGCTTCCAGCCGGGTGCGCGGGTACAACGTGCCGGAGCGGATGGCCCGGTCCGTGGCCCGCGCGGTGGGCGTCCCGCTGGAGCCGAGGCTGCTGGTCCGTGCCCGCTCCGGCAAGCGGCAGGAGGGCCTCTCCTTCGATGAGCGGCTGGTGAATGTATCTGGCGCGTTCCGTGTGACAGACCCGGAACAGGTGGCAGGGAAGCGCATCCTTCTCGTGGATGATGTCATCACCACCGGTGCCACTGTGACCGCCTGCACCCAGGCCCTGCTGGCCGCCGGTGCCGAGAGCGTTTTCGCTGTGGCGCTGGCGACCGTGGAGCTCGACGCTCCGCGAAGCCCGACCGAAGCCATCTTGGAAAATTCTGAGGAGGATTTTTGAGAAAAGTGCTTGACAAAACCGCCCTCGTCGGGTATACTAAATGAGCTGTGAGCGACAGCCGCTTGCAGATATCCGGGTGTAGCGCAGTTTTGGTAGCGCGCTTGAATGGGGTTCAAGAGGCCGTGAGTTCGATTCTCGCCACTCGGACCATAAATCCAATGATTTCACATTAGAAATCGTTGGATTTTTTTGTTTGTGGGCTGACCTCATTTGGTTTTGACCACAATTTTGACCACAATGCCAAAGATTTTATCTGGTCTAATTAGTGTCGTTCCGTCCAATTTTCAGGCCGAAAACGCCTCACTGAACAACTGGATCGCACTCTGCCGAATGGATTCCTGAACATGGAGATAATGCTCAGTCATCTCGGTGTCGGCATGGCCTACGATGCTCTGGATGGTCTGAATATCCACGCCCAACGCCTGCATCTGCGACACATAGGTGTGGCGGCAGCTGTGCGGTGTGAGCAAGCGGACATCGCCCGCTTCTTCCAGAGATTTGCGGAACACATCTCGGAAATGGGTGGGATTGCAGGGCAAGCCGGTCTTGGGGCTTTCCCAGATGAACTGGTCGGTGGTATCCCGCAGCTTGATGGCACAGGGGCGGACATTCAGCGGCACCGGAATATCCCGGATACTGTCTTTGGATTTCGGACTGCCGATGCTGACCGTACCTTTTACGACCTTTACTGCCTGCCGGATGTGAATGACAGAGCCATCTTCTTCAATAAACTGCGGCTCCAAAGCCAGAAGTTCCTGCATTCTCATTCCAGTGCCGAGCAAAAGCCGGATGCTTAAGCCCATGCGGTCATCGGGGAGAACCTTCATTAAGTGGGCGACTTCCGCTGTGGTAAAGGCTTCCTTGCGCTTTGCGGTGCCGGTTGCCCGCATCTTTTCAGCAAGCCGGACCGGGTTGCGGCGCACAAGGTCATTGGCTTCTGCCTTTTGAAAGACTTGGTAGAGCATCCCTCGTGCCTTGCTGATGTAAGAATCTGAGCGGCCATCGCGCCGCATCCCTTTCAGGAAGTTTTCAATGTCGATGGGGCGTATGACGGTCAAGGGGCGATGATAAAATCCCTCTTTGAGCATTTTCAGGCAGTATTTGTAGCTTTCCTGTGTCGTGGGAGCGATATTATCCCTGTGACCCTCGAACCATGTATCAGCCCAATCCTCAAAGTACAGGATCGTGTCCAGCTGGACACCGCTGATAAGCGCATCCTGATACTCTTTCAGTTTGAGCTTGACCTCCTTCTGGGTCTTGCCATAGAAGGTCTTGAAGCGCGGCGAACCATCTTTCTGGTAGCCGTCCATCATACGTAATTCCCAGCGACCATCGCTGCGGTGGCGAAGCGTACCCTCGCCGTGTGAACGTTTGCTTGGCATATTGCCTCCTTCCTGATGTCAAGTCGTTTCGGGAATAGTATAGAAAAAGAAACCTCTTGAATCAAGGATGTCAGATCAGCCATTTACGCTGTCCGTGATCCACTGAAGAAAACGGTCTTTGGGTACAACCATCCGCTTACCGATGTGGAGCGTGGGAAAGCCGTCCGAACGGAGCAGGATGTAAGCGTTGGCGCGGGAGATGCCCAGCGCAGCAGCGACATGATCGGCTGTCAGGGTGATGGGAAGCTGGTCATACGAAGTGAACTGAGAGCGCATAGAATACCTCTTTTCTCTATATGTTGTGTTAAACGAATACAGGAACACTATATATTGCGCTTTGATATGTAACAAGGGGCATCTGCGGTTTGCGGATGCCCCTTGTGTATATGGGAGGTATGCCTGAAAATATCAGAATTTCATCGGCAGTGCGTCTTTTCTGCACTTGCCGTTGTAGGCGGTGTAGATGGGAAAAACGTATTTTTTCCATCCGCGCAGCTTTGCGGGGTCGTCCTGCCCGATGCGGTAAATATCGACCGGGTGGATGTTGCGCAGCGCACGGAGCAGCCGTTCTTCACTGAACTCGCCGTGGTACAGCTCCACAAAGTGCATCATGCCTTTCAGAACAGATGCCCGGAACGAATCCGGTTTGCCCTCCCATGCTGCCACGATCAGCCGCATCGTTTCACAGTAGAGCGGTTCGCCCATCTGCTTGTAGAGCCGGAAAGCCGTACCAACGCAGCCGATGCGGTAATCGGTCAGCTGCTGGCTGTCATAATTGAGACTCAACCCCACCCGGTTGGTGGCTGCGAGAAACGCCTTGGAAATGGCATCGCCGCCCACAACCTTGGCACGGAGCTTGATGCCTGCCGTCAGCGGCGCGGAAAAGCCGTTCTGCTCGGCAAAGAGCAGGGCTTCCTGCTCCACGGTCATGCCCGTGTACACCTTGCAGAGAATCGGCAGATCTTTGCCGCCGTTGCGGAGGATGCGCCCCTCGATGGTGTGCTGCCCATCCGTTACGATGAACTGACCGTTGCGGAAACTGACCTTCGGCTCATTTGCCACATATTCGTTGAAGTGGGCGGCGATCAGTTCCACACGCTTGCGCTCCACACCGCGCTGATACAGTTCGCGGGGGTAGACCAGCTTGCTGCTGTGGATGACCATGAGCTGGTACGGCGGGTTGACATGGATGAAGGGATTGTTGTTGTCTTTCAGGCGCATCGCATTTCCTCCTTGATCCTCCAGATGTACGTTTCGGCTTCTTTCAGAATTTCAGCAACCTGCTGCTTACGCTTTGGGATGGTGAGCAGGCTGGGGTTGAACGTGAAGCTATATTCCAGCCGCTGGATCATTGCGTGTACCGCAGCTTCCAGTTCGGTGTACAGCATCATGTCCTCAACGCTCCCGGCGTCCTCAAAGGACGATTTGATGGGCGTGTAAGGATAGATGGGCGGCTTGCCGTCAACCACCTCAGGCGGTGCGTAAGCCGCCGTAGAGCGGATGATGGGTGGAAGCCGCTGAATGCTCCCCATCGGGTTCAGGGCAAGACTGGCACGGACAGCATCATCCACCCGGCTCATTTCCTCCGGGGTGAGGTGTCCGAGGAATTTCAGCACCCTGCTTTTGTCTATGGTAAAGATCTGCTCTGCCTGAACGATGGACGGAACGGAGAGAAAATCGTTCACCAGCAGGCAGTGGGTCGGCTGGGTGTACTTTTTGGCTGCCTTGCTTGTCAATGTGGCTACGATCAGCGTGGGCGAGTAAAAATTTCCCACATCGTTCTGGAGAACGACTGCCGGACGATTCCCGCTTTGCTCTGAACCGATGGCGTTGTCGAAACGGGTGAAGAAAATGTCTCCGCGCTGGAATTTCCAGTTTTGAATCAATAGCTGTCCTCCTTTTGCAATATGTACACCACCCGTTGCACCTCCTTGGCAGTGGGCGGTGTGTTTGTTCAGCGGTTCATCACAACGTAGTCATGACCGCGCCGGGTCTGGCAGACAGTGCAAGTGTCCATGCTCCGGTCTGCGCTGGGAACAATGGCGATTTTGAACGCCTTGGATTCTACAAAACTACAAAGGCAGACACCGCAGAGCGTGCGGATGGACCGGATCATCTCCGGGGTCAGTTCCATTTCCTCGTAGATCGCTTGCTCTAAGGTGGTACGGTCGTTTTCGTTCATAAAACCTCCTATGTAGGACGAAAATGTGGATATATGGAATAAGTAAAAAGAACAGGCGTGGACGAAGGCCGAAAACAGCATTCGGCCACGCCTGATTTAATAAGTTAAGGTCTCGCATATTCGCCCTCGGCTCCCTGCGAGTGGGGCATAAACATCTGGCAGCGGACTTTTACCGCTTCATTGGCATTTCAGCCACCCCGTCTGCTCTGTGACCGGGCCGCGAATTACGGAAGTATCATTATCGGAGTACCAGATGACGGAACTATTCAGTTTTCAAGGTTCGTGAGCGGTCTGTGTGGCAGACCTTTCACTGTTAACAGAAAACAAGGGGTAAAACGGGGGGTGTTCTCAAAAATATTTTTTGAATTTTTTTCGAGCAGCCTGAATGGATTCTCTTACAGTGGTGCGATCAGCGTGTTGAACACGGGCAATCTCTGTGATGCTCATACCTTGAGCCAGCATCAAAATTCGCTGACGCTGGTTTTCACTTAAATGTGCAAGGCAGTCAAGCAGATGCTCCTGATCTTCCAGTTCCTCCATCAAATCATCCGGGGTTTTCTCGGAAACCAGATTTGTTCCCTCGTAATCCTCGGAATCCAAAGAAAAAGCCGTATGATAGCGTGAACGCTCGTTGCTGGCGTGTTCCATGCGGCGGGAATCGTAGATGACCTCCGCAATCTCGGCAGAAACAGTAATATTGACACTTTCACCAGTGACAAACTCGTAGTGAAGAATGCGAGAGTCCATGTGTAACCTCCAAATTTTCGATAAAACGTGAAATGTCGAAAATCTGGAGACACTACGGATATTTCGCCGCTTGGGGCAGCCATGAAAAGAGGGTAAACATAAAACCTGCTCCTTTTCGGGAGCAGGCTTCCTGAAGCTATAAAAAATAGCCGGACAACAGCCGACCGAAAGATTGAAGATCTTTCAGTCAAGCTGCTGCCCGGCCATTTGGTGCTACGTTTCATACATCACCCGGAGGTGACGGCCCGTTGCTCGGTGCGAACAGTCCATATTCAGGGTGCAATGCACCCGATTTTTTTTTAGAGGGTCACTTCTTTCTTCGGAATGATAAATCAATGCGGAGGAGTGTATTGCAGCGGTGACATTTCAGATGAATCGTGCCGCTGCATCCATCTATCTTTTGATAAAGCTTCATGCCGCATTTTTCGCAGAAACGCCAGCCTTCCATATGTTCTTTAAGTCTGTCTTTCATTATCACCCTGCCTCCATCAACGAAAGTGTGTGGCGATACGGAACATCGCTGGTCAGGATATGCAAATACTTCATACGATTTGCAAGAAGCTGACGCTGCACACCTAGTTGCCTCGCCATCTTCTTAAAACTAGGGTAGTTCATATCTAACTGCGATCTGGATATATGAGATAACGTGTCAGGGAACTGGAAGAATGCCATGGAGGCCCTCACAAGGCACTCTGGCAGCAAAAGACCTTCTGCAATAATGTCCGCACAGTCTTCTTCCAACTGGTCTGAAAGAGCCAGAAGTGGATAATAAATGTGCAAAAGCTGATGCCCGATTTCGTGTGCCAAAGTAAAGTTCCGCACTCCGGTGTTGTGGAAACCTGCCAGCGAGGAATCTATCACAATGTCTTTGGGGCGCAACGTGTCACAAATGATTGTGCCATCTTCTAGTTCCATTCGGATTATAAGGCGCTCATGTGCAGTCATGCCTAACATAGAGCCATCTTTAGATAGTGGGAACATCTTGATGCTACCGCCCATCAGTTCCATCACAAGCATATCCAAGTCTATCGCCTGCGGATGATTCCGTACAAACGGAACACGCTGATAATAATGAGCGATTACATGGTCTGCAACTTGCAGTAACTCATGCTTTGAACCAAAACAACTCATGTGTACGCCTCCCATTCTTTTTTATTATCCTACTCGATCTGTGTAGATTGCGCCGATTATACCGCATTTTTTCTCATGCTGCAATATGCTCAATGGTTTTTTGTATAAATATCAAATAAATTCAAATAACAACTGTAGAATGTCACAAAGTGAACGAATGTTCGATGTTTATATCGCTCGAAAAAAGGCTATTTATATGTAGCAATCCGTTGCTTCCTATTGTACAGTGTCACTTTTTTGCAACAAGAAAACGCCCTCGATAAGAGAGCGTTATCTTATAAATATTCGTTTTTGATTGCCATGACACTATCAACAATCTGCAGAAGCTGTTGCGTTTGCTCAGGGGACAACTCGCTTATGACCTGAGATAGATGTCGTATTGCAGCGTTCTCCACATTGATCGGTGTATCTATGTCCTTGAAAAGGTCATCCATGCTGATTCCCAAACCCTGACTGATGCGCTCCAAGGTGGAAAGCGTCGGATTCTGCATTCCTCGCTCTATATGACCAACATAGGACGGGTGAATGTCGCAACGAAGTGCAAAGTTTTCGATACTAAGTCCTTCTTGTTTACGAGTTTTACGGATTCGTTCACCAACTTGTATCGCAAGCTTTGAACGCACCTGTGTAGAACGACTTTTCCCTTTTGATTTTGCCACAGCATACCTCTCATCTTCAAAACAACAAGTGCTTTCCCTAAAAAGAGTACACGTTGCGGCAAAAACCTTCAATAGAATATAAATACTGAAATTTTACTACATATATTGCTTGTTTCAAAACTGGTATTGATAAATCATTGGATTTCTCAAGATCAAACTTGCACAACATCAAAAAGCGGAGCCCTGAAAAACAGGACTCCGCTCGGATGGACGGGATATCAATAATTTATAGCAGCAATTCTACAGAACAGTTTTGACAAATCATCCTCTTTCAGAGAAAGTCTCTTAATGACGTACAACTATCTGTTCAACAATCCCCCAAAACTGTATGTGGCATTGAGGGACTTGTATCAATTATCGTTTTATTTTAAGAATTGCACCTGTAAGGGGGTTGTACTCGATGGTTTCGGAATAGCTACCGTGGAAGTTGAGATTTCCAGTACTGTTCCATGTGACATTGAAAATTCCTTGATCCGTATCATTTTCCGTTCGGATTGTGCCAATGAGTGTATCATCCTTATAGATGGTCACACCAACATCTGGAGTATAGGCACTCATCGTATAAATGGAGGACATCGGTTTGGTTATAGACATTCCTCCATCCGCATTTATCCGGATAGCACATACATCATGTCCATAAGGGTCAACAAAGGGACACCATTCACCTGCGGAATAGTCACGATGCGTGCCATGAGCACAGTCTACATAGCACGCGTTTTCTGTCATCTTACCATCGGGGGCAAGGTAAATGTGAGGTGCAGGAGAACCAGCATGATTGGGCCAGCGATAAATGAGATGCCAGTGTGGAGGGTAATCTGTATGAATCTCATTGTTCGTTTCAAAGCCCAAAATCAGGAGATAACCCAGACGATTCCGGTTCAAATACTGCGGGAGATCAAGTGCATACAACATCTCGCGCATGGCAAACATATAATGGTTTGCTGCTAAAATTTCGGTTGCCGGATAATCTCCTTCGCGGTATTTTCCTGCACGTCGTCCGATATGGTTCTGCTCAATTCGCAGGGTCAAACCGGGATCACGCAGAATAGAATGTACATATAGCGTTCGTGTTGGCCCGGTCAGACCGCTGATCTCAAAATTAAAGGTGATGATACCGTTTTTGTTCTCGAAGTAAAGAGTCTGCTTTTCACAGAGAATTGCAGTTACCTCATACTTGTTTTCGGTATCAAAGGAGCAGGTTGCAAGACAAGCATCTGCTAACTGTGTGTGTTCCACATAGACAACGAATTCATTATCCGTTTCATAGCAGAAATGTGGGTCGTTAACAGCTTCCAAGAAAAAGTCGGCATCAAAGTGAAATATTGGTAGACCGTAGTGCCCTGCCTTTGATTTGATGATTCGGATGGCAGTTCTCCGATGATGGTGCGGTTGGTAAAATTCAGGGATTTGATCCATACTAATACCTCCTCGAATACAGCTTTCATATGTCCATTATAGAACAAGCACTGGGATTCGTCAATAATTATTTTGACACGTTTCAAAAAAAGTGATAGAATAGCATCAGCATAAAGAAATTTACCATAGGAGGTGAAAAATGTATACAACAGGGCGCATATTTGCGATGCAGAAAGTAGCTGCTACAGTGGTCTCTCTGCATAGAATTCGTAAAGAAGTACACACAAATAGAATACTACCTCATTCCGAACAAGTGTGCTGATCCGAAACGAAATAGAGGAGAATTGATATGAAAACACAACCTGTGACCTTCGCAGCAATGACAGATTTGCATCTGGACATTATGCACGATGGCATGATGCGAATAGATGCTTTTCTGGATGCCGCACAAAAGGCCGATGTCGATTTTATCATTCAGCTGGGTGATTTTTCTTATCCCAAGGACACTTCGACCTGTCTATGTGCACCGGAGAAAATGCCCATCAATCTCAAATATGCAATGGAATGTCCGACTGAAATACCAAAACTAGAGATTCTGAATAAATTTAATTTGTTTTCCAAACCGAAGTATCATCTCCTCGGAAATCATGAGTGTGATTTTTGCTCCAAGGCAGATGCTCTGGAAATGTATGGGATGGAAAAGCCCTACTACTCGTTCCATCTCAAAGGCTGGCACTTCATCGTTCTGGACGGCAACTCTTATCGGGATGAACACGGCGACCTTGTGGATTACAATTTTGGAAAATATTTTGAAACCACAGACCTCCCGTATCTTGGAGAACAGCAGCTTGTGTGGCTTCGGGAAGAAGTTCTTTCTGCGACAGAACCCATCGTGATTTTTTCGCATCAGCCGCTCTATGCCTGCCCTCGCGGACTCAGAAATGTTGACGACCTGCAGAAGATTATCCGGGAAGGCAGAGCAGCAGGAAAGCGGATTCAGTTCTGCATGAACGGTCATGTTCATCGGGATATCAGGCATTTTGAAAATGGAATTTTGTATTATACCCTTAACAGTATCTCCAACTACTGGGCGGGAACTGCGTACGCAACGCACCGTTACAGCTCTGAGATTGAAGCGAAGTTCCCAAATTTGCAATTTGTTGTTCCCTATGCAGATCCAATCTATGCAATCGTCACGTTGGATGAAAACGGTGTTTCGGTAAAAGGAGTAGAAGGTCATTTTGTTCCACCCTCTCCCGAAAAAACTGGAATCACTGTGCCGTTGACTCCTTCTGTTGCATCATGGTCTTTTGCATGGGACGAATTTGAGACACTTCAAGGTGATGTTTAATCACAAAAATACAGCCTCCGAGATATCGGCGCTATGCCTAAACTCGGAGGCTGTATTTTATTTCATAGTGCGATTGTAGCTTTGAATGGCATAGGTTAAGGCATCTTGTGGAGTTGCTGTGTCATTGTATACCGTATTGACCGCCATGCCTAAGATGCTTAAAAATCTGCGCTCATCAAAGCAGGTTGCTTTCTGCGGGGGAATACGATTGATCTTTGACTGTGCAATACACTTGTGAGAGAGTCCAAGCCAAGGATAGGTATCAAGGACCTCATAGTTGCTGTACGTTTTTTCGCAAGGAGAAACACTGCCTAGAAGGGTCATGGCAGTCGTAATCTCCTCGCTGCAAATCCATTTTATAAAATCAAATGCTTCCGTTTTGTTTTGGCTGTTTTTGGATACTCCAATACAGCCGCCACCCAGCAAAGAATTCTGCCCCGGAAGATATGTGTAACCGATTTTATTGATAATAACTGAATCACTGTCCATCATCTCTGAGGCATAATTGCTGAAAATGATAGACATTGCTGTATCGCCTGCGGCAAACTCACGTGCCGATTCTCGCCACCAACTATTATATCGTTTGGGAGAATAATCCTTGGCTTCGATAAGTTCCTTCATGGATTGAATAGCGATGTCTGTGTTGAGGAGCAGATTTCCATTTGCATCGAACAAATCGTGCGAGTGACTGAAATACCGTGTTAGATATTCGGTTGCAGCAACGCCACTGTTTCCAAGTGTCAATGTTGTGCCATAGGTTGTGGGGGAATGTCCATTGAAACGTCTAGTGAAGAACCTTGCGATACGGTTAAAGTGCTCGAAATCTTGCGGCGGCGCAAGCTCTTCCTTATACTGCTCCTTATAAAGACGCTGCAGGACGGTGTTCTCAAACAAATCTTTACGGTAGAACAGTAACTGTGCGCTCGGTGTTTCAGGAAAGGCATAGGCAACGCCATTCACACTTGTATATTGTGGAACAAGGCCGGGGATAAAAGGCTCGAACAACTGCTCGGCGCTGGAAGATGTTAACTCACTCAAGGGTGCAAAAATATGTTCACCAAACCATGAAAGCCATGTGTGATCCAGACGGATGACATCATAGGCATCTGTGTTTCCAAGATCGCTCAGAATCTCGTGAATTCCATCATAAGAACAGATGGCGACTTTGATTTCGATTCCTGTTGCATCCGTATAAATACGCGCCATGTTCTCCATAATTCGAGCTGTCGGGCTGTCCAGTGTCAGGATCGTCAGCCGTTTGCAAGTCGAACCCGGAATTTTAGATAACCAATTCCGCATCCCATCGTTATGCAAAATCATTGGTTGAATTTCGAATCGTTTGTTTTCTTTCCGCTTAATAAGCTGCTCTGCAGCACAGCGTCCCATCAGACGGTAGTTCAACTCATATTTTTTACATCCAACCGATGGAATTGTAAAAAGCGGCGAAATGGTATAAATTGGCGAATGAAGATGGGGATAGAATGTCTTACTGACATTACTGAAATTTTCTGCCAGGTGATAATTAGTCAGAACCACAGCATCAACTGATTCAAGATCGTTCAAAACCTGCAAAAAATGGGTATAACAATGCAGCGAATCGGTTTGGACATGGTGCAGGACGCAGTCTTTGGCTTTTAATGCAGCCGAAAAAGCCATGTAAAATTCATTCTGGCTGGAATAATCCAAAGTCTCAGTGATGAGAAGAATGCGACTGCACTTTTTAGATGTTAGCTTTTCTGCTAATTCTAAACCGGCTTTGGCGTAATCGAATCCAATATAGAAAGGGGAATCAAAGGGATTTCGCTCCACAAAGACAACATCCTGCTTTGGAATCCCGATTTCGTCATAAATGTTCCGGCCATCTTTTGTACAAGACGAAAACGTAGCAATTCCCGCCGTCATTTCGGAACGGATAGTTTGGAGTTGGAATTCCTCCTCTGCAAGCAAATCGTTTGAAAAATAGAGTCGAACGGAATAGCCACTAGATTCCGCATAGTTCTTAAAGCTTAAAAAGAAGTCGGTATATCGTCTGTCGTGCACATTGGGTATGATTGCTGCCAGCAGCTTCGATGAGCCCTGCCGGAGTGTTTTGGCTCGTTGATTCATGGTATAGCCCAGTTTTGCACATGCTTGTTCAACCAGAATTATTTTATCGCTGCTGACATTGCCACGTCCGTTCAGCACATTTGAAACGGTGCCTTGTGCAACGCCCGCTTCTTTAGCGATATCTTTAATAGTAGGCATAGTATGATTTTCCTCCTAATTGGACACCTTCTCTATATTTACAGTATAATGGAGCATTTCGCAAAAAACTATTGAACTTTTTCACAATATTCAAGAAAGAACTTCTATGTTTTGCTGTATTGACACGTTTCAAAATGTGTGCCATACTAAAAATAAGGAGGCTATCGCCATGAATAATACGTTACATCTTTATAATCGTGACCGCGTTCAGGTAGCAGCACATCGGGGTGTTGCTGGCGTGAACATCCCTTGCAACACGATCCCGGCCTTTGATATCGCACTGCACGGCGGTGCAGCCATTCTGGAGATGGACTTATTCAAAAGTCTTGACGGCGAAATCTTCATCTTCCACACCGGAAAGGAACCGTTTCAACTTGATCGTCACATTGATCTGACCCGGATGACCGCAGAGGAAATCCGCAAGCTGCGACTCATCAATGTGGATTTCAACGAGACGGAACACGGGTTGAACACATTCGATGAAGTGTTGGAACACATGAAAAATCGCTGCATCCTAAATCTGGATCGTTGTGGTGCGTTCATCCCTGATGTTATCAAGCAGGTTGAGCGGCACGGCATGAAGGAGCAAATCTTGCTCAAAAATGCACCTACCAAAGAAGTTTTAAGGACCGTTGAAGAAGTTGCCCCGGATTATATGTTCATGCCTATCTACATGGAAAATGATACGGCCAGTGAGCTGATTGAGTCTATGAACATTAACTACATGGGTGCAGAGCTTGTGTTCTCGACCGAAAAAGCTCCGGTTATCCAGCCAGAGTACATCGAGGCAATGCATAAAAAAGGACGTACTTTGTGGGGAAATGCTGTCCTATACAATTACAAGGTTCCTCTTTCTGCCGGTCACACGGACGATGTTTCTATGATGAAAGACCCGGCTTTGGGATGGGGCTGGCTGGTCGAGCATGGCTTCGATATTATCCAGTCAGATTGGACTTATCAGTGCTGTAAATATCTGAAAGACAGTGGTGTGAATCGCTGAAACTTCTCCTAAAAAACCAGCAGTCTGAGATTCCTTCCTTGCATCGTATGTTTTTGATTTCGATAGATGGTTGTAAAAACAAAAGGGAGATTTGATAATGAACAAACCGGTATTAGTTGTCATGGCTGCAGGTATGGGCAGCCGATATGGAGGAATGAAGCAGATTGACCCTGTTGGTCCGAATGGGGAAGTCATTATTGATTATTCGCTTTACGACGCATATCGCGCCGGATTTCGGACTGTCATTTTTGTCATCAAGCATGAAATCGAGGAAGCATTCCGTGCTGCAATTGGCGATCGCATTTCCAAAATCATGGAAGTAAAATATGCGTTTCAGCAATTGGACATCTTGCCTACAGGATTTGAAGTTCCTGAAAACCGCGAAAAACCGTGGGGAACCTGCCATGCAGTCCTTGCCGCAAAGAATCTGATTGATGGACCGTTTGCTGTCATCAATGCCGACGATTACTATGGGGTGGAGGCTTTTCAGGTAATGTATGACTATCTGTCCACCCATGCCGATGATGATTTCTACCGCTACTGCATGGTCAGCTATCTGCTGAAGAACACCCTGTCCGAGAACGGCAGCGTGGCACGCGGCGTGTGCATCAAGAACGAGGACGGCACCCTGCAAAGCGTGACCGAGCGCACCCGCATCGAGCCCTGCGACGGCGGCGCACATTACACCGAGGACGGCGGCGAGAGCTGGGTGGACCTGCCCGGCGACACCCCTGTGAGCATGAATCTGTGGGGCTTCACAAAGAGCTTCTTGCAGGAGGCAGAGAACCGCTTTGCAGATTGGTTGAACGAAAATCTTCCGAAAAATCCGCTGAAGTGCGAATATTTTCTGCCCCTTGTTGTCAGTGAGCTGATTAACGAAAAGAAGGCGACTGTCACCGTTCTTCACAGTGCGGACAAGTGGTATGGCGTGACCTATCGCGAGGATAAGCCTGCGGTCGTCAATGCCATCAAGAATAAAATCGAAGCTGGAATCTATCCGATGGACTTATGGGAGGAAAAAAAGTGAACGCTATCACAGAAAATATCCTGCGAGAAGCAGCTGATGCATTTGCCTTCGACCGTACAACGGGTGAAATTTCTCGCTATGGCGAAGGACATATCAATGATACATTTGTCGTTTGGGCAAGCGACAAATGCAAGCGCTACATTATGCAGCGCATCAATACTGACACATTTAAGAACCCGAAAGAATTGATGGAAAACGTCTGCCATGTTACCGGTTTCCTGCGCAAGGCGATTCTGGAAAAGGGCGGTGACCCGGAGCGTGAGACGCTGAACGTTATTCCGACCAAAGAGGGGAAACCTTTCTATACTGATAGCGACGGCGGCACATGGCGAGCTTATATCTTCGTCGAGGATACTGTCTGTCTGCAAAAAGTCGAAAACGAAAATGATTTTTACACTGTAGCGGAAACTTTCGGCACGTTCCAGAATCAGCTGGCCGCATTTCCAGCTGCTACGCTGCATGAAACCATTGTCAAATTCCACGATACTCCTACGCGCTACCAGAATTTTGAGAAAGCTGTCGCAGAGGATGCAATGGGACGTGCGAAAGATGTTGCAGATGAAATCGCATTTGTTCGCTCTCGTGAGGCTGACTGCCATGTTCTGGTCGATATGCTGAGCAAAAATGAGATTCCGCTTCGCGTTACTCACAATGATACCAAGCTCAACAATGTCCTCATCGACAAAACGAGTAAAAAGGGTGTTTGCGTTATTGATCTGGACACCGTAATGCCCGGTTTGGCTGCATATGACTTTGGCGACTCCATCCGTTTTGGCGCAAACGACTGCGCCGAGGATGAACCAGATCAGAACAAGGTCCACTTTGACCTGCACTTGTTTGAGGTGTTTGCAAAAGGCTTCCTCTCGACCGCTGGAGCAACTATGTCCGAGCAGGAAAAGAGCAGTCTGGTCTGGGGCGCAAAGCTGATGACGCTGGAATGTGGAATGCGATTCCTTACCGATTATCTTGAGGGAGACCACTATTTCCGTATTAGTCGCCCTGCACAGAACCTTGATCGAGCACGCACGCAGTTCACCCTTGTTAAAGGGATGGAGGCTGCTTTCGCTGATATGATGCGTATTATTCAGAAATATTGATGCTATTCTCCTTCGGAAATCACAGCTCCGAAATAATGCATAAGGCCGGGATCGCTAGTTCGATCCCGGCCTTATGCTATCTTAAAGGAGAAATGTGTGAAAAGCTTACTGTAAACAGAAAAAGATGATTCCGGCGAAAATGATTAAAAGGATAAGAGAAAGCTGATTCTGCGTAATCATTATAGGAGGTGCCTCCTTGCACGTATAAAAGAGAAAGATGAATAAAGTTTGAACAAGAATACACTATAATTTGAAACGTGTCAATATAGGATATGTAAAATCCAAGTAGAATCACTGAAATTTGTTACTATGCACAAGTATTTTACATATATTTTGCTGAAATGACAATTGACACGTTTCAAGTTTTTGTGTAAACTACAGTTACAGTGAAATGCAGTGGGGACGCTGCACAAAGTATTTTTGCCAGAGATAATTAGAAGGAGAGTTTATCATGAATAAGATTTCTCGTCGTAATTTCCTCAAGGTTGCCGGAGCAGGTGCTGCCGCAATGGGTCTGGCCGCATGTGGTGGCAGCAGTTCTTCCTCTTCGAGTGTAGCTGCATCTTCCACTGCTGCAAATGCGGCAGGTGATACGCTGTCCGGTACGATTGAGTACTGGTCTAGCTGGAGTGAGACGGAGAATCAGGCATTGGTTCTGAAGCAGGCAGCTGACGCTTTCACTCAGCTGCATCCGAACGTGAAAATCAATTTTACCTTCAACGGCCGTGATAACCGCAACCTCGTCGTTTCCGCAATTGAAGCAGGCACCCAGATCGATCTGATGGATGCAAACATTGACAATGTTCAGAAGCTGTGGAGCGAGAACATTAAAGACCTCTCTTCTTACATTGATAAGACCTACGACACCACCAACGGCAAGGCATACAAAGATGTCGTCATTCCCAGCATGATCTCTCTGGCTGGTTCCCTGTTCGATGGTAAGACCATGTGCATTCCTTACATTCCGCAGGCGTTCATGATCTTCTGCAACAAGGGTCTGCTGGAAGAGTGCGGTGTTACCGAGTATCCTCAGACTTGGGAAGAGCTGATGGATGCTTGCGAGAAGGTCAAGGCTGCTGGGCATATTCCTGTAACGACTGACTCGAACTACTGCACCAGCTGGGTTGGCTATTATATGTCTCGCCGTCTCGGTAACGATCGCGTGATGGAACTGGCAAAGGATAGCAGCCAGTGGGCAAGTGAGCAGGGTGTCAAGGACACCGCCGAGGCAATCGCTTACATGGCAGCAAAGGGCTACTTTGATCCCAACATTGAGTCAAACGTCTATCCCGCAGCACAGCAGGATATGGTTATCAGCGAGAACGTTGCAATGTACATCAACGGCACTTGGCTGCCGAACGAAGTTGCTGCAACTACTCCCGATGACTTCAAGTGGGGCGCATTTGCTTTCCCGGAAGTTCCTAACGGTGTCGAAGGCACGGAGGGTGGTTGCTACTCCACCTATGCAATCGCAGTCAATAAGGATTGCGATGATGCTGCAACACAGGCAGCAGTCGAATTCATCGTTTATCTGACGACCAGCGAGTGGGATCAGGAGTTTACCAATCAGGCAAACGCCATCCCTATGAACGTTGATCATGTCTGGCCCGAAAACCTGGCCGACGCTCAGGTCGTCCTGAACAGCTACACCTCCCGTTATCCTTCTCAGACTGCTATCATCACCAACAGCGACAGCAAGCAGATCATTGCAGATGCCTGCCTGAAGCTGATGGGCGGCTCGATCTCCGCAGACGAGTTCGTCAAGATGGCAAGCGCATTCTAAATCAATTGTTTTTACAAAAGGGTAGGAGGTTTACGGATTTCCTACCCTTTTGCATAGTGAAGGGAAAATAACGATGAAACAAACAAAAGCATCTATCTTGTATTTTATGGGACCAGCCATGCTGCTGTTCTGCTTGATTTTTATTTATCCTGTCTCCCGAACCGCTATTATGAGCTTTTTCAGCGTGAAGAGCGTTACAAGCGCTGTTTCAACATGGTCTTGGGCAGGACTGGACAATTACATTAAGCTGTTCCATACGCCGCTGTTCATCACATCGGTCAAAAATATCGGTAAGATCTGGCTGTACTGCGGTATTGCTTGCCTTGGGCTTGCAATCGTTCTGGCAATCATCCTGACAAGTGGTCTTCGCGGTCAGAAGTTTTTCCGTGCTATTATCTATATGCCCAACGTTATTGCAGCAGTCGCCGTTGGTTATATGTGGTTGCTGTATGTTTACAATGCAAAATTTGGCCTGTTCCACTCCTTTTTCACTGCCCTTGGCTGGGAGTCCATGGCGAACTTCCAGTGGCTTGGTACAGACCACATGTTCCTCTCAATGTGCATCGCTTATGTATTCAGCAATGTGGGCTACTTCATGCTGATGTACATTGCAGCTATTGAAAAAATCTCTCCCGATTACTATGAAGCCGCCACTATTGAGGGTGCAAATGTTTTTGACAAATTCTTCCATATCACCCTCCCGCTGATTAAGGGCGTTCTTGGCACTTCTCTGGTGCTGTGGACTACCAAAACGATGGGCTTCTTCGCTTTGGCACAGGTTTTCGGCGGTGTAAGCACCTATACTCCGATGATGTACACCTACCAAACCCTGTTCGGCAGTGAGATTAGTGCAGACAGCATGAACACGGGTGTTGCAGCAGCAGCAGCCTGCATTATGACCATTGTTGTCGTCGCAGTTTCTACGATTTCTCGTAAGAGTATCAAAGACGATGGCTACGAACTGTAAGGAGGAAAGCAGACAATGGCAAAAGCAAAAAAAGAAAAAATGGAAGCGAATCCTTTTAAGCTGAAGAAAGAACTTCCGCGTCTTCCGGGCTATATCATCGTCACTTTGTGGACGGCCTTTATCTTCTGCATGATTGGCTGGATTATCCTTGCATCTCTGTCTACTACAAAGGAAATCTTCACGGGTAGCCTGCTTGCGAGCGGACTGCATTTTGAAAACTACACTAAGGCACTTTTTACGAATAAAGCGGCTTTGAACCTGCTGAACTCTGTCATTTACACCGTTCCGTCGTGTATTTTGATCATTGTGGTTTGTGCACCGGCTGCATACTGCATGTCTCGTTTTAAGTTCCGTGGTGCTGGTTTGATTCAGGCTCTTATCATCATCGGTCTGGCAATCCCTAATATTATGATCGTCATGCCGCTGTTTTCTATCGTCAGTGCGCTGAATTTGTCCGGTACGCATTTCACGCTGATTTTCCTGTACACAGCATGTTCGGTTCCCTATACCACATTCTTCCTTCTGACATTCTTCAAAGGAATCAGCACTTCGTTTGAGGAAGCGGCTGCGATTGATGGCTGTGGCCCGATTCAGTGCTTCTGGAAAATTATGTTCCCTCTGGCACAGCCTGCAATTGTTACGGTTTCTATTTTTAACTTCATCGGCAAGTGGAATGAATATTTCATGGCATTGATTTTTGCAAACAAGTCCAATCTGCGCCCCATCGGTGTTGGTCTGTATCAGACGGTCACCTCCATGATGAACTCCGGCGACTGGGCTGGCATGTTTGCATCCGTTGTCATCGTCTTTATTCCGACGGTCGTTATTTACGCATTCCTGTCTGATAAGATTATTTCTGGCGTCACCGCTGGCGGCAACAAAGGCTAATTATTTCGAGGAGAGGAGATTCCAAACCAATGGAACTTCATTTTACTGGCACTGGCGCTGCATATTATCCTCGGTTGGGCAGTAATGCGGCATTCTTTGTGAAAAACAATCATCTCTTTATGATTGACTGCGGCGAAAGCACATTTCGGAAAATGGAGGCGCGTGATGAGATTCGGACTTGTGACAAGATCACAGTTTTCATCACCCATCTGCACGCAGATCACATTGGTAGCCTTGGCTCATTTGCCTCCTACTGTTTGTCCGTTCTCCAAAAACGCATCACAGTCATCGCACAGGATGATACCGTAGTTGAAATCTTGAAGCTCATGGGTGTTCCTGCTGATATGTACGATTTCACGACAGATTACACCCGAATTTTTGAGGATGGTCTGCATGTGGAGGCTGTCCCCGTCAAGCATGCTTCTGATATGAAGTGCTGCGGTCTTCTGATTTGCGATGAAGAAGAAACTACCTACTTCAGTGCAGATGCTTCGGAACTTTCAGACGATATCCTCCAGCAGTTCAAGCAGGGAAAAATTCAGGTTATTTATCACGATTGCACATTTTTGACGAAGGAAAGTCCGTCGCATTGTTCTCTGAAACGGCTATGTGAGTACATTCCGCCTGAAATGAGAAATCGGGTCTACTGTATGCACTTTGGTGGCGATTTTATGAGCCAGATAAAAGAAGCTGGTTTCCAAGTCGTCACAAGCGTGTAATACTGAAAAGAATGTGTTCTGCCAATGATTAGGTAAGGCAGAACACATTTCTTTTTACCCATCATGTAAAATATGGGAAAATATAGTTAAAAGCTAGGTGAACCCTGATGAATCTTCATACAATACGCGAAATAACATACGGAACGGTTTTCTTCAGACTTTTTCTGTCTATCGTCATTGGCGGAGTTTTGGGCTTAGAGCGCGGACGGAAAAGCAGACCTGCGGGACTTCGCACCTATATCCTCGTCTGTCTGGGGTCAACCGTTGTGATGATGACGAATCAATATGTCTCCCAGTGTATGAACACGGGCGATCCGGTTCGTATGGGTGCGCAGGTCCTTTCGGGCATCGGCTTTATTGGTGCTGGCTCGATTATGAAAACTGGACGCAACCAGGTTCGAGGCATCACAACTGCTGCCGGCTTGTGGGCAGCAGCCTGCATCGGTCTGGCTATTGGCATCGGTTTTTACGAAGTTGCCATTGCAGGCGGCATCCTGATTTTCATTGTGTTGTCGCTCATGCAGAACATGGACTACTTTACACGGAAGCATACGAGTGTCATTGACATCTACGTCGAGCTTGAAAATCGTGAGTATATGGGCGAGTTTATCGAGTTTATGCGTGATGCCGGTTTGACCATGAGCAACTTGCAGATGGAGCCGGACTATCTCGGAACCAATTCGATCAACAGTGTTGCGTTTGTTGTCACCGTTCGCAGCCTTGAACATCGTCCTCATGACAGTATGATAGATACGCTCCGGCATATTCCGCATTTAAAATTTATCGAAGAACTATAAACGCCTATCGTGATGCCTTGCTTTTAACGAAGACGCTTCCAATTTGTAGAGAGGTTCTTTTATGAAAACAACGATTCAACCGGAGCCAGATCAAGGGTCTGACCACCTCTGCTGCTCTTTGGTTCTGCGGCTTCCTTGGCTTTGTCATCGGTGCCGGACAGTACACCCTGAGCATCATCGTGTATGTGCTGTTCCTGTGCATCCTCACATGGTTCCCGTCCATTGAGGTGTATCTGAACAACCGCTCCAACCATTTCGAGATTCATCTGGAGCTGAAGAACAGCAACTATCTGCGCGACTTCGTTACCGTCAGCCGTCAGCTTGGTCTGCGAATCGACGACATCGAGGCGAATCAGGCGTATGTGGGTTCTGGTCTGAGCGTGTACACCATCACCTTCACCATCTTCAGCGCAGAGTTGAAAAAGTACAAGACCCACCGGGAAATCATTCAGGCACTCAGCTCGCTTGACTATATTTATCATATTGAAGAATTGCGTTGATACCAGAATGGACGATAAAACCATGATAGTACGGTAGGCACGATGTAACATATTCCACGTTTTCAGTTTAACGAGGAACATTGATTTGTGAGGAGTATTTTTATGTTCAAGACGAAAAAGCTTTTTGTTTTAGTATTTCTGTTGCTGAACTGCATCCTTTTTAGTGCATGTAGCCAGAGCAAAGAAGTGGACTTTGTGAAAAAGTATAAAATAGATTTGAACACGATATCCGATGTCACCGAAGTGCTTCAAAAGGCAATTGATGAACTGCCTGATGATGGCGTGCTGTTTTTGCAGGACGGAACATATCCGCTGGCAGGTCGAATCGTGTTCAAAGAAAATATAACATTCAAACTGAGCGATAATGCAATTCTGCTAAACTGCAGTCAGGACAAGAATCCCATGATGGCCTACAACCACCCTTATAAGCACAACAAGGCTGAAGGCAACAGCAATATCATCATCGAAGGTGGCATCTGGGATATGAACGGTCAGCTGGATGAATCCGGAACGCCAAAAAATCTTCCCAATGCGGAGTCCATCAACGCTCTTGGCATCGGTTACGGAAGCAATATCACGATCCGCAATATTACTTTCCGGGATTGCTACAACGGACACGTGATTCAGATTGCTGGCTCGGACAATGTTCTGATTGAAAACTGCCGTTTTGAAGGTCAGTCCTTCCGTGGAAGCGGCGACAAAACGCGCGAGCTTCTTCAAATCGAACCCGGTACGGTAAAGGGTTATCCCTATACGCTGGTGCAGAACAAAGCTCCCTCTACGAATGTCACGATTCGCAACTGTTATTTTGGTGGCAGTGAAAACACGCCGCACTATATGGCGGCCATCGGAACACACTCTCAGCAGGCAGGGGTGAAATGCTCTGATATCGTAATTGAGGACTGCACATTTGATAATGCCGCTTATACTGCCATTCATTTCATGGCCTATGACCGCATTACCATCCGTAACAATAGCTTCACCATTACTTCGGATTCGGAGCAGATCGACCGCTACGGAATTTTGGCTGATACCTATGGTTCGTTCATCGACCCAACGGGTGCAGAAAGCACAACAGACTTTACCATCGAAGGCAATACATTTGATGTCAGTGATCCGAAGGCGACCGTTTTGGAGATTACCACAAACAATAAATCTCCGAAGCATATCAAAAATGTTACCATCAAGGACAACACTCTGAAAGGTGTGAATGGTGGAAAAGCAATTGACCTGTATCTTTTGGACAATTGTACTATCAGCGGAAACACGATTGAAGGATTTGAACGTCCCATTGTCGCAAATTCTTGTGACGAGCAGTTCATATCGGATACGGACATTGTTACAGAATAATGGAGGCAGTTTATGCAAACGACCATCAGCAATGAATTTCTGACCGTGACAATTGATACGCATGGTGCAGAGGTTGTCAGTGTAAAAAATAGCAAAGGTGAAGAGCTTATCTGGCAGGCTGACCCTGCTATTTGGGATCGTCATTCTCCAGTATTGTTTCCGTGGGCTGGACGACTTGCCAATGGTGAATTGATTCATAACGGGAAGCACTATAACGGTGGACAGCACGGTTTTATTCGTGATCTGGAGCATATCTTAAAGCAGAATAACGGAATTTCTGCTCAACTGATGTTCCGAGCAGACGAAGAAACGAAAACTCTGCGATTTCCGTTTGATTTTGAATTCACAAGTGTTTTCACTCTTGACGGGCATACGCTCCACCATGAAGTCCATGTGAAAAACTGCGGCGACGAGAATATGCGGTGTGGAATTGGCTTTCATCCGGGATTTAATATTCCGTTTGATGAAAACCACACAACTACGGATTATGAGATTCGGTTTGAGCAAGAGGAAAGCCCAATCATTCTGGATTGTCTTCCTCATGGTCTGCTCTCTGGAAAAAGTTTTTATCAATGGAAAAATACGCAGGCGATTCCACTGACGGATACGCTGTTTGATAATGATAGTTTCTGTCTCGCCGGACTCCGTTCCAAAACGATTGGAATATATGAAAAGAATTCTGAGCGAAAAATCATCTGCGATATTTCGGAATATCCGTATACGCTACTTTGGAGTGCACCTACGAAACCTATGCGATTTATCTGCATTGAGCCGTGGCAGAGTCTCCCAGCTGCAGAGACTGACACCTCCGAGTGGAATGAACATGCGGCAGCGGCTTGCATCGCTCCCAATGAAAGTTACTCTATAACATTACATACAACATTTGAAAGATAAATAGAAGGTCGTTGTATGAACTGTGAAATAAGGTGGCAGTCATAAACCAACTGGTAAAACAGGAAGGGTATATTCGTGATAAAAAATATTGTTTTTGATATGGGAAACGTTCTGGTTCGGTTTGACCCGGAGCTGTTTATGGACCGCTATTCCCTCACCGGCGAGGACCGCAAGCTGATCCGCAACGAGGTGTTCCGCTCGGTGGAGTGGACCATGCTGGACCGGGGTGTCATCGACGAGGAGATCGCAGAGCAGCGCATCCTGCCCCGCCTGCCGGAGCATCTGCATGATGCAGCCCGTGGGCTGATCGAAAAGTGGGACGACCCCATCGTGCCGGTGGAGGGAATGCTGGAGCTTTTGCAGGCACTGAAAGCAAAGGGCTACCGTCTCTACCTACTTTCCAACGCTGCCACCCGTCAGCCTATCTACTGGGCACGGGCAGAAGCCAGCAAGCTGATGGACGGTGCCCTGATCTCCGCAGAAGTCAAGCTACTGAAGCCAGACCCCCAGATCTACCGCACCTTCCTGCATAAGTTTGACCTTCGCCCGGAGGAATGCGTCTTTATTGACGATACACCCATCAACGTGGAGGGCGCACTCTACGAAAACATGGCAGGCATCGTGTTCAACATGGATGTTCCTGCCCTTGCCGAGAGCCTGCGTGCTCTGGGCGTAGAATGATAATATCCCATTTGGAGAAATGCTTATGATGATCTGGATCGGTTTGATACTTTTGATTTGTGCCGGATTCTCCGCTTATGCAGGAGCATCCCAGTTGGAACAGGCAAAGCAGCGTGCGAAGTGCTCCTTGGACGCTTTCACGGAACGAAGAAACGGGGTAAGCTGCATCTGTCTGTCGGTTCTGTTCGTGATCCTTGGGGTCGCCATCAACCTGTGACAGTACATTTCTCCCAAGCCTTTTTGCTTCTTCCAAAGCCTGTCTGATGGGTTTGTTATGGTTTCCCATCGCTGCAGCAGTCCACAGGCGGTTTTGAAAGATAAATCTCCTTCATTTTCATTTTCTGCTTAACGGCAACAATAAGAGCGGGGCCTTGCAAAAGGCTCCGCTCTTATTGTCTAAGAAAGCATTGCCATTTCGAGACAGAAAGAATATACTTATATTAGCTAAATTCCAATACTAGATGGAGGGACTATTATGGCTAGACCAAAAGGAAGCAAGAATGCAGTGCGTACCAAGAAAGCAAATATTGACTATGCGGCTATTGTTGCTGAAAAGACTACTGCCAAGGAACAAATTGAAACCGAGATTGTTGCACTGTCTGATAACATCAGCGCACTGAAAGACCAGCTGAAAAGTAAAAAATCTGCGTTGAAGGTTGCAACAAAGGATCTTTCTAAAGCAGAGGCAAAAAAGGTTGCAGCCGAAAAAAAGGCCGCTGAAGAATCTAAGAAAGCTGAAGCAGAATCTGTATTGAAAAAGCTGCTTGCCAGCGGTATGTCTGCCGATGAAATTATCGCCAAGCTCCAGTAAATTATTATAGGAACCAGTAAACGAATTTGTCCGAACTGCGGACGTAAAATGAAGTAGCAGTTCATTGGGCTGTTCCACTGCAAATGCGGCATAAGCTGGCGGCGTGATATAGTAAGCGCCAGCTACTGCACTACCCGCCTGCGCTTTGAGGTCAAGGACTACCGTCAGGTCAATGAGCAGGCTGTAAAAGCGGCAGGCGCAACAGGCATCATCCGTCCGGGGAAGAACGCCTGTCAGGTCATTGTCGGCACGAACGTCAAATCCGTTTATGATGAACTGGACAAGCTGCTGAAGTAAAGGAAGGGGCTGTTGCACACGGATAAAAGCCGGTGCAACAGCCTCTTTTTCATTCATGCTGCAATTTTTTCCGCGTTTCAAACGTATCTAAATTAAAGTGGCATATCATATTCCTTTTCACACATCCTTGCCATTTTCAGACAGGAGGTTGCTTTTATGAAAATATCTGCTGACTATCGTATGCTCGCTCTCGATGCTCTGCGCGGAAAATGGAAAACTGCTGTTCTGACAGGTATTGCCGCCAGTGCGCTCGGTGCTACCATTGTGAGCAGTTCCAACAGTGTCGTTTCCAATTCCAATCAGGCAAAGGACATTCATTTTAACCTGCTCGCCCAGCCAAACGGCGGTCGGCTGCTTGCTGTTTTGCTTGTCGGCATTGGTCTGTGGGCAATCCTCCAACTGATCGTGGGCGGTGCAGTTCAACTGGGATATGCTCATTTTAATCTAAACCTTGTAGATGGAAATGATGCTGCCATCTCGGACTTGTTCTCTCAGAAAGACCGTCTGTGGGATGGCTTCTGCATGAAATTCCTGCAGGGTCTGTACATCGCCCTCTGGTCGCTGCTGTTGGTGATTCCGGGAATCGTGAAAACATACAGCTATGCGATGACACCTTACATCATGTCCGAGCATCCTTCGTTGACTGCAAATGAAGCGATCACAGAATCCCGGCGGATCATGAATGGCAACAAATGGCGGCTGTTCTGTCTGGATTTCAGCTTCATTGGCTGGGAGTTGCTCTGTTCGTTGCCACTGTATGCCGGGGGTTTTCTGGTTCTCAAATATTTCACCGGTTCAGAGGCTATGGCGATTTCTCTTGTTCTTCTGCTGACAATTCCATTGAGCATTGGCTTCTTTTTTGTACGCCCCTATGAGGAAGCTGCATGGGCCACTTTCTACCGCGATATTACCGCAGCACCTACCGAACCGGATGAAGCATACTGACTTTTATACTATTTCGCAGATGTGACCGGATTTTCGAGGTAATCTGCGTATGGATAAGAAACCTGACCGTTCCGAAATAATTACAATGAGCCTCTTGTTTGCTTTAACGCTGGTCCTTATCGTATTAAAAGTAACGAAAGTGGTTTCATTGCCTTGGTTGTGGGTACTGGGTCCGCTTTGGCTTGGTACACGTCGGTACCGTGATTAGGGCTGCTTGCGCTGGGAGATCTCTCCCAGCGTTTTTTATTGCTCGGAGATGCCGAGATATTGGTCGATCTCCATGATGCCCTCCCCGCTGATTTCCACCAGATCTTCAAAGGGCACCACGGTGTCGCCCACTTGCAAGGTGCGGAACACCGGGTCGATGCGGTCTGCTTTTCCGGTCAGTGTGATGTAGTTACCCACTGCTGGAACCTCCGGGTGGGCGGTGTCTTCCTTGAAGTAGCGCACCGTGATGGTCATGCCCTTGGTGACCTGCATCAGCCGGTCGGACAGAGCCGACATTTCTTCCTCGGTCAGAATGCGCTTGGGCACACGCTCGGTGCGCTGCTTTTCTGCGGCAAGCTGCTCATCATAACCCCGCAGTGCTGCAAAGGGAGAGAAAATCTTTGCCCGGTTCTGCAAGGTCATGCGGGGATGCTTGCGAAGGGATTCTTCGGTCTGGGGGCGTTCCATCTCTATGATGTCCCCATACTTTTGGGCAGTCTCTTGTCCGATCTTGCTATTTTTGTAGTTTTCCATCCGAACCTCCCGCGCTGTGCCCGCCGATCTGCGCGTTGCGCTGGCGCATGGTGGCACCTTCCTCGTAGCTGCTGGCTTTCAGCACGGCATTTTTGCCGTACTTGTTCTTGATGCCCAGCATGGCTTGCTGGAGTTTTTTCTCCTTTTCCAGCTTCTTTGTGTCCGTGAAAAAGTCCACCTGATAGATGCCCTCGTCCGGGGTGACCTTGTTGGCGTTGAGGGTGATGCGCCGCACCGTCAGCGCAGGGTTAGTAATGCGCTCAAACAGCTTTGCGCTTTCGTTGATGATGGTGCTGCCTAGATTGGTAGGAGCATCGAACCGGACGGTGCCGTGTGCAGCCTTGGGGATGACTCTGCCGTAGCGGTCGGTCTGGGTCAGACCACGGTAGCCGCCCTTGTCCACGTTCTCCCGGTCGTAGCCCACCTCCAAGGTGATGGATTCCGTCACCAGCTTCTTTTCCGTGAGCCGGAACATCAGAATCTCCGCCATCTCCCGAACGATGAGCTTGGCCCTGTCGTTGGGGTAGGGGCAGGTCAGCACCTGCCCCTCGCTGATGCTGTTGGTGCTAGGCTTGTAGCTTTTGATCTGCTCCATACCGCAGGGTTCGTAGCCCCATGCGTGGTCGATGAGAATTTCTGCATCCACGCCGAAAATCTCATACAGACGATCTTCTCCATGGATGGAGAACCGTGCCAAGTCCCCCATGGTGTAGATGCCATGAGATTCCAGCCGCTTGACGGTTCCGGGACCGGTCATCCAGAAATCCGTCAGGGGTCTGTGGTTCCACAGCAGATACCGATAGGACTGCTCATCCAGTTCCGCAATGCGGACACCATCTTTGTCTGCCGGGATGTGCTTTGCCACAATATCCATGGCCAGCTTTGCAAGGTAGAGGTTGGTGCCGATGCCTGCCGTTGCGGTGATGCCGGTGTTGTACAGCACCTCCCGCACCATGGTCATGGCAAGTTCATGGGCGCTCATGTGATAATAAGGCAGATAGCCCGTCACATCAATGAAAACCTCGTCGATGGAGTAGGGGTAAATGTCTGACGGGGACACATATTTGAGGTAGGTCTTGTAGATCTGGGTGGACACATCCAGATACCGCTGCATCCGGGGCGGCGCAACAATATAGCTCAGCCCCAGCGCCGGGTCTGCGTTCAGGGCGTTGGCATCGAAAGAGGTGCTAGCAAAGCGGTACTTGCCATCTTCTCCCCGGACTGTCTTTTGCTGACGGATGGCAGTTTGCAGCCGCTGAGCGTTGACCTCCCGGACGCGCTGGACGGCTTCAAACAGCCGCGCTCTGCCGGGTATCTTGTAGGCTTTCAGAGAGGGCGACACCGCAAGGCAGATGGTCTTTTCGGTGCGGGAGGCGTCCGCCACCACCAGATTGGTGGTCAGAGGGTCCAGATGGCGGTCTACGCACTCCACCGAGGCATAGAAACTTTTCAGGTCGATTGCCAGATAGGTGCGCTGCGCTGCCATACTTCAGCCCTCCTTTGTGTTATTTGGTTTCCACCTCCACGAACCATCTGCCGAATCGGGAGGGAAACCGTGGGTCGGAACGCTCGAAAAACAGGTGCCTCTCCTGTCCCTTTACCATTACAGTATAACAGTCGCCGGGCATATCGGCAATGGTATTTGCAGGGCGAAAGTCCCGCACCTGCTCGATGGGATACGTCCGACCATCGCCCCATGTGATCTGCCGGGGCTGCATATAGCCGGTTGCGTCAAAATCAGAGTTCACCTTCACATAGACCTTTTCTGTTTTACGGCGGCAGTTCCGATTCATTCCTCACAGCTCCTTTGCAAAAGTCACAACTATTTATCTTATTATAATAAATGTTTACGTTGCTTTCAAGATGAAACGGCTATTTTATCTGTGATATAGACAACGAAAAAGAGTGACAGGATTTCAAATCGAAACACTGTCACTCTTTTTCTTGTTTACAGTTCTCCCAGAATCTTCAAAAACTCATCAAACCGATAAGCACCCTCCAGATGGAGGTCTTTATTCTGGAACTCCATGTAATAACGATACTGGCTCCCGGCTGCATTCTGCCATGCACGGCCCAGTTTGATCTTTTCACGGGATTCAGCATTCCAAGGTTAGCATGGCGTTTTTCTCCAATCTAAAAATTTCAAACTGCGGACAAAAAGGACGCATTGTTGTGGCAAGCAGTGCAGACGTATATACATCTGCTTATTTTGCGCTGCAAAATGCTTGTTGGGGAGTGCCCCAAACCCCTTTGTTCTGCATTGTTCCAATGCAGGCTGCGCGTCCCGGCGGGACGCTTTTTACCCTGTGATGCTCTCCGGGTCATTGAGGACTTGCATGAGGTGCGATGCTGCTTCCGTAAGAGAAGCATACTTCATCTGTTCCGGGACAGACGTATCCAGAAGTGCAATGTCCCACGCCTGTATACATTCCGCAAGCTCCTTCTGTGCCAGCAGTGCAGCCTCCCGGCGCACCTCCGGGGTCACTGCGTCGTCCAAAACGTAGTCAACGTTAAATTTTCCGTTGCGGTCCTCGGTCAACTCCACCATGGAGTAATGCTCCTCCCAGTAGTGGCAATACCAGACTCTGCCGCCAATTTCCTCCATGTCGGAGCGCAGATCTTCTTCATCGCTCCATTGCGGAATCTCGGAAAGAATGCTTTGTAGCTGCTCATACGCTTGCTGTTCGGCAAGGGTGACTTTTTTGCAACGGTATTCACGTTGGATGGTGCGCTGCCAGTACAATGCCAACTTCCCTTGTTTTGCCCGCTCGATCGCATCCTGAATGTCGGCTAAAATGCTGTACCGTGGTTCTCTCATTTTGACACCCCCGAATCAATTCTTTAGGAAACAATACATCCCATAAGAATGATTATAGCCGAAAGGAATGCAAAAGAAAAGCGCATCGGCTAAATTTCAGCCGATGCGCTTGCAAAGTTTGCGATTTATTCTTCGTTTGTGAGGTAGGGGAGATTGCTGATATAGGTATCCAGCAAATCGAGGGCTGCTTTTTTCTGGATGGGGGTCAAGCCTTCCAGTCGATTGCGGATCTCGTCGTCGGTCACATGAGATGCACTGGGAACCAGATCACACAACAATGTGTCTGCGGAAATATTCAGAGCGTTCAGAAGTTTAACAATGGTGGCAAGGCCGGGTTCCTTTAAGCCACGCTCTACCATGCCGATATAGTTGGAGGAAAGCTCGGATTTTTCCGCAAGTTGTTCCAGCGTCAACCCATGCTTTATACGCTGCTCCCGCAGTCTCTGTCCAAAAAGCTCTTTCATAGTGCAACCTCATCCTATCGTGTTCTTTACACTCCATAGGATACCTGTTAAACGCATGAACATACACAATCGAAAGAGATGAACAATTCCGTTAAAGATTGAACTAACAAAAAAAGATTGCCGGAAGCAGACCTCTTACGGTCAACTCCCGGCAATTTGTTCTTATCGAGCCTGCTCGTTCTCCTGTACTGTTTTTTCTTCCGCAAAAAATCGCTCCACGTTTTTCTGTGCCCGAACCAGTTCTTGCATCTCGTTCCGTGCCTTGCGGTAGTCCGGGTAGGCTGCTTTCTTTTGGGTCAGTAGTTCTGCAAACTCCGCATCCAACTCCTTGACCTTTGGGAGCGTTTTCAAATGGGATTCATCAAACGCCGCTTTCGCCGCCTTGTGCAGAGTAATCTCCTCCCGGTGGGCTTCCAGAAAGGTTTTGCTGTACCCGGCTTTCCGATAAGCAGCGTACACATCACGGGTCTTGGCATAGTTGATGATGTGAGTTTTCAGCACGGCGATTTCGGTCAACCTCGCTTCTGCCGCTTTGATGGAATCCCCCATAGCATGATAACGTTCCGTTGCCGCCGTCGCATGTTCCCGCAGTTCCTCTGCGCTACCGATTTTCTGCTCCTGCAAGAACAGCAGGGTTTTGGACATCTCTTTCAGGTTGAACTTGGTTGCCCACTTTTTGTAGCCGACACTTTTGCCCTCTGCCATTTTCCCCTGAATATCCACCAGCAACTGGAAGGGCTGCTCTTTGGGCAGCTTCTTCTGGTACGGTTGGTGTTTCACCTTGCCCTCCAGCACCGCCTTGATCTCATCCTCGCCATAGCCGGTGCCCAGTGTACGGAACCGGATAAAACGTTTCTGCCCCTTGCCCTTCACCGACGTGTACTTGCCACGTTTCACTTCATATCCCTGCCGCGCCAGCTTTTGCAGAAAAGTTTCGTAATCTCCCGGCTTTTCTGCAAGGATGGTGTCGATGATTCCGCACAGGCGGTCACGATTGCTCTCTTTCGGCGGGTAGACAATGCGCTTTTGACGCTCCCGATAGGGCTTCTTTTCAATGACGGACAGCTGATGCTCTAAGCAAATCAGGTCACTCAACCGCTGCACTGCCAACGCCGAAAAGAAAAAATCCCGGAACTTCCTGCTGCCATTCAATGCTGTGGAGTTGAAGATCACATGGTTGTGGATGTGCTGCCGATCCGTGTGCGTTGCCACTACAAAGGCGTGCTTGCCCTTGGTAAAGCGCATAGCCAGTTCGTAGCCCACCTTGTTAGCCTCCTCTGCGCTGATCTCACCGGGTCGGAAGGACTGCCGTATCTGATAAGCAATTACATCGCTTTTCTGCCTGCGTCCGTTCACAAGGTCGTACTGCCGCTTGGTAAGCATAAACTCTTCATCTGCCGTCAGGGTGCTGCAGGCATAGCTGCTGACATACTGTCCCTGCTCGGTCTTGTCTGGGTTTTCGATATAGTCCGTGCGATTTTTCAGGCAGGCCGCAACGGTCATGCCTTTGTTTTTGTGCAGCGCAATCAACCGTGTTGCTGCCAGTGCCATCACCTCCTACAAAAAATGCCGCACATCGGCGGCATCAAGATCATTTGGATAATTTCTCGTGATCGGCAGCACCTGCCAGATACATGGCTTCCTGCCGAACACTTTCCAATTCGTTGCTGATTGCATCCAATTCCAGATAGAGGCTCCATGCTTCTTCGCCGATAAGAGCTTTCAACGCAATCTCTGCGGCAATCTTTTTCTGGATCAGTGCATGATATTCATCATCGTCTGCAAGTTGTCGTTGCAGAATATCTTTCAGATTTTCCCAATAATAGTCGGTCATAGCATCTGTGTCCATCCAATCCCTCACAATCCGGCAACCCAGCCATTAAAACGCTCCGCCGCGTCCACGATCAAAGCCCCCATGAAGATCAGCGCAAAGCAGCCAAACTCTGCCACCAGCAAGATCAAAAACTGCAGCCACTCCTGACAATAGAGAGTATAGAGACCGCAGCCGAAAATATACAGCATGGGCAGTGCCAGCACAAACGCCGACAGGTTCAGCGTCCATTTCAGCATCAGTACCAGAAATGCACTCAGGAGAACCACAGGAAATAGGAGAACTCTTGCTACGAATTTCATATTGACACCGCCTTTCTGCTTTCAGTATATGGATAGAGCATGAGCCTGTCAATGGTGTTGCCGCCTATGTACCCCCGCAGCCCTCCAACTGCGGGGAGAAATTTAGAGATCAGCCAGCCGGGAAAGGATCTGCCGACCAATCTCAATCAGTTCATCCAGCCGCTGCCGCAGGTCCTCCATGTCGGCGGCGTAGACCCGACCGTTTTCATTGGCGGCTTTGGCGTACTGGTTCAGGTTGTTGCTGCACAGCTGCAAAAGATACGCCATGCGCCGCAGTTGCGGCAGGTCAAGATTCAGGCAGTAGCCATCCAGAGCCATTTTTCGGATATAGGCGCTCAGGCTGCGGATGCCCATGCCCAGCATCTTTTCATAAATGCGGTTCTTCTCGGTTTTTGTGGTTCTCAGGATGATGATCTCGTCCCGCTTTTCTTTCACCGGGCATCACCATCCTTGTCCAGATAGCTTTTGAAGGGCTTCACCGGCTCCGGCTTATCCGATTTTTCCTCCAGTGCCGCCAGCACCGAGGGGCGGCGAGGTGCATCCTCCTGTTCCTCCTCGTCCTGTTCCGGCTCATGGCTTTTTTCGTCCACATCCAACTGGGCGTTCAGCTCTGCAAGGCGAGCCGACTTCTCTGCCAGTTCTTCCTCCTGCGGGAAGGGCTTTTCCACCTCAATTTGCGCCGCCGCCTGCTGCTGATGCAGAGTGGCCAGTTCATTCTCAGCAGAGTTAATGCGCTCCGGGAAGTTGTTCAGCGAATTATCCAGACGGATAATGTTGCCCAGCGGGTCGGTGCCCAAGGGCACCGTGTACTTTCGCTGCCCCTTCAAAAGCGCCTGATATTCACTGCGGTAGGTGTCGAACCGCAGGGACAGCTCAAAGCCCCGGTAGCTGCCGATGACTTTTTCTTCGGCGTTTGGCAGTTCAGAACAAGCAAGCACCAGACGCTCACCGGCGGTCTTTTTCTCATCGTAGGTCACGCCCTTGATGGTCATGCCGCAGAAACCCTCTTGCACCTGCGGATGGGCGGCGGCAAGCTGTGCATCGGCTTTCAGCCCGGCAATGTGGGCGTTTGCTTCCTGAATGTCTGCCGGAAATTTAGTCAGCAGTTTGTCCTGCAAGCGGAATTTCTGGCTCTGGTGGTCGGCTTTCAGCACCTTCAGCTTGGCGACCTGCACATCCAAGTCCATCTTCTCCTTGATAAGAGGATTTCCGGCACACAACGCCTTGATCTCCGCATAAGACAATGCCTGTTCGTCCACATCATCGCAGGAACGCACCGGGGATTTGGAAGTCATAATTTGCGAGATGAATCGCTGTTTATTCTCAAGGGTCTGAAAGAGGTACGAATCAAATGTGCCTTCGGTGACGTAGTTGAACACCTTGACTTCCTTGTTCATGTTGCCCTGCCGGATGATGCGACCATTGCGCTGAGTCATGTCGCTGGGCTTCCAGCCAACGTCCAAGTGATGCACCGCCACAAGCCGGGATTGCACGTTGGTGCCTGCTCCCATTTTCGCCGTACTTCCGAGCAAAACTCGCACATCGCCGGAGCGCACTTTGGAGAACAATGCCGCCTTTTTTGCTTCGGTATCTGCGTTGTGGATAAACTCGATTTCGTTTTCCGGCACACCGGCGGCAACCAGCTTCTTGCGAATGTCATCGTACACGTTAAAGTTGCCGTCGTTTTTCGGAGTGGAGAGGTCGCAGAACAAAAGCTGGGTCAGCTTCTGGTCTTTGCCTTCCTCCCAGATCTTCAGCACATTCTGAACGCATACGTTCAGCTTGCTGTTGGGGTCGTCCGGCAGCATGGGGTTCATCAGGCGAACGTCCAAGCCAATCTTGCGCCCATCGTTGGTGACGCAGAGCATATTGTCCACGGACGCATCCACGGTGCCGGAGTGGATTTCTGCGGCACGTTTGCTCAGTTCCTGCACCATTTCCTTTTGAATTTCGGACGGCTTTGCCACCACGGTCTCAAACTTTGCTTCGGGCACAGGCAGGTGGAGCTGGTCGGAGGTTTTAATGTCCGCAACCTCCTTGAACATGGACATCAGTTCCGGGAGGTTGAAGAACTTGGCAAATCTCGTTCTCGCCCGATATCCTGTACCTTCCGGCGCAAGCTCAATTGCAGTGGTGGTCTCTCCAAAAGTGGATGCCCAGCAGTCGAAGTGGGTCAGCTTTTTCTGCTGCAAGGTGCTGTACTGCAAATACCGCATGACCGTGTACAGTTCGGTCATGGAGTTGCTCACGGGGGTGCCGGTAGCGAACACCACGCCCCGCCCGCCGGTGATCTCGTCCAGATAGCGGCACTTGCCAAACATATCGCTGGATTTTTGCGCTTCACTGGTGGATAATCCTGCGACATTCCGCATTTTTGTGGTCAAAAAGAGGTTCTTGTAAAAATGGCTTTCGTCCACAAAGAGCCTGTCAACGCCCAGTTGTTCAAAGGTAATTACATCGTCTTTACGCTCATCGGAGCGCAGTTTTTCCAGCTTGGTTTCCAGCGTTTTCCGAGTCTTTTCCATCTGCTTGATGGAGAAGTTCTCACCTGCGTGGACTTTCAGCTCATTGATGGCGGCAAGCGTTTCATAAATTTGCTCCTGAATGATACGTTCCTGCCGCTCAAAGGACAGCGGGATGCGCTCAAACTGGCTATGCCCGATGATGACGGCATCGTAGTCCCCGGTGGCGATGCGGGCACAGAATTTTTTGCGGTTGGCAGTCTCAAAGTCCTTGCGCCGTGCTACCAGCAGCTTGGCATTGGGGTAGAGGTTCAGAAACTCGCTTGCCCACTGCTCCGTCAAATGGTTGGGCACTACGAAAAGGCTTTTCTGGCACAGCCCCAGCCGTTTTGCTTCCATGGCGGATGCCGCCATTTCGTAGGTTTTGCCTGCGCCAACTTCGTGCGCAAGCAGCGTATTACCGCCATAAAGCACATGAGCGATGGCGTTGCGCTGGTGCTCTCGGAGGGTGATCTCCGGGTTCATACCGACAAAATGGATGTGGGAGCCATCGTATTCACGGGGTCTGGTGCTGTTGAACAACTCATTGTACTGTTTTACCAGCGCAATGCGCCGCTGGGGGTCTTGCCAGACCCAGTTGGCAAAAGCATCCTTGATGACCTGCTGTTTCTGTTGCGCCAGCATGGTCTCCCGCTTGTTCAGCACACGCTTGGGCTTGCCCTCGGCATCCTCGATGGTGTCATAGATGCGGACATCTTTCAGGTTCAGAGTTTCTTCCAGAATCTTATAGGCGTTGGCACGGGACGTGCCGTAGGTCTCGGAAGAGATAATATCCCCTCTGCCAGTGGCAGTTTTGCCCTCCACACGCCACTCTGCAGTATAGGGAGAATATCTCACCTTGACTGCATGGCGCAGATAGTAGGGAATCTGGAAAGTCTCGGTCATAAACTTTTGAATGATTTCAGGTGCAAGCCATGTGGCACCCAGCCGCACATCAATTTCAGATGCTTCCAGTTCTCTGGGCTGTGCCTTAATCAGCGCATCCACATTGACCGCAAATTCCGGGTTGGTCTCGGCGGCAAACTGCGCCATCCGCAGCTTTGACCGGACATCGCCGGACAGGTACTCGTCTGCCATCTGCCAGCCTGCTTCCGGGTCGGTGGGGTCGGCGGCAGGGTCTTTGAAGATCACACCGGAAAGTTCGGTGGTAATGCGCCCATACTCACCGGGAGTGCCCAGCAGTTCTGCCATATAGGGCAAGTCCACTTTGCCATGCTCACCAATAGATACCGCCAACGCTTCGCTGGGGGTGTCCACGCTGGTGACGGTGCGCTCCGGGCGAATGGTGCGCTTGGTGAACATCGCTGCCTTGGATTTAAGCTGCCCCTGCTCGTCCAGATTTTCCAGCGAACACAGCAGATAGTAGGAAGAATCCTGCTCAAACAGCCGCCCATTTCTGCGGTCGTTCAGCAAGCCATATTTGGCGGTAAAGGCATCGTAGGCGGCGTTCAAACGCTCCTGTGTTGCCTTGATGTCGGCATCTGGGTAATCCTCCAACTGCTGCTGAATCAATTCATTGACGATCTGCCGCAGTTCCACCATGCCGGTGACACGCCCCTTGGCGGTGTCGGACAGTTCCACCTGTGTCATCACGGAATTTTCCCGGTAGAACACTTCGCCGTCCACTACGGTATAGGAGAAGTTTTTTACATCCGGGTCAGCCGGGAGAATGTGTTTCTCATTTTCGGAATCCGCAATATCTGGTGTTTCTACCTCAACTTCGGTGTATTGCCCCTCAATATGCTGTACCGCCTCGGCAAGCTGGTCTGCAAGGTTTGCACCCTCGATGGGAGCAACGGTCAATTCCTCTCGTCCATACTGGGTGCTTTCGGTGGAGAGTACGCCCAGAACCATCTCCGGATGGTCTGCGAAATACTGGTTGATGGCAAAGCCATCCTCGGTCTTGCCAAGCTGCACCCAGTCCGGCTCGTGGTCGATGGGGCGGTCACGCTTCTGCAGGAAGATAATGTCGCTGACAACATCCGTACCAGCGTTGGCACGGAAAGCGTTGTTGGGCAGACGAATGGCCCCCAGCAAATCGGCACGCTCTGCCATGTGTTTGCGAGCGGTGCTGTCCTTGCTGTCCATGGTGTAGCGAGATGTGACAAAGGCAACGATGCCGCCCGGACGCACTTGGTCGATGGCTTTTGCAAAGAAATAATTGTGGATGCTAAAACCAAGTTTGTTGTACGCCTTGTCGTTGACTCTGTATTGACCAAAGGGCACGTTGCCGACAGCGAGGTCATAAAAATCACGGCGGTCGGTGGTCTCAAAGCCAGCCACAGTAATGTCAGCCTGCGGATACAGTTTTTTCGCAATGCGCCCGGTGATGCTGTCCAGCTCTACGCCGTACAGACGACTGTCTGCCATGGTGTCCGGCAGCATTCCGAAGAAGTTGCCCACACCCATGGACGGCTCCAGAATGTTGCCAGACTGAAACCCCATTTTCTCGATTGCATCATAAATAGAGCGAATTACCACCGGGGCGGTGTAGTGGGCATTCAGCACGGAGCTGCGGGCGGCGGCGTATTCGTCCTCGGAGAGTAACCCTTTCAGTTCTGCGTACTCCTTTGCCCAACCGTCCTTGTTGGGGTCAAAGGCATCTGCCAGACCACCCCAGCCTACATACTGGGAAAGCACCCGCTGTTCCTCAGCGGTGGCACCACGGTGCTCCTGCTCTAGCTTAAACAGGGTTCGGATGGCTTCGATGTTCCGGGCATATTTCTGCTTTGCACCACCCTCGCCCAGATGGTCATCCGTGATGTGGAAGTTTCCGGCAGGCTCCGGTGCAGGTTCGGTATTCAGGGCTTCATCCAAGGCAGCGGCATCCGGGAATGTCTGCCATTCGCCGTTGACCTCCCCAGAGATAGGCAGCTTGTCCAGTGATTCATCAGACGTAGGCTCATCCCGTCGCAGACTGTCCTCGAACTGCTGTTTGTTCAGCACCTCGTTGCTCCACGAATAGCCCTGCGCGCTGGTGTCGATGCGAACATCCGTTTCGCCTACATAGCCGATTTTCCCCTCGATGGTTCGAGTGGGGAGTTCAACCACAACATTGTCACCGACCTTATAATCAACTGCTTTTTCGGGAGCAGCATCAAGGGCTTCATCCTGCTGTTCGTACAGTTCCCGGACGACAGACAAAGGTTCCTCCCGGAAAACTGGCATCCGCAGGTCGGCCAGTGCCATATCCTGCAAGGAAACCTTGCCCTTATCAAAATCCACTCCGTCAATCCGAAATTTCCGGCCATCCATATTGATGATGGAGCCGATGGGCAGATAGTCCTCTTTGTGCAGATGTTTAGTCTGGTGATGAGTCCCATCTTCGTTCAGTCCGGCAAGGTAAACATCATTGCCTGCAGACCACAATTCTTTTGACTTTCTTACCCATAAGCTAGGTGGAAAGCCTGTGACCTGAACTTCGCCCAGTGCTGTTTCTCTCGTAAACAAAGCACTGTTGAGAACTTTTGCGACCTTGGCAGCATCTTCTCCATAGAACATAAAATTGCCGCCAGCTTCAAATCCAACCAGAGTATCCGGGTGCTGCGCCTTTAATGCAGTGTATTCGGCTGCACTGGCGGCGTTCAGTTCAAGGGGAAAGTCGATGGCTCTTCTTTCTTTGTCCGACAGGTAGCGGTCAGACTGAATCATCAGGTCAATATATTTTTCGACCCGATCCCAGCGGAGAAGCACTTTCTGATGGTCGGGATAATGCTCAAACGTCAGACCCTTGCTGTCATGGTCAAGCCAACCACTGCTTCCGTCCAGATAAGTGTGTGAAGAACCGCCGGGGCCATACGGTGCATATTCTTTGGCAAGAGCTTTTGCCCGGAGTTTTCGGTCAGGCTGCAACTGATAAATTTTCCATATCCGAAGTTTGCTGCCCTCAACATTGGAACCTCTCCGCAGCGCATTTTCAATCTCCGCCTGCGACAAAACAAAAGCGGAGGGCGTTTTTTCGCTCTCCGCTCGGTCGATGGTTTCAATTTGTTCAGCTTCGGTAGGGATGTGGGCATCGAAGAAACTCAGCTGTAAATCAGTTCCGTCAGTACCAGTTCCTCGGCTTGCGCTTTCAGGCTGTTCATGTGCTGCACCCACGCCATCTGATTCTGCTCTTTGTCCGGGGCCGGGTTCTGTTTCAGAAGCTGCGCCATGGTCTGCTGCATCCGGTTCTCTGCCGTCTGCTCCACCTCCATCAGGTGCGGGTACAGACTCCCGTTCAGAAGCATCGTGTGGTACAGCACCGGGCGATGGTTCATCAGATACGTCCGGCACAGCCTGCCGTACTTGCCCAGCGGCTTCCGGGGCTGGTTCAGGGTCAGGTTCGGGAGAAGGTAATCCCCGGTCTGCGTGTAGTTCAGATTGCTGCTCATATTCATGCTGACTCCTTTCATTGTTTCGGCGGCGGATGGTGGTTTTTACGGTGCGCTCAATTTGGCGTAAGACTTCCCGGCTCATGTCGCTGACGGCTGCGCCGAGGGCAAAGACGGCATCCGGGGTGGAAAACTCGTGGATGGCTCGAAAATCTTCCTTGTCGAACCACCCGGCAGGCTCAAAGCCACAGCGTTCCAGTAGCGTGTAGGTGACGCTGATGGCGGCGGCGGACTTGAACTGCATCTCCACCCCGGCTTCATCATAATCCATCAGGAGCGAACCGTCAACGATGGCGCGAATGTCGCCGCCGTTGTTGTCCCAGTAATCTGCCACCAGTTTCCCGGCAACATCTGCAAGCTGCTGGCTGACACGCTCCCCGCTGATGCCGTAGGTGGCGGCGAGCATTTCCGAAACCGGCTGTTTCAGGTCATCGTTAAACTGCCATACCTCCGGGTCACGGGAATTGCGGCGCACCCCGGTGTCCGACACATCGAAAACGTAGTGCAGGCGCGGGAATCCGCTGGATTCGTCCAGCAGAGCGATGCCCTTGGCACCCCGGCGCACATAACGGTTCATCCGGCTGTTCCAAACATCATAGTCGGCGCAGGCGGTGGCATCGGGGCGTTGGGCGTAGATCATGAGCTGGTCTGCAAAGGGGTACTTGTACAGTCGGGATGCGGTGGTCAGGTAGTCCGTCCAGCTTTCCCAATACCGGGTCAAGCCGTTCGCCGTGCGCTGGGCAAGGGCGAGATATTCTTCGGTTTTGCTTGGCATAGCGTTCCTCCCTTCAATCTCGTTGTAAACAAAAAAGCGAGCGGCCTTTTCAGGTCACTCGCTTATGGAATTAAAACTGGTTTTAATATAGCATGAATCGAAGCGTTCTATCAAGACCTCACTTTTGAGGGTTTCAAAAACTGGAACCGCAAAGTTTCGATTTCAAAGCAAGAACATTCTGACGAATCTGCTCTATGACTGCTTTGAATTCATCATCGCTTTTTCCGGTAGGGTCATCCAGACCCCAATTCTCATCAAAAGGTCTGCCAATGAACGGGCAGCTGACATTGCAGCCCATGGAAATAGCGACATCCGGCTTTGGAATTGCAGAAATCAGCTTGGAATACTGTGTCTTTTCCATGTCGATGCCATATAGCTCTTTCATCAGGCGCACAGCATCCTGATTGATCTGCGGTTTGGTTTCGGTTCCAGCCGAGTAGCTTTCAAACACATCTGCGGCCAGTACCTTGCCAAAGGCTTCGGCAATCTGGCTGCGGCAGGAATTATGGACACAGATAAATGCGATTTTGGGTTTTGACATATAGGTGTTCCTTCCCCACAAACTGGAAGTTATCGATTTCTTTGTGCGCTGTATCTAACGGACAGCACAATGCTTACTGATGCGGTAATGACCTTTGCAAATACGGCGCTCCACCAAATCGTGATTTGACCGCCAAACACCGGCGGCAGCATCAGCATCAACACCAGCATGATGATGGGTTCGATAAAGGTCAGAACATAGGACAGCACACTTTTTTCGGTTGCGTAGAAAGCCGCCGCGGAAACTCGTGTGATGGCGTCAAACGGAACCGACACAAGGAAGATCGGCATGACCTTTATGACCCCTGCGTTTACCTCGGCAGATGAACCGAACAGTAGTCCAATCTTTCCACGGAGCAGGTAAATCAGAATCGCACTGATTACCGCCAAAACCATGGAAAATTCATACGCCAGCGTTTTGGTTTGTTTGAGCGATTTTTCTTCGCCTGCTCCGTAGAACTGACTCATGAGCGGCTGGCTACCATCACCGACACCCTGCAAAAGAAGATAAACAATGCAGATGATATAGGAGATACAGGCATAGGTGGCGATAGCCTCCTGTCCGCCATAATAAACCGAAAATCGGTTGATGATCACAAGAGAGATATTTGGGGCAAGGGTCAAGCCAAATGGAGCAAGTCCGATTTTTAATATCTGAAATGCCGTTTTCGGGGTATCAACAGGTGCGATTTTCAGAGTGAGGTTCTTTTTGATGGCGCAATACACGAGTGCAACCGCCATGGTAACTCCCTGCCCAATAATGGTCGCCAATGCCGCACCGTACATGCCCCGTCCAAGAACCCACACAAAAGTATAGTCAAGAGCAACATTGGTAGCAAAGCCGCAGATCATAGCGATCATTGCCCACAAAGAACCGCCGTAATTACGCATAAACGGAACCAGTCCGGTGCCGAACACCTGTAAAATCGCTCCAAGGGCAATTACCTTGATATACTCATTTCCCAGAGTAAGCAACTCGCCCGATGCACCAAGGGCAGAAAGGATTTTCTCTGAAGTGAAGAAAACGGTGACAGTCAGGACAGCGCTGAAAAGAAGCATCAGCCATGTTGCACCGGCAACGAACTCCCGTGCTTTTTTCTCATTTCCTGCTGCTTTCAGAATGGAGTATTTGACTGAACCACCCATTCCGATTCCTGTCCCTACGGATTGCAGGACCGCCGTGATGGGATATGCAATGTTGATTGCGGAAAGTCCGGCATCCCCGATTGAGTTGCCTACAAAGAAACCGTCAACGATGGCATACACCCCGGAAAGCGCAAAGGATAACACGGACGGAATCACATACTGAAAGAAAGTCCGCTTGTTATTCACTGCCCAGACCTCCTCTCAGCTCTCTTTCAAAGAGAAGATTGAAAAGGTCAAGAATTTCACACATGGCTTGGAGCCGTTCGTTCCCGATTGTTCTATAAACCTTCTCCTCGGCTTTTCGTAAAGGCGCAATCATTCTGTGGGCGTATACCTGTCCGCTTTCAGTCAAGACGATCCGCTTCTCACGTTTATCGCCCTCGCTGGCCTCCAACAGTAAATAGCCCTTCTTTTGAAGTGCGCTCACGACCGTATGAACCGTCTGTTTTTGCATACCGAAATTCTCTGCGATCTGCTTTTGCGTCAGTTCTCCCATGGATTCCAGCGCATACAGCACCATCATTTCCGGGTATCCGACGCCAAGTACTGAAGCTGCTTTTGTATATAGCGCAGTGCTTTTCGCCCACGCAACGTTAAAATGATTGTTTTCCATAAGTCCTCCTCTTACAAATAGTATTTACAAATACTATTATAGTATATTGCAAGGACTATTGTCAAGGGCGTATGGAGCAAAAAATTCCGAGTTGTCGAGTTCATTATACCACACGGAACCCCATTGTAAAAAAGCCTATGTACGCCGCCCACAGGCGGCGAAAGTCAGTCCGTGGGAAATTCCAGTTCGGCAAATTCCACATCGGTCAACAGTTTCAGCTTCTCGATAACACCCTCCGACAACTCCCGCAGGGCGGTCTCATCGGGCATCAGGTAGCACTGCATGAGCCGCAGTTCGTGGATAAGCCCCAGCCGGGTGCCGGTGTTGTAGAGCATCATCAGGGTCAATTCCTCGTGGTCAAAGTTCATGTTCATCCCTCGCTTTCCGGCAGACGGTAGGATTGCACTCCGGGGCATCGCACTTTTCCTTGAGATTCATCAGCACCGAAGGGCGTTCCGGCTGCTTGTCCAGAAACCCCTGTAAATCTTTGAAGCCGATGCTGTCCACATAATGCACAGACACCTCGCCATTGCGTTTAAGTGCGATCACATCGCTGACCGACAGGCTGTGCCCCTCAAAATCCTGCGGACGGGAGAGGTTGAACATCTGAAATAGTTCTTCCAAAATCTCGTTGTTCGGCACATCCTGCCACATGGCGGGCAGACCAGCATAGTAGGTGATCTCGTAATGCTCCGGGTCTGGCGTTTTGCCCCGACGATGCAGTTCCCGCATGGAAGCAAATCTTTCATCGAGGATTTTTTCGTCATGCCGCAGCTGCATCACCATATAAACATCGCATCCTGCGTTCAGAAACTTCTGCGGGATGTCCGTCATGGGTTCACCGTCAAAATTCTGGTTCCATTTTTGCTGCATCGTCCACCTCACAGTTCTGGCGCAGAACGTGCAGAGGATTTTGGCGCAGACGTATCGCTTGCCAGTGCTGCCAGCTTTTCCAATGTGGAAGGGCGGTGGTCTGCACTCAGTTCCTCGGTTTCCGCAACTTTGTCCATGACGGCATCGTAGTCCTGCAACAGCCGTCGCCCCTTTTCCATGTGGTGAGTTTCCAGAATCTGCTCACGGGCTTCCTGAATAGTCAGCTCCGGGGCATCCAGCTGCCCACCGTCCATCACAGAATAATCGCTGTGGTAGAGGGTGTAGTCCCATCCATCCTCACAGGACTGGATTGCAAGGTAGCCTTTGCCGCCCAGTTCCCACGCCGCCTGCTCGTCCTGTGTCTGAATCTCCGGGTAGAAGTCGGCATGGTTCCGCTCCATGACCTCGGCAAACTGGCAGATGTGGAACACATTGCCCAAACCGCCCATGTCAAAGTGGTAATCATCCAGATGTTCCACCCGTGCCGTAAAACTGCGCCCATCCGGGTAATCCACCTGAATTACGCCGCCATCTGGAATACGATAGAGGTCATCATAGTGGCTGTTGATGAGCCGAATGTCTTTCGGCAGAGTTTCCGGCTCCCAGATGCGCCGTCTGCCGATGCCCGCCTGCGGAATGTTTTCGAGGATCTTTACGCTTTCCTGTTGGATGACCTTGCGGTCATCGTCCGAAAGTTCAAACAGATACCAGTTCCGGGCGGCAGAAATGGCGTTCCTGCCATCGGGTGGCAGGTTCTTTTCCGAGATCTGCCCGCTTTCCAGCGGCTCACCAGTTACCTTGTTATAAGTGGCAAAGCCGACCCCTGCACCGTTTTCCCGGAGATGCAGATAGCGTTCATCGTTGATAAGGTAGACCGCTTCTTTTATCTGCTCCATCAGCACCCACCTTCAAATTCCAGCGAAAACTTGCTGCGGCCATCGGCTTCACAGGACAGCAGCACGGTGGCATTGTAGGTCTTGCCCTTGGCGCTCTTGCAGTCCTTCAGGCGGACACGCCCATCCCGCAGCAGCTTGTCCGCCACATGAGCGTCCAGCCGCTTGCCCAGACGCTTGAAGAACGCATTGTCCTTCCACAGGACAAAACGGCACTCCCGGTTCTCGCAGAACCAGCCCTTTTCTCGCTCCACAACATTTGCACCGCAGTTCGGACAGACACCAATGATTTTGTTTTTCATAAGCGCATTCGCTCCTTTCGCAGCCTCGGTGGTCGTTACCAGCGAGGAAATCATCTCTTTGATTTCAGTCATAAAAGTTTCCGGCTCCATTTCGCTGCGCTCGATTTGCAGCAGCTTTGTTTCCCAATCGGCGGTCATTTCCGGGGATTGGATTTCTTCGGGCATTACGGTAATAAGGGCTTTGCCCTTGTCGGTGGGCAGCAGCACCTTGGTCTTTTTGCTGCCCTTGCGTTCCAGAAAGCCCTTCTGCACCAGTTTTTCGATGGTGGCGGCTCTCGTTGCCGGGGTGCCGATGCCCTGACGCTCCACGCCCTCCGGCATACTGTCTGCACTGGCGGTTTCCATCGCATGAAGTAGAAGGTCCTCGGTGAAATGCTTCGGCGGGGACGTTTGCCCCTCCTTCAGTTCGGCACTGGTAACGCTGCACTGGCTCTGCTCCTGCACATCGGGCAGAACAGCCGCCTCTTTCTGCTTGCCCAACAGTTCGCCCAACATTTTCCGCTCCATGGTTTTCCATCCCTCGGACAGCACCACCTTGCCCTTTGCGGAGAACTCCTCCCCGGCACAGATGGTAGTGAGCGTGGTTTCTGCATAGCGGTGCGGCTCACCCACGGCGCAGAGCAGCCGGGCGGCAATCAGCCGCAGGACATTCCGCTCCCCGGCAGGGAGTGCGGCAAGGTCTGCTCTTGCCATGCTTTTCGTGGGCAGCAGCGCATGGTGGTCGGTGACCTTGCTGCCATTGATGACCTGCTGCACATGGATGGGAATCGGCTCCTCCACTGCAAACGCCTTGCCCGTGGCCGTCACCAGTCCCGGAAGGGATGCCGCCATATCCTCCGTCAAAAACCGGCTGTCTGTGCGGGGGTAGGTGATGAGCCTTTTTTCGTAAAGGCTTTGGGCATAATCCAAGGTCTGCTGTGCCGTAAATCCCAGCAGACGGTTGGCATCCCGCTGCAATGCGGTAAGGTCGTAGAGCTGCGGCGGACTTTCGGACTTTTCCTTGCGTTCCATCTTCTGTACTGTGACACGTCCCTCCTTTCGGCATTTGGAAAGTAGCAGTTCAGCATCCGCTTTCTGTGCAAATCGTTTGCTGGATGCAGTGCCGCCGTCTGCAAGGGTCAGGGCAACCGTGTAGAATTTCTCTGGCGTGAAGGCGGCAATGGCAGCTTCCCGCACCACCGTCATAGCAAGCACCGGAGTCATAACACGCCCTACCGCCAGCGGTTGACCGTACAGGCACGAAAAAAGCCGGGACGCATTGATGCCGACCATCCAGTCGGCGCGTTCTCGGCAGAGTGCTGCGTTGTACAGCGCATCGTATTCAGGTGACGGTTTGAGGTGGGCAAAGCCCTCCCGGATAGCGTTTTCCTCCATGCTGGACAGCCACAGGCGAGAAAAGGGCTTTTTGCAGCCTGCTTGCTGGTACACCAAACGGAAGATCAGTTCTCCCTCGCGTCCTGCATCTGTAGGATAGTTCTCGGAGGTGACTTTTCTGACTTTGTTACTCGATGGCAT
>NZ_QUFG01000008.1:0-188347 GCF_003478405.1 Faecalibacterium sp. AF28-13AC | reverse complement strand
AGGGAGAGCATTTGGGAGAGTAAGCCTTTGGCTTTCAGGGACAAGGCCCGGTTCCGCAGATGATGGTTCGACATGACCGTATAGCCGCTGTTCTTTTCTACCCGAAATACTGCCATTTCACGGATGCCTCCTTTCGTTGCAAACAAAAAAAGCAGCGTCCATTTGCTCCCGGTGATGGGAGAAGTGAACGCTGCGCGTACTTGATAATTTTTAGGTTGTGTGGTATATAAAAGGCAACTGGATTTCAAACACAGCTACCCATCGGGGTGCGATACAAGCAAGTTGCTATCCGATGACCTCAAAAACAAATTGTACTACGATGGTTTTTGAAAAGTTCTGTATCACTACTCGCACCAAACCATGAAAATCCGAACCATTTCTCGATAGGAGAAGGGTTCGGATTTTTTGTTTTCTTCGGAAAGCAAAATGCCGCGGTTGCGCAGCAATGAAAGCCCCAGTGGGGCTTTTAAGCGGCAGAGCGGTCTTGCGCAAGCAAGATGGAGGGGCCTCGCCCCGACAAGCTCCGGCTCTTTCCCGGCGGCTGTGTGTCCAAAACCTTATCAAAAAAGACGTATCACGAAAGTCACAACTGTAAAGGTGCCGTACCCTGTCAATCAGAGCGACCACAATATCGGTCAGTTCGGGGTGTTTCTGGGCTTTGGCTCGAATCGGGCTTAGAGATATGGATGATAATAGCTGCTGATTGATTCAATAAACGCCTTCTGCGGTTTGGAAAGATAATTCCGACTGGAAGATACTACATCAAATTGACGAACGGCCAGCGGATGCGCTATTTTATAGTAGCGCATATCGTCGTGGTCGTAGAGTACCATCCAATCGCTGATGAACGCCGCACCAAGTCCGGAACAGACCAGATGATACGCCGTCACAAGCTGTGACACCTGAAGCCGGACGATGGGGTCGATCTTGGCATCCTCAAACAACGCAATAGAGCGGCTGTACAGGTTGTTGCCCTTGGTCAATAGGATAAACGGCACATCCGCAAAGGGAGCAAGCGAGGGGATTGCCGGACAATCCGGCATGAGATTGCGGCGGAACATAATGTCTCTTGCGGTCAATGCGTAATTCTTCAGAGTTTTGTTGATGGGATAAGAGGTCGGGACGGCGACTAGAACATTGTCCTTGAAAATGGGTGTTCGCCGGAAATTATCCTTCGGGTTTGGGATGCAGTTAAAGGTCAGGTCGATTTTATTTTCGCGCAGCATTTCGATAAGTTCGTTGGAACTGGCTTCCACCAACTCCAGATGGACGCCCGGATATTGTTTTTGAAAAGTCGTCAGCACAGGCGGCAGGATATAGGAGTTCAGATAATGGGTCCCGCCCAAAACGAGACTGCCGATGTTCAGGCTGGAAAGGTCGCTCAGCTCTTTGGACAGCTCCGCTTCAAGGTGCATGATCTCCTTGACCTTTTCGATGTAGACTTTTCCGGCATCGGTCAATTCCAACGGCTTTTTATCCCGAATGAACAGCGGCATCCCAATCTCCGCTTCGACTTTCTGGATGGCGATGCTCAGAGCCGGCTGTGTCAGGTAGAGTGCCTGCGCTGCTTTGGAGAAACTCCCGGACTCATAGACCTGATAGATGTACTGCATCTCCTGCTTCATGATCTTCCCTCTGCACTATATAAAGATTATTTATAGCAATATAAACTCTATAAATTTGATTATAACCGTTTCTGGTGGTAATGTAAAGTCACAAAGAGAGTACCCATGTCGAAAGGAGAATGACAGCATGGAAATCAACGCATTGCTCATGGATGAGAAGGACAATGTCGTGACCTGTGTAACGGAAGTTCCCGCCGGTCAGGATGTGGTCTACCGCAAGGGCGACCAACTCTGTACCGTGAAGGCAGAAGAGGATATCCCCTACTGCCACAAGATCACGCTGGTCGATTTGAAAAAGGGCGAGGACGTCATCAAGTACGGCGAGAGCCTTGGTGTGATGACCGAGGACGCTGCAAAGGGCCACTGGGTCTCCCACAACAATCTGGTCAGCGTGCCGCGTGACTATGACAGCGAAATGGTACAGGAATAAGGAGGAATCGGAGATGCAATTCTGGGGCTACAAACGCAAAGAAGGACGCGCAGGCATCCGCAACCACGTTCTGATTCTTCCAACCTGTGCCTGCGGCAGTGAGAGCTGCCGGATCGTTGCAAGTCAGGTGCGCGGTGCTGTGAACATCGTGTTCAATACCGGCTGTTCTGATGTTGCCGCCAACACTGCGATGTCGCAGAAAGTCCTGACGGGCTTTGCCTGCAACCCGAACGTTTACGGTGTCGTTATCATCGGTCTGGGCTGTGAGACCGTTCCCCACGCAAAGCTGCGTGAAAAGATCCAGGCTATGACCAGCAAGCCGGTCGTTTCCTTTGGCATTCAGGAAGAGGGCGGTACCCTCAAGACCATTGAGAAAGCGGTTCGCGCCGCCAGCAAGATGGCAGCGGAAGCTGCCATGCAGCCGAAAGAGCTGTGCGACATCTCCGAGCTGATGCTGGGCATCGAGTGCGGCGGTTCGGACGCCACTTCCGGCATCGCCAGCAACCCGGCAGTCGGCGAACTGAGCGATCTGCTGGTCGATCTGGGCGCAACTACCATGATGAGCGAGTCCATCGAATGGATCGGCGGCGAGCATCTGCTGGCAAAGCGTGCGGCTACCCCGGCCATCCACAACCAGATCATTCAGGTCTGCAAGGACTACGAAGCCCATCTGAAATCCGCTGGTCAGGACTGCCGCGCCGGTCAGCCCACCCCCGGCAACAAGGCAGGCGGCCTGTCCACTCTGGACGAGAAGAGCCTGGGCTGCATCCGCAAGGGCGGCACCCGTCCCATCGTCGAGGTTCTGGAACAGGCTGTTCCTCCCACGAAGCGCGGCGCAGTCGTTATGGACACCGCTGGCTATGATATTTCCTCTGTCACCTCGATGGTCGCTGCAGGCTGCAACGCAGTCATCTTCACCACGGGCCGCGGCACCTGCACCGGCAACGCCATCGTCCCCGTCCTGAAGGTCACGGCAAATGCCCGTACTTATCAGCACATGGAGGACAACATGGACGTTGACCTCAGCCCCATCGTGCGCGGCGAAAAGACCTATCAGGAGATGGGCGCAGAGATGCTGAACAACATTCAGGACATCTGCAACGGTAAGATGACCAAGGCAGAAGCATTTGGCTTCTCGGATATTGCAGTCGATCACGTCTGCCGCTTTGTGTAATTGTGTCAACTGCGGGAGGATCACAAATGGATATCAAACGATTCCCGGAAAAGATGGGAGACCTTCCTATCGACTTTTCCAATCCCAAGCGCACGCTGATTTCCGGTCTCTTTCAGGAGACTGCAAAGGTCGGCGGACAGCCTCGCAAATTTTTGACCTATATTCCGGAAGATCTGGATTACTGCCAGCCCTGTCTGGTCGCTGCGATCCCTTCCGGTGAGAAGCCGGAAGAGTATCTGGAAACTTCCGGTCTGAAAGCTTTCGCGGAGGACAAAAAGCTGTTCCTGCATCTGGCAACGCCGGAGACTGCATGGAACGCGGACGGCAGTGATGCCGATTATCTGAACGCCATTTACGTTGCGATTCAGGCACGCGATTTTTATATCACCATGCAGGATAACATCTATCTCTGCGGTATCGGTGATGGCAGCTTTGCCGCACATCAGGCTGCACGCCGGATGGCAAGCGAGTGGAGCGGACTGATGACGTTCGGCGACCTGAACGGTGATCTGAACGCAGAACATACCGCTCTGCGCGGCGAGTCCGATCAGGGTGAAGTAGAGCTGAAAGTCATGGGTATGGCTGCACAGCTCCCCGTCTGGATGAGCATGACCGCAAAAAACGCAGACAACACCGCTGCTGTTGACTTCTGGAAAGAGCAGAACCATGTTGTCGGTACACCGCTGTCCGGAGAAGGCGCAGATGAGATCTGGATGCCGACTCCTGTGCGCGTTCTGAGCGAAGTCAATGAGGAGCAGATCGCACAGGTTCGTCTGGCCGTTCGTGAAAATCCTTTTACGAAGGAACAGATGGAAGCAGCATGGAGTTATATCAGCCTTGCACGCCGTCACAGAGGTCCTGGCAAGAAGCAGCTGCGCTATTTCAAAGAGCCGATCGCTTGTGGCGCGGAAAAGAAGACCATGGAAGTGGACGGTATGACACGCACTTGGTACGAGTATGTGCCGAAGAGCTGCACTCCGGATAAGAAATGGCCGCTGGTCGTTGTGTTCCACGGTCGTGGAGGCACGGCAGAGACGTTCTTTGATCTGAGCTGTGTTTCCACCGTTGCAGAGGAACGTCACTTTATTGCGGTCGTTCCCGAAGCTGGCGTCTATCAGCAGAAGCCGAACGGTCTGCGCAATGTCCTCCTGTGGTGCGGCATTTATCAGGATACTCCGGTGGACGATGTGAAGTTTATCCGGGAACTGGTGGCAGATGTAGAGAGCCGTCATTCGGTGGATAAGAGCCGTGTCTATGCAATGGGTCAATCCAGCGGCGGCATGATGAGCGACCTGCTGGCTTATACCGCTGGCGACATTTTCGCTGCGGTTGCTCCGTGGTCTGCACTGCGCTGCCCCAGCAAGATGTATCGTGAGTGGCCTGCCTGCGAGCAGCACGTTCCTACAATGATGATCTACGGCGATCAGGACTTCCTCACCGCTGGTCATGGGGAAGATCCGATATTGCCCTTCTGTCTCTCGGAGGAGCTGCGTGCAACTCTGATGGAGAAGCTGGAAACGTATCATCTGGACCCGGCCAATGTGGAGACTTGGAAAACAGAGCCGATTACATGGTATGCTTTCCCGGACAAACAGGGCGTACCGATGGTCGTGATCGGACGTGTGGACAACATGGTTCATGCAAATTACCCGGAAGAGAGCTGGATCAGCTATGACCAGTTCCTCAGCCAGTTTCATCGCAGCGAAAACGGTACGCTGTATTACCGTGGCCGTCCCGTCAATGAATCAGACGTTTAAGACGTTCGAGTGGAGGAATCACAAATGACGACTCAAATGATCATTTGCTTTGCAATCAGTGCTGTTGTGATTGCAGGTTATATCTGGAATAAGCTCTCCGTCGGTACTGTGGGTTGTATCGGCATCGTTCTCTTCTTGCTGACCGGCTGCATTGGCCCGAAAGATATTCTGGGCAATATCGGCAACGCAAACCTCGTGATGATCACCAGTATGTTTGTCATCTCGGAAGGTTTCAAGCGTACGAAGGCGATTCATCTGGTCGCCAGCACGGTCAAGAAAATTTCCAAAGGCAGTATGGTCATGGTCATGCTGGGCTTTACGCTGGCAACTGTGATGGCTGCTACCTTTACCGGCAGTGCCGTTGCCGCATTCTGTATCGTGGCTCCTATTGTCACCGCCACCTGTGAAGAAATGAACATCAGTGTCAGCAAGACCATCTTCAGTGTTGGTCTGGTCAGCATTGCAGCTTGTGCGATCATCCCCGTGGGCGGCTCTCTGGCAATGCTGGCAGAGCTGAACGGCTATATCGCGGCCAACGGCTACGAGCAGTACACCATGGAAGCCATGGATCTGTTCAAGGGCCGTGGCATGAGCCTGCTGGTCCTGATGCTCTATGCTACCTTTGTCGGTTTCCGTTTTGCCCCGGAGAAGCCTATCGTTGCAAGTAAGGACAGCTCGGAGCTGTCCAAGCGTGTAGCACACTATGAGCCGCTGAAGCAGCCTCAGGAGCTTTCCGCAATCGCAATTTTCTGCCTTGTTTCTCTCTGCCTGATCTTCAACACTCCGCTGAACAGCCTGCTGGCTGCTGTTGGCGGTCCGAATCTGGCCGCGTGGGAAATCTCTTTTATCGGCGCAGTCATGATGGTTGCGACCGGCGTTCTGTCCTCCAAGGAGGCCTGCAGCTCGATGCCGATTGACCTGACCCTGATGGTCGCAGGCGGTCTGTGCATGGGTTCTGCTCTGGCAAACACTGGCGCAGGCGACCTGATCGGTAATGCGATCGCAAATACTGCTTCTGGTCTGGGCAATCCCTACCTCATCGGCGCACTGTTCTATCTGATTCCCTTCTTCCTGACCCAGATCATGCAGAACCGTACCGTTATGGCGATCTTTGCTCCCATTGCGATTCTGGCCTGCAAGAGCATGGGTGCAGACTGCACCGGTCCGCTGCTGCTGGTCGCTTCTGCCTGCTGCACCGCTTTCATGACCCCGATGGCAACTCCCACCGTTCCGATGGTCATGGGCATCGGCGGCTACGACATGAAGAGCAACATCAAACAGTCCATCCTGCCTGCTATCCTGCTGTCTGCTGCCAATATCCTCTGGGTCATGACGATTTATCCGCTTTAATCTTTCATAAGTACATAAACATATGCAGGAGGAATCTATACCCGTAGGAATTACAACGGATGTTCTAATCACATGCCTTGGTGCGGTTCTTGGCGTGATTCTTGGAGCCCGGCTCCCGGATTCTCTGAAGAAATCGCTGAATAATATTCTGGGAATCGCAGCCATTGCGATGGGTATCGTTCTGATTCTGAAAGTGAAAAACCTTTCAGCGGTCGTTCTTACGCTTGTTATCGGCGGAATCCTTGGTGAACTTTTGATGTTGGATGATCGCATTCGGAGACTTGTGACCGGCGTGGTTCATAAGCTCATGAATGGCGCAGCTGCCGACGAACAGTTCCTTGCGCAGGTAAGTGCAGTCGTTATTCTGTTCTGCTGTGGCGGAACGGGATGGTATGGTGCGTTGAATGAAGGTCTGACCGGAGACGGCAGCATCCTCATCACAAAGTCCATTCTGGATTTTGTCACCGCCTGCATCTTTGGCTCGATTCTTGGAAAAATCGTTCCGACTCTCTGCATTCCGCAGGCTGTGATCTATGGCGCACTGTTTCTGGTATCCGGCGCGGTACAGTCTTTCATCACCCCAGACCTGATTGCTGATTTCTCCGCAACAGGCGGTATCATTACCCTTTGTGCTGGTCTCAGCCTGGCCGGTATCAAAAAGGATATGAAGGTTCTGAACCTGCTGCCCTCGCTTATCCTGATTTTCCTGATCTCAAGCGCATGGGCTGCACTGATGGGATAATCTGCCACTAAAATCTACTTGCTATTTTCTCTCTTCTTTTTTCTTCATCATACCATTCTCCTTAAAAGGCAACCTCCCTTCCGACGATCACAGTGTCAGAAGGGAGGTTTTTTTAGCAGACTTCATTTCCATAAAGCTGATGTTTGGCGAAAGTGCCGCTAAGAAACCTTGTTTTTTTGGGGCGCTTTTTGTACAATGAAGCAAAGCGACTCACAACAACGATAAAGGACATTTGGAATGGAAAAAAACGAACCGAGATACCAGGCATACCTTCAGATCTTAAAAGAGGAGCTGATCCCAGCGATGGGCTGCACCGAGCCGATCGCGGTGGCCTATGCCGCCGCAGTGGCCCGGCAGACGCTGGGGGAACTCCCGGACCGGGTGCAGGTCGGGGCCAGCGGAAGCATGATCAAGAATGTCAAGTCGGTCATCGTGCCCAACACCGATAATATGAAGGGGCTGGAAGCCGCAGCTGCGGCGGGCATCGTGGCTGGCCGCCCGGAGCAGAAGCTGGAAGTCATCGCCGATGTGACACCGGAGGAGACGAAGGCCATCCGCGCCTATCTGGAGCAGGCCGATGTGAAGGTCGAGCATGTGGAGAACGGCGTTACCTTTGACATCATCGTCACGGTCTGGAAGGGGGCGCACACCGCGCAGGTGCGCATCGCGGTCTTCCACACCAACATCGTCCGCATTGAAAAGGACGGCGAAGTTCTGCTGGACCTGCCCGTCCACGGCGACGAGGAGGAGAACCTGACCGACCGCAGCCTGCTCGACATGGAGCACATCTGGGACTTTGTCCATTCGGTGGACATCGAGGACGTGAAGCCGATCCTGGACCCGCAGATCCGGTACAACATGGCCATTGCCGAAGAAGGCCTCCGGGGCGATTACGGGGCCAACATCGGCAGCGTCCTGCTGGACATGGAAGGCAATGATGTGCGGGTGCGGGCCAAGGCTTACGCGGCCGCTGGCTCCGATGCCCGGATGAACGGCTGCGAGCAGCCGGTGGTCATCAACTCCGGCAGCGGCAATCAGGGCATTACTGCCTCGGTTCCGGTCATCGTCTATGCACGGGAGCTCAAGGCGAGCGAAGAGCAGCTGTACCGGGCGCTCACCCTCTCCAATCTGACCACTATCCACGAAAAGACCCCCATCGGCCGGTTGTCCGCCTACTGCGGTGCCATCAGTGCGGGCGCGGGGGCCGGTGCGGGCATCGCCTATCTCTGCGGCGGCGGGTACGAGGCCGTCATCCACACCGTTGTCAATGCGCTGGCCATCGTGTCGGGTGTCATCTGCGATGGTGCCAAGGCCAGCTGTGCGGCCAAGATCGCCACGGCAGTGGAAGCCGGGCTGCTCGGCTATAATATGTACATCCGGGGCCAGCAGTTCCGCGGCGGCGACGGCATCGTCGCCAAGGGCGTGGAGAACTCACTGCGGAACGTGGGCCGCCTGGGCAAACAGGGCATGAAGGAAACGAACCGCGAGATCATCGACATCATGGTCGGGTGCAAATAACAGAAAACGCAGAACGACGCCGTCGGCATTTGCCGACGGCGTCGCTGTTTGTATCGGTTCAGGTGGTCTCCCTCTGGGTCAATGTATAAGGGAACCGGATGGACTGGGGCGTGGGAGCTTTTTCGCTGGGACTTTCGATCTCCATAATGGTCAGCTGGGCGGCTTTTTCGCCCATCTCAAAGGCAGGCATCTCCATGGAGGTCATGCTGGTCTCCAGCATCTCGCCGATGGCGTGGCCGGTCATGCTGATGACCTTGACCTGCTCCGGCACCCGGATGCCCTGTTCTTTCAAGGCACGCAGAACGCCCAGCCCCTGCAGGTCCACCGGGGCCAGGATGGCATCCAGCTCCGGCTCGTCCCGGAGAAGTTGGTTGGCGCACTCATAGCCATACTCAAAGCTGTTGACCGGCTGGGTGGATTCGGCAAGGAGCTCCTCCAGCCCATGGGCGGCGATGGCCTTGGAGTAACCCTCGTACCGGCCCTTGAAGGGGCTTTGGTGGGAGTAACCGGCGATGAGCGCGATGCGGCGGCAGCCTTTGGAATAGAGATAGTCCACGGCGTTCCGGCCGCAGGCTTCGTAGTCGGCTACGATGCTGCTGATGCGTGGCTCCTGACACCGCACGATCTGGGTAACGGCGATGCCGCTGGCCTGGATGCTGCGCAGCAGCCGGTTGTTGCGCCCGGTGCCGGTGATGATGATGCCGTCCACGAAGCTGTTCTGCATCCGTTCCAGACAGCTTTTTTCCCGCTGGGGGTCATCGTCGGTGGTGGAGATCAGGGTGGAATACCCCAGCCGTTCGGCTTCGTGCTCGATGCCCGGCAGAATCTCAGAGAACAGGGTCAGGTGGAGCCGGGGCACGATGACCCCCAGGGTGTGCCGCCGTCCCTGCCGCAGCGCTTTTGCCATGACATTGGGTCGGTAGCCCAGCTCCTTAGCGGCAGCCACGATGCGGGCTTTGGTCTCCGGGTGAACATAAGAGGTATTGTTTAAGGCGCGGGAAACGGTGCTGACATCCACACACGCTTTCTGCGCAACGTCTTTCAGGGTCGCCATGAGAAGCAGCTCTCCTTTTTATTCCGAATGCAAACGTTTGCACAACTTGTAAAGGTTCTTAGCCGGGAGTATCCCGGACACTCCTATTGTAATCCTGGCGGAACAAAAAATCAAGAAGCAGGAAAAGGAACGCCTATCAAGATGTTACTTGGCAAAATGAACAAAATCCGAGCCGGAAAATGCTGAAAATATCAAATTATGCAAGGCGTTGCAGGCAGTATGCAAAACTTTGCAGGGAGGCTGGTTTTTGTTGACGAGGAGCTTGCACCCGTGGTATAACAGAGTCACAGAAAGCAAACGATTGCAGAGAAAAACCCAAAGACATCGGCGCGCGAGATGATCTCCAAAGCAACTTCTGCGATCCAGAACGAAAACCAACACAACATTGATTTTTGATAAAAGGAGATTCTCATTATGGCTAAGGTTAAAACGTTCAAGACCATCTTCCCCGCTGTGTCCGTCCCTCTGAACGACGATTACTCCATCAACGAGCCGGAGTTCCGCGCTTATCTGCGCTGGATCAAGAGCTTCTACGGCAAGGGAATCGAAGGTCTGGTCTGCAACGGCCACACCGGTGAGATCACCGGCCTGACCCGTGCCGAGCGCAAGCGCGTCGTCGAGATCTGCTCTGAGGAGTGCGGCGACGTGATGACCATCATCTCTGGCGTCAACTGCGAGAACACCGCAGAGTCCATCGCCATGGCCAAGGAAGCCAAGGAAGCTGGTGCAGACGGCATCCTGCTGATGCCCCCGCACATGTGGCTGCGCTTCGGCATGAACCCCAACGCTCCCTTCGAGTATGTCAAGGACGTTGCTGAGGGTGCTGACATCGACATCATCATCCACCTGTATCCCGCAACCTCCAAGGCCTTCTACCCGGTCGAGACCCTGATCAAGATGTGCAAGGAGATCGACCACGTCAAGTGCATCAAGATGGGCACCCGCGTCACCTCCATCTACGAGCATGACGTCCGCCTGCTCCGTCAGGAGTGCCCCGATATCAGCCTGATCACCTGCCACGACGAGACCCTGTGCGTCTCCTGGTTCCCCGGCATGGACGGCGCTCTGATCGGCTTCGCAGGCTGTGTGCCTGAGCTGATCTGCCCGGCATGGGATGTCTTCAAGAATCCTGACAAGCACACTCTGAAGGAAGCACAGGATTGGTCTAACCGCATCTACCACATCTCTCAGGCCATCTACGGCGGCGGCCAGCCCTCCGGTGAGGCTCATGCCCGCCTGAAGGAAGCTCTGAAGCAGCGCGGCATCTTCACCAGCGCTCTGATGCGCAAGCCCGTTCTGCCCCTGAACCAGGAGGAGAAGGACTGGGTCGCTCTGGGTCTGGAGCGCAGCCAGCTCCCTGCAGTGGATATGGAGCAGTACAAGTAAGATAACCCCCATTCCCGCAGCAGCGATGTGCGAAGCTGCTGCGGCGGGTCGGATCATACTCCGGGTGCTGCCTGATGACCTCATCAGTGCAGCACCCTCTTTTTTAAGAATAAAAGGAAGAGTTTATCATGAGCGAGAACAATACTGCCATGTCGGCTGAAAAGCCCGCATCGGCTCCTGCCTTTGGCTCAGACGTGAAGCGTCTGCCATTGAAAGACCTGCTCAAGCGCATTGGCCCCGGTCTGATCGCGACAGGCATCGTGATCGGCCCCGGTGCCGTGACAACAGCCTCGATGATCGGCGCAAACTATGGATACGACCTGATGTGGCTGTTCTTCCCCATCATTTTCATGGGCATCACCTTTATGATGGTCACCAACCGTCTGGCCATCGTGACCGGGATGCCGACCATCCACGCCATCCGCAAGTATTACGGCCCGGTGGCTTCCGGCGTCGTGGGCTGCGCCATATTCCTTTCCTGCATGTTCTTCACGATGGGCAACATCTCCGGCACCGGTGCCGGTATGAACCTCATCTTTGGCATCGACTGGAAGATCGGCTCCGCCATCATGATCGCGGTCGTGGTGTACATGTACTTTGCCAAGAACGTCTATTCCAAGGTCGAAAAGATCATTACCCTCTGCATCGTCCTGATGATCGTGGCGTTCTATGCCACGCTGGTGGGTGTCGGTGGCCCGGAACCTCAGGGGCTTGCCAAAGGACTGTTCGGCTTTAAGGTCCCTGAAGGCTCCCTCAGCACGGCACTGGCTTTCATTTCCACCAACGCCGCTGTGACTGCCGGTATCTACGGTACTTACCTTGGCAAAGAGAAAAAGTGGAAGAAAGATGATCTGTTCAACGGCGTTATGCTCACCGATGCCATCACTCACATCGTCAGTGTCTCCCTGATTTCCGGTGCCATCGTGCTGGTGGGTGCCGTCGTGCTGCACCCGCAGGGGCTGAGCATCAAGGCCCCGGCCCAGCTGGCAGAGATGCTGGTACCCATCATGGGCGGCAGTGCCCGCTACATCATGGGTCTGGCCCTGTTGGGCGCAGGCTTCTCTTCCCTGCTGGCCAATACCCAGCGCGGCATGGTGCTGCTGGGTGCCGGTCTTGACAAGGACGTCAGCCTGGAGAGCAAGTTCATTCGCATTGGCTGCCTGGTCTGCCTGGCCTTTGCCATGGTGGTCTGTTACAGCTACGGCGGTTCCCCTACCCAGCTGATCCTGATAGCCAACATCGCCACCTCCGTCGCTACGCCTTTTGGTGGTCTGTTCATGCTGCTGATGATCTGGCGCGATGATCTGAGCGAGGGCTATAAGAAGCCCACCGGTCTGCGCATCTGCATGACCATCAGCTACATCTTCGCCGTCATCATGACCATTTCCGGTCTGTCTACTCAGATCCCCAAGCTCCTCGCACTATTCCACTGAGTTTATCCGGGATACCATACCAGAGAGCTACTCCAAGATACCTTCTTCTTTCTCCGTTGCCTGTGCGGCTTCCCATTTCGGCCTGCACAGGCAGCAAAAAACACCCGCTGTTCCTGCCGCCATGACAGGGCCAACGGGTGTTTTTGCATATCACATTACCAGCGGTTCGCCTTGAGGCCATCGAGCACCTCGAACAGGCTCCGGCACTCGGCGGTGTACAGGCGGCGCATCTCGTCGTCGGCGGGCAGCAGGTCCGGCACCATCACAGTGACAAAGCCCCCGGCGGCTCCGGCGCGGACGCCGTTGTAGCTGTCCTCCAGCACAAGGGCGTGTCCGGGCGCGACGCCCAGCTTCTCCGCCGCCAGAAGGAAGATCTCCGGGTCGGGCTTGGAGCGGGTCACCTGCTGGCCGGAGGCGAGGACGCTGAAATAGGAGCGCATCCCCCAGTTGTCCAGATTACGCTGGATGACGTCCATCCGGCTGGAAGACGCCACGGCCATGGGGATGTGCTGCTCGTCCAGCCAGGCCAGCAGCTCGTCCAGACCTGGCTTTTTGGGCACCGGCTTCTGGAACGCCTTGTCGGCCACCGCGTGCAGGCTGTCCACGATGGCAGCCGCATCACAGTCCTGCCCGTAGAATTGGCGCACAACATTCCGCAGAGTTTCGCCTGCAGTGCCCCGCGCGGCCTCGCTGAGGCCTTTTTTATAAGGAAGCCCCAGTGCCGCCAGAGCCGGTTCCCAGAACGTGGCCCACATCCGCTCGGTGTCGAACATCAGGCCGTCCATATCAAAAATGACGCCGTTTATCATAAGGTATCCTTTCTGTCCGCGTCCCTGCCCTCTCAGGCGCTTTGCGCCAGCTCTCCCGAAGGGAGAGCCATTGGCAGGACGGTTTTGATCGTAGAAAATGAAGAAGGTGGAGCGGCCCGGAAACATCCGGGCTCCGCAAAAGAGGCAGACAAGAGCTGCCAATGGGGACAGGGCCCACGGCTATGGGAGCCGCAGGCGATCTTGCACTCGGCCCGACATGCCAAAGCCTCTCCCTTTGGGAGAGGTGGCATTGCGTGAGCAATGACGGAGAGGGCTGCTCACAAAAATAATATCACAATTTGCGACAACTTACAGCCCCCAAACATGAAAGATTTTTTGATTCCTTGAAAAATGCGTTCATGATATTATAATAGAAAACAACATTTGACATCTGGAAAGCGCGGAGGGAGCCGCGTGTGTCAGCTGTGTGAGATCAGAAAAGAGGGAAAATTATCATGTTGGATATCAAGATCACCCGGACGACCTGTCCGAAAGAGAAGCCGCAGGATGAGACCAAACTCGGCTTCGGCAAGAAGTTCACCGACCACATGTTCGTTATGGACTACACCGAGGGCGAAGGCTGGCACGATGCCCGTATCGTCCCCTATGCTCCGTTCCCGCTGGACCCGGCGACGGTCGTGTTCCACTACGCACAGGAGATCTTTGAGGGCATGAAGGCTTACCGCACCGCAGACGATACCATCCAGCTGTTCCGCCCGGACTGCAATGCAAAGCGGATGCAGGATTCTGCCGACCGTCTGTGCATCCCGAAGATCCCGGTCGAGGATTACATCCAGGCCGTTGAGGCGCTGGTGGATGTGGACCGTGACTGGGTGCCCCATGCAGACGGCGCTTCCCTGTACATCCGCCCCTTCGTGTTTGCAAACGATGTGGGCCTGGGCGTCCATGCTTCCAAGCACTACATCTTCTGCATCATCTGCGCACCGTCGGGCGCTTACTATGCAGAGGGCATCAACCCCGTCCGCATCTATGTCGAAGATGAGTACATCCGTGCCGCTCCCGGCCTGACCGGCTTCACCAAGTGCGGCGGCAACTACGCTGCCTCTATCAAGGCTGGTGAGCTGGCCGAGGAGCAGGGCTATGCCCAGGTGCTGTGGCTGGACGGCGTGGAGAAGAAGTACGTCGAGGAAGTCGGCAGCATGAACATCATGTTCAAGATCGACGGCAAGGTCTACACCGCCGCCACCGTGGGCACCGTTCTGCCCGGCGTCACCCGCCGCAGCTGCATCGAGCTGCTGAAGGACTGGGGCTATGAGGTCATCGAGGGCAAGCTGGCCATCGCTGACATCATGCAGGCTGCACGTGAGGGCAAGCTGGAAGAGGTCTTCGGCACCGGCACCGCCGCAGTCGTCTCCCCGGTCAAGGAGTTGGTCTGGAAGGGCGAGCATGCCTACATCGGCGACGGCAGCATTGGCCCTGTCACCCAGAAGCTGTACGACACCATGACCGGGATGCAGTGGGGCAAGCTGCCCGACACCAAGGGCTGGATCGTTCCGGTGGAGAAGAAGTACTAAGCTGCAAGTTTCTTTCCTTGTTCCGAGTTCTGCAAGCGCCGTCCGGCAGCTCACCGGGCGGCGTTTGCTGTATCAACCGCTCAGGCGCTTTGCAGCGCAATCTGCCCTGTGGTCTTGGTTCAGAATTGCAATTCTGCCGGGATGGTGCTAGACTAAGCATAGAGTAAGAGGATTGAGAGGGACCAGGACCATGATCAAGAAATGGAGCGTCAGCTACCCCGCTGTCAACGGCACCGAGCAGCGCCGTGTTTATGTCTATCTGCCCACCATGTACGAAGCCGACCCGGACCGCCGGTATCCGGTGCTGTACATGTTCGACGGCCAGAATGTCTTTTTTGACGAAGACGCCACCTTCGGCAAGAGCTGGGGGCTGGCAAACTATCTGGACTACACCGACACGCCGCTTATCGTGGCGGCGGTCGAGTGCAACGCCGGGCCGAACAACGAGCGTCTGGTGGAGTATTCGCCCTACCGCTTCGATGATCCGACCTATGGCCACTTTGACGGCAAGGGGGCTGCGACCATGAGCTGGTTCATCCACCGGTTCAAGCCCTTCATCGACCGCAATTTCCGCACCCTGCCCGACCGGGAGCACACCTTCATCGGCGGCAGCTCCATGGGCGGTCTGATGAGCCTGTACGCCCTGCTGAACCACAACGACGTCTTTGGCCGTGCGGCGGCTCTGTCGCCGTCTCTCTGGGTCTCGCCGGAAAAGCTCAGCGGTCTGTTGGGCCGCGCGAAGCTGGAGCCGGGCACCGTGCTCTACATGGACTACGGCTCCCGCGAGATGGGCAACCACGAGGGAATGCGCAAGGACTTTGCCGACATGTGCAGCAAGGTCATGATCCGCGGCATCCACCTGACCGCCCGTCTGGTGCCCGGCGGCACCCACAGCGAAGCCAGCTGGGAAAAGCAGCTGCCGTTCATGATCCATACTCTGATGTACGAACTGGATTGACCCGACGACCCGATTATAAGGAGGGACCCACGATGGAAATGCAGTATTTTAAGGATTACAGCCCCGCGCTCGGCCGCGAGATGGAGTGCAAGGTCTACGGCCACGCCGGCCGGCCGATGCTCTACATCCCCTGCCAGGATGGCCGGTTTTTTGACTTCGAGGACTTCCACATGGCCGATACGCTGGCCCCGTGGATCGAGTCCGGCCAGGTGATGGTCCTCTCCATCGACACCATCGACAAGGAGACCTGGTCCGACACGAACAGCGACCCCTACTGGCGCATCCGCCGCTATGAGCAGTGGATCCGCTATATCGTGGAGGAAGCTGTGCCCAAGATCCGCCACATCGCCCGCGAGCGAAACGGCTGGAACGACGAACCGGGCGTCATCGCCTTTGGATGCAGTCTGGGCGCGACCCATGCCGTCAATCTGTATCTCCGCTTCCCGAACATCTTCTGTGGCTGTCTGGCCCTCAGCGGCATCTACACTGCCCACTACGGCTTCGGCAATTATATGGACGAGCTGGTTTATATGAACTCCCCGGTGGATTATATGGTCAACTTCCCGGAGAACCACCCCTATATGGAGCTGTTCCGGAACCAGAAGGCCGTCATCTGCTGCGGTCAGGGCGACTGGGAGCAGCCGGACACCACCTGGTATCTCAAGCGCATCTTTGAGGCCAAGCACATCCCCATCTGGGTAGACCTGTGGGGCCACGATGTCAACCACGACTGGAACTGGTGGTATCAGCAGGTCGCGTATTATATGCCCTACATTCTGGGCTGAACGGCTCTCGCAGAGGGATGGGTGGAAAGTATAGCGTATCAAAAGAAAGAGGAATCAACAAGACACCATGAGCAATTTTATCTTTATCTCTCCGAACTTCCCGACGAACTACTGGCAGTTCTGCCGGGAGCTGAAAAACAACGGCATGAACGTTCTGGGCATCGGCGACCAGCCGTATGATGAGCTGAAGCCGGAGCTGAAGGCAAGCCTGAACGAGTACTATAAGGTCGGCAGCCTCGAAAATTACGACGAGGTCTACCGCGCCGTGGCGTTCTTCGCCTTCAAGTATGGCCGCATCGACTGGCTGGAATCCAACAACGAATACTGGCTGGAACGCGACGCCGCCCTGCGCACCGATTTCCACATCACCAGCGGCTTCCAGACCGAGGATATGCCCCGCATCAAGTACAAGAGCAAGATGAAGGAGTATTATCAGAAGGCCGGCATCGCCACCGCCCGCTACCACATGGTGGACGATTTCGAGGGATGCAGGAAGTTCATCGACGAGGTGGGCTACCCAGTCGTCGTCAAGCCGGACAACGGCGTCGGTGCGTCCGACACCCACAAGCTCTCCGATGACGAGGAGCTGCGCGCCTTCCTGACCTACAAGAGCGCACACCATGCCGACGTCTCCTACATCATGGAGGAGTTCGTCCGCGCCGAGGTCAACAGCTACGATGCCATCATCGACGGCAGCGGCAACCCCATCTTTGAGGCGGGCAACGTCAGCCCGATGTCCATCATGGACATCGTGAACAACGACGACAACTCCATCTACTACATCATCAAGGATCTGCCCGATGATACCCGCGCCGCAGGCCGTGCCGCCGTCAAGAGCTTCGGCGTCAAGAGCCGCTTCGTCCACTTCGAGTTCTTCCGGATGACGGAAGATCAGACCAGCATGGGCCAGAAGGGCCAGATCGTGGCGCTGGAAGTCAACATGCGCCCCTGCGGCGGCTTCACGCCCGACATGATCAACTTTGCACGTTCCACCAACGTGTACAAGATCTGGGCCGATATGATCGCCTTCGGCGGCACCGATATGCCGGTGGGCGAGCACTATTACTGCCCGTTTGCGGGCCGCCGCGACGGCAAGCACTTCGTGTACAGCCACGAACAGCTGATGCAGAAGTATCAGGCCAACATGCGGATGGTGGACCGCATCCCCGACGCCCTCTCCGGCGCCATGGGCAACCAGATGTACGTCGCCACCTTCTCCACCTTTGAGGAGATGGAGCAGTTCTATGCCGACGTTCTGGCTGTGACCGATGCCGACAACGACACCGTTCAGAAAGAACTGAGCGAGGTGCTGGCCCTCGGCGAGCCTGCCGCCACCACGGCCCTCACCAGAAAGCCGAACCTCTCCCCCGCCGTCAAGCCCACCACGGCCGTGACAAAGACCACGACCAGAGCGGTGACGAAGACGAAAAAACACTGAATCCAAAGGAAAAGGGCCGTCCTGCCGTGCGTTGCAGGGCGGCTCTTTTTGTCAGATTGCTCTAAAAACAGGACGGAAATTTTCCATATCCGATGAACTTTTCAAAAGGCGTTGACAGGAGTTTTGGAAGAGAGTAAGATGAGAAAAAATGGATGGCTTGTTTTGGGGAGCTGTCCATAAAAACAAAATGGAGGAATGAACTATGCGTATGATGAAACGTGTTGCAGTCAGCATTTTGGCGGCGGCAATGGCTCTGTCTCTGATGACTGCCTGCGGTGGCGGTGATGCCCCCAGCGCTCCGGAAACGCCGAGCAATCCGGGCACTTCGCAGGGCGAAGAAAAAAAGGACGACGAAAAGAAAGACCCGCCCGCAGAGAGCAAGCCGGAAGACAAGAAAGACGAAGAAGTGGCGGACGGCTCGACGGTCGAATTGAACAAGAGCCGCACTTATAAGTGGGTGCAGGAATATGGGTCTGCAAAAAAAGTATACATCAAGGTGGAACCGGTAAAACCGGCCTCGCAGGATGTTGTTTGTATGGAATCGGTTACGGATGGGCAAAAGTCGTATACCAAAGTGACTCATAAAAATGGAAAGACAGACGAACAATTTACAGAACTGGTTTCGGGCAAGACCCAGAATGTATATCGCCTGTATTCGAATCAGAAGATCGCGATCATGACTAGTCATACCGTGAACGCAGCGGATTTGAACCAGAATGTGCTCTCGGATTCCTACAACTATACGGTGAAGAAGACCACACATGTCGTCAATGCGGTTCCTTATTACACGGAAGCGTTGACGATGGAAAACAAAACTACGAAGAAGACGGAAACCCAGCTGTTCTGCTATGACAGTACGGGCAGTCTGGTCTATCTGGTTTCTTCTCCGGATACGGCAGACGAAGAGATCATTCGCATTCAGTGCAGTAAGGCAATTCCGGATTCTGCGATCCTGAGCGTTCCGAATGGCTGGAGTGTCTATACGGTTACGTACGGTGCAAGCAATAACGATGTGACTGTAAAAGACCAGAGCGGTCGTGAACTGACAACCGAAGAAGTGACAGCTCTCCTCAATAAACTTGCCTGAACCATCTGATGAAAATAAAGGCCCGAACCGGAAATCTCTGCCCGGTTTGGGCCTTTTTGCGTTTATCACGGCTTCATTTTCAGGTTTCGCAGCTGGTTCAGCTGGTCACGCCGTCCATAGATGACGGCGAGGACCTGGACCCGGTGTGAGTCGGGATCCGGCCAGAAGTAGATCAGAAAATTTCGGCACAGAAGTTTCCGGATGTTTTGTGAATGCCAGGGTTCCTCTTCGACAAGGGGTGCCCGCTGAGGCAGAAGGCTCAGAGAAGCCATAGCCTGTTCCAATGCGGTCAGGAGTGCATCTGCGGTTTCGGGTTCCAGAAGTTCATGTGCGATATGGTGGACGATGGCACGGAGCTGCTGTTCGGCCTGCGGGGTGAGCGCGACAGTATATTCCTCCATGGCTCAGATCTCCGCGCGGAGCCGGGCAAAGGCTTCGTTCAAAGGGGAAGATTCTCCGCGCCTGGCCTGGTCCAGGCCGGTCTGCATCATGGCGTCAAATTCGTCACGGCTCAGAGCATCACGGGTGGGGAGCCGGGTGGCCAGGTCCAGCGAAAATGGGATGCCGTCCCGCAGGATGACCTGACGGTACGCCATATCAATGAAGACCGAAACAGGAATGCCAAGCTGAGAAAGAATGGCTTCGGCCTGCTCCTTGATCTCTGGCTGGATGCGGGCAGTGACATTTGCGGTTTTTGCGGACATAAAGATCGCCTCCTATTGCTTTTATTGTACCACGATGTACTGCAATGCGCAATACGATAGAAGAAAGAGGAAAGCAAGGTTTGTCCCGCTCCGAAGAATGTGCTATACTGTCCTCAAAGACACTGTTGAGAATGAGGTACAGATATGAAAATTCCCGCAAATGGTTTTACACACGCTGGCAAGTTCCATGCAGACGACGTGTTTGCCACCGCGCTGCTGCAGATCGTCCGGCCGGATATCAAAATTACCCGCGGCTTTGTGGTGCCGGATGACTTCGACGGCATCGTGTACGACATCGGCTTCGGCATGTTCGACCACCATCAGGAGCCGCGCGAGACCCGCCCCAACGGCGTCCCCTATGCGGCCTTTGGTCTGCTGTGGCGGGTGCTGGGGCCGGGGCTGGTCGGTGAGCGGCAGGCACGGCTCATTGACGAAAACTTCATCCAGCCGCTGGACCTGAACGACAACACCGGCGAGCAGAACAGCCTGTGCGACGCCATCGGCTTCTTCAACCCGGTATGGGATTCGAAGGAAGATCAGGACACCTGCTTCTTCAAGGCCGTGGCCGTGGCAAAGCAGATCCTGGAACACCAGCTCGACAGCGCCAACGCCGTGAACCGCGCCGACGAGAAAGTCCAGCAGGCCTACAAAAATTCCCGCGACGGCATCGTCGTGCTGCCCTGTTACCTGCCCTGGAAAAACGGTCTGTACCGGACGGATGCGCTGTTCGTGGTCTACCCCAGCCAGCGCGGCGGGTGGAGCGCTCAGTGCGTGACCGACCACAAGACCAAGAAGCCCAAACTGCCCTTCCCGCAGTCCTGGGCGGGCCAGCCGCAGGAGGTCATCGAGCAGAAGAGCGGCATCGAGGGCATCAGCTTCTGCCATGCCAGCCGCTTCCTCATCACGGCCAAGGATAAGGAAACGGCTCTTGCAGCCTGCCGTCAGGTGCTGAAAAACAACGGGAGACTGTAACATGAGCGCAGGAACCGAACAAGAGACCGAAGAGCGGGCCTACGTGTATATGGTGCGGTGCGCGGGCGGTCAGCTCTATACGGGCTGGACGAACGACCCCGGTGCCCGCCTGCACGCCCACAAGACCGGCAGGGGGGCCAAGGCCACACGGGCCATGGGGGCGGAGCGGTTCGCCTATCTGGAACGATGCGCGGACCGGTCGGCGGCGCTGCGCCGGGAAGCGGCCCTGAAAAAGCTGCCGAAAGCGAAAAAGGAAGCCCTCTGCGCCGGGTGGGAGGAGAAGAACCTCCCCCGTCTCTCGGTGGCGTCCCGCGCCGATGCAAAGGACATTCTGGAACTGTACAACTGGTATGTGCTGCACCACACCGCAACGTTTCAGGTCACACCCTCCACGCTGGAAGAATACGAGGACTGGGTGGACAACACCCTGAAGGTGGCCCCGCTGCTGCTGGCGCGGGACGCAGACGGCAGGCTGCTGGGCTATGCCTGCGCCCACCGCTGGCACCCGCGCGAGGCCTACGACTGGTCGGTGGAGAGCACCATCTACTGCGCCCCGGATGCCCGCGGCTGCGGGGTGGGCACCCTGCTCTACCGCGCACTGCTGGAATTGCTGGCCGCCTGCGGCTACTGGAACGTCTATGCACTCGTGGCCGACCCGAACCCCGCCAGCGAGCGCATCCATGCGCAGCTGGGCTTTTCCTGCGTGGGCCGAACTCCGCACACGGCGTATAAATTCGGCTGGCTGGGCCTGTCCACCTGGTGGCTGGCGCTGCGCACCGGCAACGAAAAGCCTGCCCCCGTCCGGATGGTGACGGCAGAGCAGACGCAGGCCGTGCTCTGCAAATACGGAACAACAGAATGAAACGAAACGAAGAGCTCCGGCAATCTGCTGGGGCTCTTCTGCGTTTCGGAAAGCGGTGCTGAAACCTTGGCACCTGCCCGGCTGGATGGATGAAACGGCTTTCAGAATGTGTAAGAATATATACAGCAGAACTGCATAAAATTTGCATAAATAATAAAATATTTGCATAAACATGCAAAGTGCCACAAACGGCACTGGAAAAGGGCAGAAGGTTTGGCGGTTTTCCGCATTGACGGAAAAGCCGCGCCGCGTATAATAAAAAGCGTGATAAGCAACCGAGAGATCGAGCGCACCGGGAGGGACGCCCGGTGCAGGAAAACAAAAGTGTAAGCATGAAAACAAAGGAGCGTTCATCATGAAAAAGGAAAACATCAAAAAAGTCGTTCTGGCCTACTCTGGCGGCCTGGATACCTCGATCATCATTCCCTGGCTGAAGGAAAACTACAACAACTGCGAAGTCATCGCCGTCTCCGGCGACGTGGGCCAGGGCACCGAGCTGGACGGCCTGGAAGAGAAGGCCAAGAAGACCGGCGCTTCCAAGCTGTACGTTCTGGACCTGAAGAAGGACTTCATTGAGAACTACATCTTCCCCACCCTGAAGTTCGGCGCAAAGTATGAGGACTACCTGCTGGGCACCAGCTTCGCACGTCCCTGCATCGCAAAGGCTCTGGCCGACATCGCCATCCAGGAAGGTGCCGACGCCATCTGCCACGGCTGCACCGGCAAGGGCAACGACCAGGTGCGTTTTGAGCTGACCCTGAAAGCCCTCTGCCCCGATATGGCCATCATCGCTCCGTGGCGTGAGTGGGACATCAAGAGCCGTGACGAGGAGATCGACTACGCCGAGGCCCACAACATCCCCCTGAAGATCAACCGCGAGACCAACTACTCCAAGGACAAGAACCTGTGGCACCTGAGCCACGAGGGTCTGGATCTGGAGAACCCCGCCAACGAGCCGCAGTACAACAAGCCCGGCTTCCTGGAGCTGGGCGTCTCCCCGGAGCAGGCTCCCGATACCCCGACCTACCTCACCATCCACTTCGAGAAGGGCATCCCCACCGCCATCGACGGCAAGGAGATGGGCGCTGTGGAACTGGTCGAGTACCTGAACAAGGTCGGCGGCGAGAACGGCATCGGTCTGCTGGATATCGTTGAGAACCGTCTGGTCGGCATGAAGAGCCGCGGCGTGTACGAGACTCCCGGCGGTGCCATCCTGTACAAGGCCATCAATGTGCTGGAGACCATCACCCTCGACAAGGAGAGCGCACACCTCAAGGAGCAGCTGGCGCAGAAGTATGCCGACATCGTCTACAACGGCCAGTGGTTCACCCCGCTGCGCGAGGCTCTGGATGCCTTCGCCAACAGCCTGGCAAAGACCGTGACCGGCGACGTCAAGCTGAAGCTCTACAAGGGCAACATGATCAACGCAGGCGTCACCTCTCCGTACACCCTGTACGATGAGCAGACCGCTTCCTTCGGCGAGGACGAGGATTACAACCAGGCCGATGCAGCAGGATTCATCAACCTGTTCGGCCTGTCCATCAAGGAGCGCGCAAAGCTGTCCAAGAGCTGGCCGAAGATCGAGGACTAAGCGGCTGAACGAAGCCAACTTTTCCCGTTGTGTGTTTTCTACACTTTCACACAGCGGTTCCAAGACCGGCAGAGTTGCCGGCGGCACCGCCGCAGGAGCGTTTTCCCCTGCGGCGGCTTTGCCGTTTTTAGAGCCCTCTCAGTCTCGCTTCGCTCGCCAGCTCCCCCAAAGGGGGAGCCTTTGGCAGACCGGGAATGCCTGAGCAGGCTGAAAAACCGCTGCGGTTCGTAAAATACATCGCTCCGTTCTCAAGGTGAACAGCGCCTCGGCCGGATTTGGACGAAGGAATGTCTTCCCGACATGCCAATGCCTCTCACTTTGGGAGAGGTGGCAGCGCGTGAGCGCTGACGGAGAGGGTAAGCCCGACGGAGAGGTTGTACGAAGGATCGCGTTACAATCGAGATAAAGGGAACAGGAACTATGGCAGAACAACTCTGGAAAGGCCGTTTCTCCAAGGCGGTCGATTCGCGCGTCAATGATTTCAACTCTTCCATCCGCTTTGACCAGCGGATGATCGCACAGGATATGCGGGGCAGCGGCGTACACGCCACGATGCTGGCCAAACAGGGCATCATCTCCGAGCAGGACTGCGAGGACATCCTCAATGGTCTGGCTTCCATCGCCGACGATCTGGCCAGCGGCAAGCTGGAGATCGACCCCAACGCCGAGGACGTTCACACCTTCGTGGAGCAGACCCTGACCGCCCGCATCGGCGACGCCGGCAAGCGCCTGCACACCGGCCGCAGCCGCAACGATCAGGTGGCGCTGGACATCCGCCTGACCCTGCGCGATTACAGCCGGATGCTGCAGGGCCGCATCGTCGAGCTGGTCCGGGTCATCTGCAAGAAGGCAGCGGAGAACACCGCCGCCGTCATGCCCGGCTACACCCACCTGCAGCGCGCCCAGCCCATCACCTTCGGCCACGCGCTGATGGCCTATACCTGGATGCTGCTGCGCGATCTGCAGCGCTTTGAGGATGCCACCGCCCGCATGGACGCACAGTGCCCGCTGGGTTCCGGCGCACTGGCCGGCACCACCTACCCGCTGGACCGCGCCTTCACCGCCGAGAAGCTGGGCTTTGCCGCACCCTGCGCCAACAGCCTGGACGGCGTGTCCGACCGCGATTTCTGCATCGAGCTGGCCGCTGCTATCTCCACCTGCATGATGCACCTGTCCCGCCTGTCGGAGGAGATCATCCTCTGGTGCAGCTGGGAGTTCAAGTTCATCGAGCTGGACGACGCTTTCACCACCGGCTCCTCTATCATGCCGCAGAAGAAGAACCCGGACGTCACCGAACTCATCCGCGGCAAGACCGGCCGCGTCTACGGCGACCTGAACACCCTGCTCGTCATGATGAAGGGCATCCCGCTGGCCTACAACAAGGATATGCAGGAGGATAAGGAGGCCATCTTCGACGCCGTCGATACCCTCGACCTCTGCCTGAAGACCGTCACTCCGATGCTGGATACCATGAAGACCCTGCCCGCCAACATGCGCCGCGCTGCGGCCAAGGGCTTCATCAACGCCACCGACTGCGCCGATTACCTGACCAAAAAGGGAATGCCCTTCCGCGATGCCTACAAGCTGACAGGCTGCATGGTCTCCGACTGCATCAGCAAAGACAAGACCCTCGAAGAGCTGACGCTGGACGAGTTCCGGGGCTACAGCAGCCTGTTTGAGAACGATATCTACGATGCCATCGACCTCATCAAGTGCTGCGAGGGCCGCACCAGCTACGGCGGCCCCTCCGAGGCAAGCGTGAAGAATCAGATCGCACTGGCATCTGCACAGGTGGACGCATGGGAGGCGAACAACGCATGAGCGTGAAGGTTTTTATCGACGGTTCCTCCGGCACCACCGGTCTGCGCATCGCGGACCGTCTGGCGGCCCGGCCTGAGATCGAACTTCTGAGCATCTCCGCCGAGGGCCGCAAGGACGTGAATGAGCGGGCCAGCGTCATCAACTCCGCAGACCTCGCCTTCCTCTGCCTGCCCGATGCGGCTTCCAGAGAGGTCATGCCCCTGATCCGCCCGGACGTCAAGGTGCTGGATACCTCCACGGCCTTCCGCACCGACCCGGCATGGGACTATGGCTTCCCGGAGCTGAAGGGCCAGAAAGAGAAGATCCAGAACTCCTGCCGGGTAGCTGTGCCCGGCTGCTACGCCAGCGGCTTCATCAGCATTGCGCGGCCGCTGGTCGAGCTGGGGCTGGCCCCGGCGGACTATCCGTTCAGCTGCACGGGCATCTCCGGCTACTCCGGCGGCGGCAAAAAGATGATCGCCGAGTACGAGAACCCGGACCGCCCGGCCCACAGCAAGATCGACGCGCCCAAGAGCTACGGCCTCACGCTGGCCCACAAGCACCTGCCGGAAATGCAGAAGATCAGCGGGCTGGCCCACACGCCCGCCTTCGTGCCGGTGGTCTGCGATTACTATTCCGGGATGCAGGTCCTCGTTCCGTTGGACCTGAAGCTGGCGGGCACCACCGCCGGGCAGGTGGCCGAGGGCATCGCCGCCTATTATAAGGATGGCGCGACGGTCTCCGTCCACGCCCTGAACGAGCCACTGCCCGAAAACGGCCTGTACTCCAACGCCCTCTCCGGCAGCGACCGGATGGAGCTGTACCTGACTGTGAACGCAGCAGGCGACCAGATGATGCTCATTTCGCTGTTCGACAACCTGGGCAAAGGCTCGTCCGGTGCGGCCGTGCAGTGCATGAACCTGATGCTGGGTCTGAATGAGACGGAAGGATTAGAGTGAAACCTCTCCGCCATCGCTCACGCGAGGCCGGAAAGGTCGATAGGGGGAAGAACGATATGTCTTACAAGGAAGTATCGGGCGGCATCTGTGCGCCCAGAGGATTTGCAGCGGCCGGTGTCCATTGCGGCATCCGGGCCAACCACAACGAAAAATACGATCTGGCGCTCATCAAAGCGGAAGTCCGCTGCGCGGCCGCTGGTGTCTACACCACCAACAAGGTCTGCGGTGCGCCCATCAAGGTGGACCGTGCCCACCTGAAGGACGGCTATGCACAGGCCATCCTTGTCAACAGCGGCAACGCCAACACCTGCGCCGCCAACGGTGTGGCACTGGCCGAAGAGTGCTGTGCGCTGGTGGGCAAGGCGCTGGACATCCCCGCTGAGGATGTTCTGCCCGCCTCCACCGGCGTCATCGGCCAGCCTATGGTCATTGATCCGTTTGCCCGCGGCATCCCTGCCGCAGCGGCCAAGCTGGCCGCCACCGGGCAGGGCAGCACCGATGCGGCGACTGCCATCATGACCACCGACACCCACAAAAAAGAGTACGCCATCCAGTTCGAGCTGGGCGGCAAGACCTGCACCGTGGGTGCCATCGGCAAGGGCAGCGGTATGATCGCCCCCAATATGGCGACGATGCTGGCCTTCTACACCACCGACGCTGCCGTCTCCCCCGCCCTGCTCGAAAAGGCGCTGAAGACCGTCGTGCCCGGCACCTACAACCAGATGAGCGTGGACCTCGATACTTCGACGAACGACACCCTCATCATCCTGGCATCGGGCCTTGCGGGCAACCCGGAGATCACCGAGGAGAACGCCGATTACGAGGCCTTTGTGGCAGCGCTGACGGCCATTGCCGAGCACATGTGTGCCGAACACGCCGGTGACGGCGAGGGCGCGACCCACCTCATCACCTGCGAAGTCACCCATGCGCCCGATCTGAAGACGGCCCGCGCCGTCTCCCGCAGCGTGGTCTGCTCCAACCTGTTCAAGGCGGCGGTCTTTGGCCGCGATGCCAACTGGGGCCGCATCCTCTGCGCCATCGGCTATACCCCCGGCGACTTTTCCATCGACAAGGTCTGCGTTTGGCTGTCCAGTGCCGCCGGGGAGGTCTACGTTTGCGAGAACGCAGCCTACCACCCCTACAGCGAGGACGAGGCCGCCAAAGTGCTGGCCGAGCACGATGTCCTCGTCAAGGTGGACATGGGCACCGGCGACGCCTGTGCAAAGGCCTGGGGCTGTGACCTGACCTATGATTACGTCAAGATCAACGGCGATTACCGCACCTGAGAAGCGGTTCGAAACAGAGCATCGAGCGGGAAGAGGAAACGTATGAAGAACGAAGAAATGGCCCTCCTGTTTTCGGAGGCGACCCCTTACATCCAGAAGTACCACGGCAAGACCATGGTCATCAAATACGGCGGCAACGCCATGATCAACGAGACGCTGAAGAACGCCGTCATGAACGACCTTGTCACCCTGACGCTGCTGGGCGTGCGGGTGGTACTGGTCCACGGCGGCGGCCCGGCCATCAACGAAATGCTGAAAAAGGTCGGCGTGGAGAGCCATTTTGCCAACGGTCTGCGCGTGACCGACGACGCCACCATGGAGATCGTCCAGCAGGTGCTGGCCGGCAAGGTGAACAAGGACCTCGTGGCAAAGCTGCGCGGCCGCGGCGTCGGCCTGTGCGGCATGGACGGCCAGATGCTCCGCTGCACCGAGCTGGACCCCCAGCTGGGCCATGTGGGCGAGATCATCCATGTGGACCCGACCCTGATCGAAAATCTGCTGAACGGCGGCTACATCCCGGTCATCGCGACGGTCGGCATGGACGACCTCGGCCAGGCGTACAATGTCAACGCCGACACCGCTGCCGCCCAGATCGCCATTGCGCTCAAGGCCGAAAAACTCGTCTCCATGACCGATATCGCGGGCCTGCTGCGGGATAAGGACGACGAATCCACCCTCATCCCCGAAGTGGAGGTCTCCGAGATCGAGGGCTACAAGGCCGCTGGAGTCATCGCAGGCGGCATGATCCCCAAGATCGGCGGCATGGCCGATGCCATCTATCAGGGCGTCCACGAGGCCGTCATCATTGATGGCCGTGTCCCCCACTCCATCCTGCTGGAGCTGTTCTCCGACCGCGGTTCCGGCACCCGCTTCTACCGCCGGAGCCATCAGGAATAAGGGTTGCTTCGCATCCTCATCTGCTTTATAATGAAAGAAAACGGGCTAGGAGGGCAAACTTATGGATTCCGAAAAAGTCATCAAGCGGGACAACGACTATGTCCTGCATACCTACAACCGCAATCCCATTGCGCTGGAAAAGGGCCACGGCCTGTATGCCGAGGGCCCCGAAGGCCAGAAGTATCTGGATTTCACCAGCGGCATCGGTGTCAACAGTCTGGGCTATTGTGATGTGGACTGGGCCGAGGCCGTTTCCGAGCAGGCCCACAAGCTGCAGCACACATCCAACCTCTACTACACGGCCCCCTGCGGCAAGCTGGCCAAAAAGCTGTGCAAGCGCACCGGCATGAGCAAGGTCTTCTTTGGCAACTCCGGTGCCGAGGCCAATGAGGGTGCCATCAAGGCGGCCCGCAAATACAGTTTCGACCACTACGGCAAGGGCCGTGATGTGGTCATCACGCTGGTCAACAGCTTCCATGGCCGCACCATCGCTACCCTGACCGCCACCGGGCAGGAGGTGTTCCACAACTACTTCGGCCCCTTCAACGAGGGCTTCCAGTACGTCCCGGCGGGCGACCTCGAAGCCCTGACCGAGCTGGTGGACCGCCACACCTGTGCCGTGATGCTGGAGCTGGTGCAGGGCGAGGGCGGCGTCGTGGCGCTGGAGCCGGAATACGTGCAGGCCGTCCGCAAGCTCTGCGATGACAGAGACCTGGTCCTCATCGTGGACGAAGTGCAGACCGGCGTGGGCCGCACCGGCACCTTCCTGTGCTGTGAGCACTACAACCTCAAGCCGGATGTCGTCACCCTGGCCAAGGGTCTGGGCGGCGGCCTGCCCATCGGTGCCGTGCTGATGAACGAAAAGGTCGCGGCCGGGATGGGTGCAGGCACCCACGGCTCCACCTTCGGCGGCAACCCGGTGGTCTGCGCCGGTGCCAATGTGGTCGTGGACCGGATGGACAACGGCTTCCTGGCGAACGTCAATGAGCGCGCCGTCCAGCTGCGCACCGGTCTGGCAAAGCTCCCCATGGTCAAGAGCCTGTCCGGCATCGGCCTGATGGTGGGCGTCGAATTTTTCGGCGATGTCCGGGCGGCGGATGTCCTCGCCGCCTGCCGCGAAAAGGGCCTGCTGGTGCTGACGGCCAAGACCCGCCTGCGCCTGCTGCCGCCCCTGACCCTGACGGCACATGATGTCGAGAAGGCACTGGCCATCCTGAACGAAGTGCTGAGCGAGATGGCCCAGAAGTCTCCGGAGGAACAGGCATGAAACATCTGCTGAAACTGAGCGACCTCTCCCCCGAAGAGCTGCACCACATCCTCGATGTGGCCGACCGGCTCAAGGCGGAGCAGAAGGCCGGAGGCACGGCCCCGCTGCTGCACGGCAGGAGCGTAGCGCTGATGTTCTCCAAAAACTCTACCCGCACCCGCACCAGCTTTGAGGTGGGCGTGTACCAGCTGGGGGGCCTTGGCAACTACATGAACGCCGCCACCGAGCTGCAATCCGGCCGGGGCGAGCCGCTCAAGGATACCGCCCGTGTGCTGGGCCGCTACTACGACTGTGTGGTCTGGCGCACCTACCGCCAGTGCGACCTTGAAGAGTTCGCCGAGCTGGCCGGGGTCCCGGTCATCAACGGCCTGACCGACTATGCCCACCCCTGCCAGGTGCTGGCCGACCTGATGACCATCCGGGAGCGCCGCGGCGCACTGGAAGACCAGAAGCTCTGCTTCATCGGCGATGGATGCAGCATGGCGAACAGCCTCATCGTGGGCGGTCTGCTGGCCGGGATGACCGTCAGCTGCGTCTGCCCGCAGGGCTACCGCCCCGCTGCCGATGTGCTGATGTTTGCCCACCAATATGGCCCGAAGTTCCATCTCCTCACCGACCCCGCCGAGGGCGTGAAAGACGCCGATGTGGTCGTGACGGCGGCCTGGAACACCGCCCCCGGCACACCGGAGAGCGAACGCCGCCTGCGCGATTTCGCGGGCTTTCAGGTCACGAGCGGCCTGCTGAGCGGAGCAAAGCCCGACGCGATGCTCCTCCACTGCCTGCCCGCCCACCGCGGCGAGGAGATCTCCACGGCGGTCTTTGAACAGCACGCCGACGAGATCTTCACCGAAGCCGAGAACCGCCTCCACGTCCAGAAAGCCGTTCTGGCCATCCTTCTGGCGAACCAATAAGCGGGGAACGTACAGGCTTTATAAAACAGCCGTTTGAATGGATAAAAAGAAAACCAGAACGGTCAGCTGGCTCAGCTGCGCCGTTCTGGTTTTCTGCTGTTTGTAAGAGCAGGGAGCGTCCTGAGGTTACAACGTTTCAATTCTTAAAAATTCCTGTCCTGCCGGAAACAAGTGCGGCAAACTGGAATTTCACTTACTTAGATAATGGCAATGTCAATTTTCCTGATAATAAAAAATACAGCAGAAGTAAACCAACTATAATTAGAATACCGCCAACCACTTTAATGCCAATTCGATTAACCTTGTTATTTTTTATAATTTTATTTGCAAAAACCAATAGTAGCGCACCAACTACTATAATAAAAACAGATATTAACGGATACATGAGTTTTCTCCTTTCAAATTCCGAGTTGTTGAACTAAGCCGAGTATACCACACGCGCGGTCGAATGACCACTCATATCTATGAGAATTTGCCCGAAATGCACCCTTCTGGTACAAAGTCCAGTGCGCGGCATCTTGCCAGCGGTGGATACACTTCGGATATGAAAAAGTCCCATGCCGACACCGTGACGGTGCAGACATGGGACTTGATGCTTTTTCGGCCTGGCCTGGCAGCCGGAACCGATCCGGACAGGCGTTTACAGGGTCTTACACGCCCGAATAGGCGGAGAAGCCGCCGTCTACGGGCAGGCAAATGCCGGTGATGAACCCGGCGGCGTCGGTGTTCAGAACGTTCGTTTCCATAACAGATCTCCTCTTCGCTGCTTAAACTTTGCCCGCGCCCCTGTCCAGGATCTTATCGAACCGGGAGAAGAAGGTAGCGGCGGTGACGGCGGCGGCGATGATGTCGCTGACCGGCTCGGCCAGGAAGACGCCGAACACCGGGTCTGCGACCACATGCGGCAGGATGAAGATGAGGGGGATGAGCAAAATCAGCTTGCGCAGGCAGGCCAGCAGCAGGCTGACCTTGGCCTGACCCAGCGCCATAAAGCTCTGCTGGCAGGCGATCTGGATGCCCAGCGAGAAGATGCCAGCCATGTAGATGCGCATGGCCCAGGTGGTGTACTGGATCAGGGTGGCATCCGAGGTGAAGATGCCGGCCACCACACCGGGCACCAGCATCATCAGCACCCAGAAGATGGCTGTGTAGCCGAAGCAGACCAGAAGCTGGAAGCGGAAGGCCTCCTTGACGCGCTCTTTCTTGCCTGCACCGAAGTTGAAGCTCATCACCGGCTGGCCGCCCTGGCAGACGCCGGAGACCGGCATACTGGCCAGCTGGGAAACGCTGGTAATGACCGTCATTGCGCCCACGGCCACGTCGCCGCCGTAGCGGGCCAGGCTGGAGCTGAAGCTGATCGAGAGCAGGCTCTCGGTGGACATCATGACGAAGGTGGAGATGCCCAGCGCCAGGACGGGCAGCACGATCTTCCCTTCGGGCTTGAGGTATTCTTTCTTCAGCCGGAGGGTGGTCTTGGGGCCGGTGAGGAAACGGATGATCCAGATGGCACCCACAGCCTGGCTGAGCACGGTGGCGATGGCGGCACCCCGCACCCCCAGACCAAAGAGGAAGATGAGGATGGGGTCGAGTACGATGTTGATGACCGCACCGATGACGGTGGTCAGCATACTGATCTTGGCAAAGCCCTGTGCGGTGATGAAGGGGTTCATGCCCAGCACGATGAGGACGCAGACTGAGCCGAGGATGTAGATGCGGCTGTACGCCAGCGCATAGGGCAGGGTGGCGTCGCTGGCACCGAACATCCGCAGCAGGGCCGGTGCAGCAGCGTAGAACACGACGGTCAGCAGCACCGAGAAGATCAGCAGCATGGTGAAGCTGTTGCTGACGATCTTTTCCGCCTGGTCTTTGTCGCCCTGGCCCATGGCGATGGCAGTGCGGGGCGCACCACCGGCACCGATGAGCATCGCAAAGGCGTTCAGCAGCATCAGGATGGGGGTGAACAGGCCCACGCCGGTCAGCGCGGCTGCGCCGATGCCGGGAATGTGGCCGATGTAGATACGGTCCACGATGTTATACAGCAGATTGACGATCTGGGCCACCACGGCCGGGATCATCAGCTGGAGCAGCAGCTTTTTGACGCTGCCGGTGCCCATATCTCCTTGTTTTTTCTGTGTTTGTGCCATTGGTTTCTCCTTGCATGAAAAGGGCGGCCAGCACCCGAAAAGAGGTGCTGACCACCGCATATTTTAATACGACAGGCCAAAATTCAACTCATAGTAATTTCCGGCGGCGTCACGGTAAGCGTAAGCCTTGCCGTTTTCGTCCTTCATGCAGTCGGGCATGTAGGCATCCTTGGCGTAGCCGGGCACATCGTTGGGGCTGATGCAGACGCCGTCTGCATTGACGGCCAGCACTTCGTCGCCCTTGGGCAGGGTCAGCGGCAGCTTGCCGACTGGGGCAAAGCGGCCGAACAGGACGTCCAGCGTTGCGGAGGGGTAGGTATCGAAGCCGACGGTCAGCGCGTCGGAGACTTTTTCGATGCTGCCGACTTCCCAGGCCAGCGGGCAGTTGATGTTGGAAACGACCTTGCCGCCGTGTGCGTGGACAGCCTCGGCGATGCCGGGGATGCGGCTGGCACCGACCAGCGTGGTCTCCTGATGGGTCTCGGCGGTGGGCTTGCCGCTTTCATCCACGTTGCAGACGGTCTTGCCTTCGCAGATGTCCAGCTCCAGATAGCCCGGCGTTGCATTGAAGTATGCACCGGACTGCGGGCTGACCATCAGCAGGGCGACATCGGCCTCGGCGGGGTCGGCCACCAGCGTGACATTGCCCAGCATCTCGCGCAGGGCCTTGGTGGCAGCTTCGCCGGCCTCGGCGCTCTTGCCGAAGGCCTCGGCGTAGACCTTGCAGCCGTCCTTCAGGGGCAGGGTGCCGTCGTTCTTCAGCAGGACGACGCTCTCGCGGTGGACGCGACTGGCCTCTTCCCAGTCGGCCTTGGTGGCCACGACCTCGGCAGCCTTCCGGGGGTCTGCATAGGGGTCTTCGAACATGCCCTGACGGAACAGCTCGGTCAGGGTGCGGCGGACGGCGCGGTTCAGGCTCTCGTCGGTCAGGACAAGGTCTTCCTTCCGGAAGCCTGCGGGCACTTCGTGGGTGTCGTAGTAGCCGTTGGTAGCACGGGCGTAGCTCTCCTCACCGAACGCATTGTCCAGCAGACCGGAGATCAGGTCCACGCCGCTCTGCGTGACGGCGTAGCCGATGCGCTCCGGTTCATCCAGCATATCGACGCCCCAGCACATGTTGTGGACGATGCCGGTGTCGGAGTTGATGTAGCCCTTGAAGCCCATCTGGCTGCGGAGCATCCCGTCGATGAAGACCTTGTTGTAAGCGAAGCCATAGGGATTCAGCGCGATGGGGTTGCCCTCGAAGTCCTCCTGCGGGGCGCTCTTCTCAGCGGACGGCTTGGAGTAGTAGGGCATGATGGACTCGGCGTTGTGGCGGATGGCCGCACGGAAGGCCGGGATGTGGTACTTCTGCAAGGAACCGGGGGTGGCGTAGATGTTCCACTGACCTGCTGCATAGTGGGGGTCGAAGCCGTTCTCACGGGCACCGCCGCCGGGGAAGTGCTTCACGGTCACGGACACGCCGTCCGGGGTGACGCCGTTGCTGCCGCCCTGGATGCCGGGGATGAGGTGGTCGAAGATCTCCTCGATCAGCTCCGGGTCCTCGCCGAAGGTGCCGAAGGTGCGCTGCCAACGAGGGTCGGTGACGCAGTCGGCCATGTACATGTAGCCCTTCTTCAGGCCGCAGGCGTTCCACTCGCGGCGGATGGTGTCGGCGAACTTGTCGATGATGTCGATGCGGGCAGTGCCCTTGACAGCCGCTGCGATGCCCAGAGTGCCGGGCCAGGTGGCGAAGACACCGGCGGCATCGTTCATGCCGAAGACGACCTCGCCGTTCTCGTTGCGGCTGTTGGACATGACCTGCATGGGCACGAAATGCTCACAGGTCTCGGTCAGGTATTGCAGCTGGTTCAGATAGTCGGCCAGATCTTCGGGGGTGGGGTTCTCGCGCAGGATGACGTGGCGGTTGAAGCACTTTTTGACCATGTCGGAGGTGCTGGGCAGCGCCTGATGGCCGAAGATGCTGTCGGAAACGTCCACCGGTGCCTCATCCAGCAGGCCGGAGTCATCGCCCACAGGCTTGTGGCCGTTGGCAGCCAGACGGGGCGAGGGGTACTTGGGGCCCATCCGCCAGTCCGAGGTGAACAGCTGGCCGATCTTCTCACGGGTGGTCAGGGTCTGGACATAGGCTTTGGCGCGCTCTTCAGGGGCAAGGCGCCAGTCGTTGACGGCGCTGACGGTGCCGGTGCCGTCGATATCCTTGAAATAGAGGCCGTCCTGTTCGATGACCCGGCGCTCCACCGTGCCGATGGTGGGGCCGTTTGCGTTGACATAGCGCTGGACGCGCTGGGATGCTTTCGTTGCCATGTGATTTCTCCTTTTTATTTTACGCCGTCTGCGGTGGGGTTCGTGATACCTATATTATAATGGCAGACCCCAGAAAGGGATTAGAAAAATTTTTGGAAAAATCCGCACTTTCCTAATATTCTTTTCCATGCAGGTCCATGCAGGCGAAGAAAACTGGCAATGTGCTGTACTAGTATATCAATGCTGTGTGCAATTTGACCAATAGGTTTTTGGAAAGTTGTGAAAATTGCTTCAAAATAGTAAAATCGTCCTGTTTTACCTCAAAATATTACTAACAGAATTTCAAAATATCGTTCATAATAAGGACATAAAGTCCCGATGTGCCGCACAGTGGCAGGTGCGGTTTTCAAACGGGGCAAAAACGGAGAACGCCTTGTTTACAAATTAAGGAGAGAAAACGAAATGGCAAAAACGAGAAGTCTGCCGGATAAGTACTACGACAAAGACTACGAGCACAACGGCATCCACCGCGTTCCGCTGTGGCGCATCGCATGCTTTGCACTGAACAACACGGCTACCAACCTGTACATGATGATGATGGGTTACGCTACCTACTACCTGATGGGCTGGGTCGGCGTCGGCATGATGATGGCCTCTTCCCTGAGCATGATCATGCGCATCTGGGACGGTGTCACCGACCCGTTCGTGGGCTTCATGGTCGATAAGACCAACGGCAAGTTCGGCAAGAACCGCCCGTTCATCATCATCGGCAACATCATTCTGGCCGTGACCAGCTTCATCCTGTTCCACGTCACCCACCAGCTGCCGCAGGCAGTCCGCTTCCCCTTCTACGTTGTGGTCCTGATGATCTACTATCTGGGCTACACCTGCCAGTGCGTCGTTACCAAGTCTGCACAGTCCTGCATGACCAACGACCCCAAGCAGCGCCCCATGTTCGCTTCCTTCGACGGCGTGTTCAACACCGTTCTGTTCGCTGGTCTGGCGGTCGTGTTTGCGAATATGGCAAACAGCTACAAGGATGTCGGCGGCTATGCTTCCACCCAGTTCTTCCACAGCCTGTGGGTCATGACCGCCATCGGTTCCGGTATCTTCACCCTGCTGGCTGTCATCGCCATCGCCCCGAAGGACCGTCCGGAGTTCTTTGGCACCGGCAAGCCGGTCAAGGTCGGCCTGAAGGATTACTGGGATACCCTGAAGAACAACCGCGCCATCCAGATGCTGATTCTGTCTGCATCTACCGATAAGCTGGGCTCCTCTGCCCGTACCAGCGCTGTCTCCGTTGCAATGTTCGCCTGCATCGCTGGTTCTACCGTTCTGCAGGGCAACGTGACCGCTCTGACCACCATCCCCAGCGTCATCGTCACCTTCCTGGCCATCTCTCTGGTGGCTACCAAGTTCGGCCAGCGCAAGGCCATGATCATCGGCTCCGTCGGCGGTCTGGTCGTCAACGCTCTGACCATCGCCCTGTGGCTGCTGGGCGACCCCACCACCATGACCTCTGACCCCGCTAAGGGCACCCTGAACTGGGGCTACTTCCTGATCCTCCATGTTGGCCTGAGCATCATCTACGCAGGCTTCCAGGGCATCTCCGGCAACATCGTCATCCCCATGACTGCGGACTGCGCCGACTACGAGGTCTATCGCTCCGGCAAGTACGTCCCCGGCCTGATGGGCACCCTGTTCAGCTTCGTTGATAAGCTGGTCTCCTCCTTCGCACCCATGATCGCCGGTGTCATGTTCACCATCTGCGGCTTCGCTGACCACAACCCCGTTGAGGGCGACGTGGCTACCATGAAGCTCCGCATCGGCTGCGCCTTCTGCTACAGCGGCATCATCATGATCGGCCTGCTGTGCAACCTGATCGCCATGAAGTTCTATCCCCTGACCAAGGAGAAGATGGCTGAGATCCAGGACGAAGTTGCTGCCATCAAGATGAAGGCAATGGCTGAAAACGCATAATCAAGCTGCCACGCTTTCTGATTCTGCGGAAACTACATCCCATGGGAAAGACCGCTCACCGGCCAAGTGCGCAGTGGGCGGCTTTCCCGATTTTATGAGACAAAGACAGAGGTACGACAATGGCAAATACCCAATGGATAAAAGACCCCGACCACGGTTTTATCTGGAATTCCATCGAACATTACTTCTATTGGAAGGAAAACCGCCAGCGCCATGAGGTGAACCGGAAAAAGTATCTCCGCCTTTGCATTCTGGGGGCCTTTGGGGCGCACCAGTTCTACGCCAGGCGCCCGGTTTTGGGGGTGCTGTATCTGGCCACCTTCTGGACCGGCTTCTCGGCAGCCATGACCATCGTGGATGCTGTCATCGCGGCCCCCATGAAGCCGGACGAGAACGGCAGCATCTGGCTGTGACCCCCACCTCTTCTGAGCGGTTCCGCCGGGACCGGAAAGGTACAGTTCTATGAGCAACGTTTTGCAGACCCTGTTCAACACCAATCACGAGCTGCCTGATCTGCAGGTCATCGTGATTCTGGCCATCCTTGCGATCGTTGCGCCCTCGGTGGCCAAGTATCTTCATCAGCGGCGTTCCAGCGGCAGCACCAAAACCTCTGCCGCCTCGGCAAAGCCCCGCACTCAGCACAAGAAAAAGCGCTGAGCGGCTGAACTTTCTACGACATTTTCCCTCTATTCATTCATCTCATTTACCTCCTTTCTTTTCGAAGAAACACCAAAAGCCCGCAGCGAATGCTGCGGGCTTTTGGCGTTTCGGCTCTCCCCTCTCAGGAGCCTCCGAACAGGACGACAAAATGCCCCGGCAGGTGCTGCACAGCATCTGCCGGGGCGGTTTTATGGGGCTTTAACTTTGGGTCCTATCCGGAAACGCTCAGACCTTCTTGATCTTGATGAGCTGTGCGTTCAGGCTCTCCAGGAAGCCATCGGGCAGAGCCATGACGTTGCCCAGGTTCTCCGGGGACATGGTCTTCATCATATCCCACATACCGGAGCCGGGCTTCACATCAAAGTTGGTGGTCAGCTTCACGACCTTGGCAACGAGGGCGAAGGCTTCGGGGCACTTGGAGACTTCTTCCATGTTGTCCTTGATGCTGTAGTAGCCTTCCGGGAACTCCATGGGAGCCTTGAGGTCCAAATCCAGGCTGCCGACCTGCTTGAACCAGTTGGCAACGCCCTCCTGGCGCGCGTTGAACTCCGGCAGGGTGTAGTAAGAGGGCTCCTCGGCGACCTTCTCCAGGGTGATGGAATCCTTCACATCACCGGCCACAGCCAGGATGGTGTTGAAGCCTTCGTTCAGAGCAACGTCGAACTTGAAGACGCGGTGCGCGGTCTGCTGGCCGACTTCCTTGCCGTTGACGTACAGAACGACGGTGTCCTGGTTGGAGTAGACCTTGATCTCGGTGGTCTCGCCTGCGCGCTGTGCGTGGCGGCGGCCAGCGATGTGGACCATCGGGGTCTGGGTCCAGTAAGCCTGATAGACAAAGTAGCTGTCCTTCTTGGTCTTGCGGTCCATGGTGACGAGGCCCTTGTTGTTGCGGCCGCTTACGCCGCCCTCGTTACGTGCAGCGCAGCCGAAGTCGAACATGTTCCAGACGTGGGAAGCCCACACCCAGGGACGGTCCTCGAAGACCTGTGCCATGTGCTCGTGGTACAGTGCCTGATACTCCTCGGTGTAGTCCTTGCACTCCGGCGTGTTGCTGTGCCAGTTGATGATGCCCTCGCAGCCGTACTCGGAAATGCCGATGCAGATGTCGGGGTGGTCGGCGTGGAACTTGTCCAGCCAGGGGCCGTTCTGCTCCATCTTGCCGCCGTACCAGCCGAAGTAGTGGTTGTAGCTCTCCAGGTCGGTGATGTGGTGCATGGGGCCGTCCACGGGGGTATGAGAAACATGTGCAATGGTGGTCAGGCGGGTCGGGTCAAGCTCCTTGCAGAGCTTTTCCAGATCGTGGTGGGTGTCCACCAGCTCCTGAGAGATGCCGCCGATCAGGATCTCGTTGGAGATGCCCCAGAACATGATGGAGGGGTGGTTGTAGTTCTGGATGATGAGCTCCTTCATCTCCTCCATGACGTGGGTGTGTGCGCCCTCGCCCTTCTTGAAGACGCTGATGAAGGGGATCTCAGCCCAGACGGCGAAACCGATCTCGTCGCAGGCATCGTAGAAGTCCTGGCTGTGCTGATAGTGTGCCAGACGGATGGTGTTGGCGCCCAGCTCCTTGATGAGCATGGCGTCGTCATAGTGCTCCTCGGCGGTCAGAGCGTTGCCCTCGAACACGCGGTCCTGATGGCGGGAAACGCCGCGCAGCGGGGTGGGCACACCGTTGATGGAGAAGCCTTCGTTGGGCGTGACCTTGAAGGAACGGACACCAACGTTGGCGTAGATCTCATCGACGGCCTCATTGTTGCGCTGCAGGGTCGCAGTGACGGTGTACAGGTTGGGCTCGTCCATGCTCCACAGCTGTGCATCGGGCACGTAGATGGTGACTTCGGTCTCGGCAGAGCCGCGGACAGCGGAAGCGACCTCGCGGCCGAAGCAGTCCTCGATGCTGTACAGAACGGTCAGGTCGTCAGCGGGGTTGGTGACGAAGCTCTTGATGGTGAAGTTTGCACCGCCGTCCTCCGTGGGAACCGGGGTGACCATGATGCCGGGGCCGCCGTAGTAGTCCAGATCAAAGTGTGCATTAGGCACGCTGATCAGGTTGACGCCGCGGTACAGGCCGCCGTAGAAGGTGAAGTCGGCGGAAGCGGGGTACATGGACGGGGTGTCCTCGTTGGAGACCTCGATGGTCAGCTCGTTCTCACCCTCGTGGCACAGATCGGTGACATCGGCACGGAAGATGGAGAAGCCGCCCTCATGGGTGGTGGCGACCGTGCCGTTGACCTTCACGGTGGCGTTCAGCGCAGCAGCGAGCACCTCAACATAGGTGCGGCCGCCCTCACGGGGCTGCTTGGGCTGCTCGAAGGTGCGGGTGTAAACGCCGGTGGTGCGCAGGTAGCTGCCGTTGCCGTCGTTGCCATCCACAGCGTTCCAGGTGTGGGGCAGGTTGACCTGCTCCGTCACATGGTCGCCCTTGGGGAAGGACAGGGTCCAGTTTTCGTTCAAGGAAATGATCTCTCTCATTGATACGACTCCTTCTCAGTTTTTTTCTCTGTGTGGGTCTGCGGCGCAGACCTCGTTGTGAGATTAGTATATCACAGGAAACCACCGGAACGTTTGTACAAAATCGCGTCAAAATAGTAATATTTTGTGAAAATTCCAACGACCGGCCCGCTTTTGTGCAGAAGAAAACGGCCCCGGCAGCTGCCGGAGCCGTTTTCAGGCTTGCATCAGATCCCGCATTCGTCCAGGATGCCGCGCAGGGTGTCTGCGGACTTCCGAAGGTCAGCGGATTCCTTCTCGCTCAGTGCGATGGGGACCAGCTCTTCGAGGCCGTCGGCACCCACCACGGCGGGCATGCTCAGAACGACATTGTCCACGCCGAAGTCGCCGTGCATCATCGAGGAGATGGGCAGGATGGACTTCTCGTCCCGGATGATGACCTCGCAGATGCGCTTGACGGCCATTGCGACGCCGTAGTAGGTGGCGCGCTTCTTCTCAATGATCTCGTAGGCGCTGTTCTTGACCTTCTCCGCGATATTCTCCTGCGACTTGTCGTGGTTGTAGTGGCCGCGCATCTCGCAGAAATCGTCCAGCGCGATGCCGGAGACGTTGGCGCTGCTCCAGGCCGCGATCTCGCTGTCGCCGTGCTCGCCGATGATGAAGGCGTGGACGCTCTTGCTGTCCACGGACAGGTGCTCGCCCAGCTGATACTTCAGGCGGGCGGTGTCCAGCACGGTGCCGGAGCCGATGACCCGGTGCTCCGGGAAGCCGGACAGCTTGATGGCGGCATAGGTCAGGATGTCCACCGGGTTCGCCACCACCAGCAGGATGCCGCGGCATTCCCGCTTGGCGATCTCCGGAATGATGCTCTTGAAGATGTTCAGGTTCTTGTGCACGAGGTCCAGCCGGGTCTCGCCGGGCTTCTGGCCTGCGCCTGCCGTGATGACGATGATGGCAGCGTCCACGATGTCATCGTAGGTGCCGGCATAGATCTTCATGTTGCCCACAAAGGGGATGCCGTGGCTGATGTCCATGGCTTCGCCCTCGGCCTTGGCGTGGTCTGCGTCGATCAGGACGATCTCCGAGAACAGCTTGCTCTGCATCAGCGCAAAGGCGGACGCCGAGCCGACGAAGCCGCAGCCGATGACGGCGATCTTGCGTAAATTGACGTTGTTCATAAGTTGCTTTCCCTCTTCTGCCGCCCACGGCGGCTCCATTCATTCCAAAACCTCTCCCGCCGGGAGAAGCTGCCGGGCGAAATCGTTAAACTTTTGCCAAGCTCGGATACATTACCAGAAATCACGGCATCTGTCAAGTGCATGCGCAACGACGCCGCTGCTTTTTCACAGGATGCCGCACAGCCTTTGAAAATATACCCGGCAGACGCAGAAGAAAACCAGTTGACGGAAAGCGGGAACTTTGTTATAATAATAGGGCTATCAAGCGGCTTTGGCAGCTTCTGCCCGCCGCTCCGAAGCGCGAAGTGAATAGGGAGATGTATCGAAGTGGTCGTAACGAGAACGACTCGAAATCGTTTTGTCCTTAACCGGGCACGTGGGTTCGAATCCCACCATCTCCGCCAACAAAAGGCATCAGCTCAGGCTGGTGCCTTTTTTGCGGCTAGATGGTGCGGATGAGAACAGGGCGGCGGCCCGCAGGCCGCAAGCAATCAGCCCTGCGGGCTGTTGCTTAGCCCGCGGGAGAATACCCACCATCTCCGCCAACAAAAGGCATCAGCTCAGGCTGGTGCCTTTTTTGCGGCTAGAAAGTATGTATCAATAACTTTTGCTCAGAATCTTCTCAAGCGTGTCCGCAAACCTGACATCCTGCTCCTTCGTCCGCTTTGGGCTCCCCTTGGGCTGCTTTCCGGCACGGAGGAGCTTTTTGTTTTCATACCGCCGCAGCATAAGAGCGTCTATGTTGTCGGCGGTGTATTCCAGACCATTCTGGTTCAGCACGCGTGCGCACTTGGCAAGGCACATGCTGGCCAGCCCGTAGTCCTGCGTCACAACCACATCTCCCGGTTTTACCCGGTTGACGAGAGCAAAATCCACGCTGTCCGCTCCTTTGTCGAACACCAGCGTCTGCGCACCTTCTCGCTCGATCTGGTGAGCTGTGTCGCACAGGATGATGACAGGAACGCCGAACTGCTTTGCAATCTGCAACGTCAAATCGACGACCGGACAACCATCTGCATCAATCAAAATGGTCATGTGTGTTCCTCCATCGTCCACCGAAAGGCTTTCGCGGTACGCAAATCAGCGTCCTTAAAGTGCCCGCCGCTGTTCCATTCAAGGGTGCAGTCTGCGCCACGCTCTATAAGCCGGCTGTGCAGGGTGCGGATGTTATCGCTCACCACAGCCATGACGGCGTTTTTCGTGTGCTCTTCCTTGTCGCCAAGGCTCAGATAAACGCGCTGTGCCTGTATCGGGTGCTGCTGTTCATGCTCCATCCAGCCCGGAAACCACACCGAGGGCGAGGCGGCGGCGATACCGTAGAACAGATTTGTCTGGGTGGAGGCCCACAGCGCAAACAGCCCGGCCAGCGAATAGCCACCCAGAATGATTTTGACGTTTTCCGGGAGAGGAAACTGCCGCTTCAGCGTGGGGATGACCTGCTCCGTCAGAAAGCGCAGGGTGTCCCCAGCATTGCCACCGAAACCTTGCTTCCCCCAAACAGCAGGGGCTTCCCACGGAGAAAGTGCATCGTTCCAGCTTTCCACCGGAATAGCCGCAAACAGAAAGCGGTGCGCACTCTGTGCAATAGCGGCAACCTCGCTTTCCATGCTTTGCAGCTCATGTTCACCGGTCATTTGGAACAGTAGGTATTCTGCATGGGTTTCGCCGTAAATGTGGCAAGGTTTGTTCCCGATTTGCATTGTCTGTGCGGTCACTGCGGCGTCCTCCCGAAAAAAATTTGATAAGCCCAGTATAGCAACTGAAAAATCATTTTGCAATTCAAAAGGCGTTCGCATTCGCAGACCAATTATAAACAAAACAGGAGGGACAGCTTGCGGGCTGTCCCTCCTGTTTTGTAAAACGCTTATTCCAAATTCCCCGTCAGGGTCATGACGGCGGAGAGAACGGCCAGAGGGGCCGTCTCGCAGCGGAGGATGCGGGGGCCGAGGCCGACTGTTTTAGCACCGGCCTGGGCGGCCATCTCGGCTTCCTCGGCGGCAAAGCCGCCCTCGGCACCGGTGATGACGGCGATCTTCGGCTTTTTGCCGTCGGCGGGGCGGACATCGGCCAGCAGCTCCCGCAGCGGGGCACCGCCGCACTCGTAGCAGAAGAGCACGAGGTCGTACCCTTCCAGACTGCGGCAGACCGCGCCGAAGTTGGGCAGCGGCAAGGCCACATCCGGCAGGATGCCCCGGCCGCACTGCTTGGCGGCCTCGAAGGCGATGCGGTTGTAGCGCTCGTTCTTCTGCTCCTCTTTCTTGGGGGCTGCTACGCAGTAGCGGCTGAAGAAGGGGACGAAATGCGCGCAGCCCAGCTCGACGCCGTGGCGGATGACCTGTTCCAGCTTGTCCTGCTTGGGATAGCCTGCAAAGAGGGTCACTTCCACGCTGGGTTCGGCGGCGCTGGGGTAGCCCGGCTCCACCGAGAACTCTACGGTCTCCGGGCCGAAGCCGGTGATGACGGCGGTGTATTCGACGGCGTTGCCATCGCAGAGGATGACGGTGTCGCCCAGCTTGCCCCGCATCACGCGGGCGAGGTGGTGGGCGTCCGCACCCCGCAGGGTGGCGGTGCCGTCGGCGATCTCAGTGGTAAAATAGCGGTGCGGCATAGTGGCTCCTATCCTGAACTTGCTCAGCTTATACAAACTGTATCCGACTGCCAAGGACTCTCCTGTAAGGAGAGCTGGTGCAAAGCGCCTGAGCAGTTATTTTTTGCGGCAGACGATGCACTCCCAGCCGCGCTTTTCCTTGACTTCCTGCACGGCGAGACCGGCGGCTTCCAGCCCGGCGATGACCTCATCCTTCCGGCTGTCGATGATGCCGCTGGCGATGAAAACGGCATCCTCGGCCATCAGGCCGGGGACGGCGGGGGCCAGAGACAGGATGGCGTTGGCGACGATGTTGGCGGTGATGATGTCATACGTGCCGCTGGCCTTGTCGGACAGGTCGCCCACCAGAACGGTGAGCTGGTCGGCCACGCCGTTCAGTGCGGCGTTTTCCCCGGCGGTGCGGACGGCCACAGGGTCGATGTCCACACCCTCGGCAGAGGCCGCGCCCAGCTTGAGGGCGGCGATGGCGAGGATGCCGGAGCCGGTGCCGATGTCCAGCACCCGCTCGCCGCCCTTCACCCGCTCGTCCAGCGCTTCCAGGCAGAGGCTGGTGGTCTCGTGGCCGCCGGTGCCGAAGGCCAGACCGGGGTCGAGGATGAGCTTGACGCGGTCGGTGTCATATTCCTGCCAGGAAGGCACGACGGCGAGCCGCTGGCCGATCTCCATGGGGTGATAGTATTTGCGCCAGCCGTTCTGCCAGTCCTCCTGCTCCACGCCCTCGGTCTCGACGGTGTAGGCGATGCCTGCCGCCTCCATCCGGGCGGCGATGAGGGCCAGCGTCTCCACCGGCGAAGCGCCCGGCTCCAGATACAGGTGGATGATGACCTGGTCGCGGGGCTTGTCCAGCAGCTCCTGCTCGATGAGGTCTACGTGTGCGATCTCGGCCACCTGCTGTTCGATGTCGCTGTAGTCTTCGATATAGATGCCGCCTTCGGCGATCATCGTGGCGACGGCCTCGGCGTTGTCAGCGTCGGCTTTGGCCACGGTCAGGCGGATGTCGGTCCATTCCATTGATAAAACCTCCTTCGGGATGTTGTGCACGGTTCGGGAATACCTATATAGTAACATAGACGCCGCCCCGGTGCAAGAAGTGCGCGGCAGAGGCAGCAGAATATAGAAAATTCACAAACAAGAAAATTATTTTCAAAGAGGAAACTTGTATCCCATCAAAAACCCCAAAAACTTTTGACTGAAAAATGCAAAATCAAGGATTTTTGTATCATTCGCAAAGAAAATGGCGAAAACCCCCTTTCTTTTTTTCTTAACATGTGTTAAGATATTGTTACGCAATTATGGACAGCCTGCAACCAGGGGCCTCCATAACAACAACATTCTTTAAGGAGGAATGTGTCTTATGATGAAACATCTCCAGAAACTGGGCAAGGCACTGATGCTTCCCGTCGCGGTCCTGCCGATCTGCGGCATCCTGATGGGTCTTGGCTATGCCTTTGCTCCGGGCGTTATGGGTGTGCCCGGTGCAGCAACTTCCGGTGCAGCTTACACCGTTGGCTTCCTGCTGGTCAAGGCAGGCGGCGCTCTGATCGACAACATGGCTTGGCTGTTTGCAATCGGTGCAGCAGTCGGTCTGGCAGATGACCACGATGGTACCGCTGGTCTGGCTGGCCTCGTCAGCTTCCTGATGATGCAGCAGCTGCTGAGCCCCGCCGTCGTCGGTGCAGTCCGCACCCTCGAAGAGGGCACCGCTACCTACATTGCTTTCCAGAAGGTCGCTGGCAACTCGTTCATCGGCATTCTGGCCGCTGTGGTGGGCGCGACCTGCTACAACAAGTTCAAGAACACCCAGATGCCTGACTGGCTGGCTTTCTTCTCCGGCAAGCGCTTCGTTGCAATTGCCACCGGCCTGATCTCCATTGTGGTCTCTGTTGTTCTGCTGTTCGTCTGGCCCGTCATCTTCGGCGCGCTGGTCGCTCTGGGCAAGGGCATCGCAGGCATGAGCGGCATCGGCGCTGGCATCTACGCCTTCCTGAACCGTCTGCTGATCCCCACCGGCCTGCACCACGCTCTGAACAACGTGTTCTGGTTCGATACCATCGGCCTGGGCGACCTGTCCCACTTCTGGGCTGGTGAGACCTCTGCAGATGTGGGCTGGAGCCTCGGCATGTACATGTCCGGCTTCTTCCCCTGCATGATGTTCGGTATCGCCGGTGCTGCTCTGGCAATGGTCAAGACCGCGAAGAACAAGAAGGCTGCCATCGGTCTGGTTCTGTCCGCTGCGATCTGCGCTTTCGTCTGCGGCGTCACCGAGCCGTTCGAGTTCGGCTTCATGTTCCTGTGCTTCCCGCTGTACATTGTGTACTCTGCTCTGTACGGCATCTTCACTGTCATCACCTACTACTCCGGCTTCCGTGCTGGCTTCTGCTTCTCTGCCGGTGCGACCGACCTGGTCTTCTCCGCATCCCTGCCCGCAGCTGCTAAGACTTGGATGATCATTCCTCTGGGCATCGCTGCTTTCGTCGTGTTCTATCTGGTGTTCTACTTTGCCATCACCAAGTTCGACCTGAAGACCCCCGGCCGTGAGGACGAGGACGCTGAAGAGGCCGAAAAGAAGATCACCCTGGCCAACAACAACTACACCGAAGTTGCTTCTGGTGTGCTGAAGGCCATCGGCGGCAAGGCAAACGTCTCCAGCGTGGACTACTGCGCTACCCGCCTGCGTTTCACCATCAAGGACTACACGCAGGTCGATGAAAAGGCTGTCAAGGCAGCAGGCGCAGCCGGTGTCATCCGTCCTGACAAGACTACCTGCCAGGTCATCATCGGCACCAAGGTCCAGTTCGTGTACGACGAGCTGAAGAAGATGCTGTGATCGCATCCTGAACCGTAATTTTATGCAGGAGACTGGTTGATTCTGCATCCATTCCCGAAGGGCCGCTGAGGGCGGGCGTTTACGCCCATCTTCGGCGGCCCCTTTTTTGTTCACACAAAACCGTTTTTTGAGCACTGCGACTGTGCTATACTGAAGACAACGAGAAAAAATCAGGAGGTTTCCACTATGAAGATCATTCGTGCAAAGGATTACAAGGATATGTCCCGCAAGGCGGCAAACATCATCTCCGCGCAGGTCATCATGAAGCCGAACTGTGTGCTGGGCCTGGCCACCGGCGGCACCCCTGTGGGCGCGTATGCCCAGCTGGTGGAGTGGTACAACAAGGGCGATGTGGACTTCTCGGAGGTCACCACCGTCAACCTGGACGAGTACCGCGGCCTGCCCAAGGAGCATCCGGAGAGCTACTGGAGCTTCATGCACAAGAACCTGTTTGACCATGTGAACATCCGCCCGGAGGCCATCCACCTGCCCGACGGCACCAACCCCGATGCAGCAGACGCCTGCGCAAAGTACAACGAGATCATCCACAGCGTGGGCGGCATCGACCTGCAGCTGCTGGGCCTTGGCCCCAACGGCCACATCGGCTTCAACGAGCCGGGCGAAGCCTTTGAGCTGGAGACCCACTGCGTGGACCTGACCGCTGCCACCATCGAGGCCAACAAGCGCTTCTTTGACGGCAACGAGGACCTCGTGCCCAAGCAGGCCTACACCATGGGCATCAAGACCATCATGCAGGCCCGCAAGGTGCTGGTGGTGGCCAACGGTCTGGCCAAGGCCAAGGCCGTCAAGGCCGTCGTGTCCGGCCCCGTCACCCCGGAGTGTCCGGGTTCCATCCTGCAGATGCACCCCGACTGCATCCTGGTGGCTGACGAAGAGGCACTGAGCCTGCTGTAAGGAAAAAACCTCTCCGTCAATGCTTCGCATTGCCACCTCTCCTGGTAGGAGAGGCCTTGGCAGTCGGATACAGCCTGCGGAATACGCCAAAGGCTCCCCTGGCGGGAGAACGGACGGGCCGCAGGCGAGACGGACAGGCTTGAGGTGTTGTACTATGATCATCAAACATGCAAAGATCTATACCCCCCGCCACACGTTCGAGGAGGGGGACCTGTTCATCCGGGAGGGGCGCATCGTGCCCTTTGCGCAGCCGGAAGCGGGCGAAGAAGTTCTGGATGCCAAGGGTGCTTATGCTCTGCCCGGCCTTGTGGACATCCATTTCCACGGTGCCATGGGCAAGGACTTCTGCGATGGAACGGAAGAGGCCATCCAGACGCTGGCCGACTTTGAAGCCAGCAAGGGTGTGCTGGCCATCTGCCCCGCGACCATGACCTTCTCGGAAGAGATCCTGAACGGCGTCATGGATGCGGCTGCGGCCCACCGGAACGGCAAGGGTGCAGACCTTGTCGGCATCAACATGGAAGGCCCCTTCATCAGCCCGAAGAAGGTCGGCGCACAGAACCCGGAATACCTCCATCCTGCCGATGTGGGAATGTTCCGCCGCTTGCAGAAGCGCGCGAACGGCCTCATCAAGCTGGTGGATGTGGCCCCCGAAGAGCCGGGTGCGCTGGAGTTCATCCGGGAGTGCCGCGGGGAGGTCCGCATCTCCATCGCCCACACCTGCACCAGCTACGATACCGCCTGCGCGGCTTTTGACGCCGGTGCCACCCACATGACCCACCTCTACAATGCCATGCCCGGCATCACCCACCGCGAGCCCGGCCCCATCATTGCGGCGCTGGAGCGCGGCGCAGAAGTCGAGCTCATCACCGACAATGTCCACATCCACCCGGCCATGGTCCGCTTCACCTTCCGCACCTTCGGCGACGACCACGTCGTCCTCATCGCCGACAGCATGATGGCCTGCGGCCTGCCCGATGGGCAGTACAGCCTGGGAGGACAGGCGGTCACGGTCAAGGGCCCGCGCGCCACGCTGACCGAACAGCCCGGCACCATCGCCGGAAGCGCGACCTGCCTGTACGACTGCATGAAGCGGGCTGTGCTGGAGATGGGCGTCCCGCTGGAGAGCGCCGTCCGCGCCGCCAGCGAAAACCCCGCCCGGAGCATTGGCATCGACAACGACTACGGCAGCCTGAGCGCCGGACGATACGGCAACGTCATTCTGGCCGACGAAGCGCTCAACATTCAGGCTGTCGTCCAGAAAGGAACCCGCATCCTATGAATCCCGTGACCCTGACCTGGCGGCTGCTGACCGCTGAAGAGCTGACGAAGGTGTACCTCGACGAGATGCGCCGCGATTTTCCCCAGAGCGAGCTCAAGCCCCTGAGCATGATCCTGAACAGCGAAGCCGCCGGGACCGCCCACACCTGGGGCATCTACGACGGCGATGCACTGGCCGCCTATCTGCTGATGGTGCGCCCCGTGGGCTGCACCATGAGCCAGCTGGACTACTTTGCGGTCCTGCCCCGGTACCGGGCCTCCGGTCTGGGCGCGGCATTGCTGGCAGAGCTGCCCGGCCACGAAAACGGCTGTCAGGCCATCCTCATTGAGGCCGAGTGCCCCGAAAAGGCCGAGGACGAGGCCATGGCCGTCCGCCGTCTGGGCTTCTACGCCCGGTGCGGGGCTGTGGATGTGGGCTGGACGGAGCATCTCTTCGATGCCTGGTTCCGGGTGCTGGTGCTGCCCTGCGGCCGGACCACCCCGGATGCGGAGACCACCGTGCAGGGGCTGGCTGACTGCTACCGCCGCACGATGGGCGATCCGCAGTGGAAAAAACACGTCACATTCTACCGCCCGGATGGGGCCGAAGCCCGGTTCTGACCAAAGTTTGCATTCAAACTGTGCCGCCTGCCCCTGCACCTTGCAGGGGTGGGCGGCTTTTTCTGAAAAAAAGACGCTTGACAGGCTGGAACAATATGGTATGCTTAACTTGACAAACGACTGAAAATGGACAAGACCGGGCAAGGAGGAAACAAGATATGGAACAAATATTTTCCCGCCGCGGATTTTTGAAGGGTGCCGCCGCTGCGGCGTTGGCCGTCTCGGCCATGGGCCTGACCGGATGCAGCACAGATGCCGGAGCAGAGCCGTCCACGGCGGTGATCCTGGGCGACTATAAGGTGGATCTGGACCTGAAGCGCTCCGTACTGGGCAAAAACGGGGATGGCAGCGCGACCGTCAAGCTGTCGGTCTTTGTGACCAACAACGACGCCGGTGCCGCCGCGATGCCCTTCATCCGGAGCATGTTCCCCTCGCTGTATGCCGGGGAGACGGAGCTGAAAGCGGGCAACTCCAAGACGGAGTTCGCCACTCTGCCGATGCGGGTGCCGACCGAGTGCACCCCAAGCTTCATCATCGAAGACGCCGACCTGTACCAGCAGGTCAACAGCGGCGCGGTAGACCTGAAACTGACCGTCAAGCTTTCAGGCCAGACGGCTGTGTATACCCTGAATTTTGGCACGCTGACCAAAACGGTCGAAAAGATTGGATAAGGAGGAACCGAAGATGGAACTGACCCGTCGTGGATTTTTGAAGAGTGTGGGCGCAGCAACGCTGGCTGTGGCCGCTGTGGGCCTGCTGGGCGGCTGCGAAGGCGGCGAGATGGTGGGCAACGCCAACGGCTTGAACGATACCGCTGAGCTGAAGGGCATCAAGATGACCGTGCGGTCTCTGGCTTACGCAAGCTATTCGGACGGCACCTTCTATCTGGTGCCGGAAGTGCTCATCAACAACGGCAGCGCGGCCGGGATCCCGCTGAACCCCACCGGCGGCAGCTTCAAGCTGCGGGTGAACGGCTCGGAGGAACTGGACATCAACTCCGACACCATGGCCATTCTGAACAAGAACTCTAAGCTGAACGCTCTGGATACCCGCACCCTGAACCGCGGCCAGTACGCAAAGGGCCATCTGTGCGGCAAGGGCAGCGGCGTGTCGAAGTTTAATTACGTGCAGGTGCTGTTCTATCCGAACCCGCAGGACGCCAAGACCTACCTGTGCTGCAAGATCGCAGCCAAGGAAGCTTCCCTGATGCTGGGCATCTGAGCGCCAGAGCAAACCCCTCCAAGCCGGAGCTGTGCGAGCCGCACAGCTCCGGCTTTTTTGATTGTGTAGTCTGCACAAGCAGAGCGGGGCATTTTTGGCAGTTGGCGCGGAACTGTAAAATCCGGCGCAACGATTTTCACACCGGAAGAGCCGGAATTTTACAAAGCAGGAAAAGCCTGTGCAAACAATTTACTTCGATTTTTCCCGCGCGTGGTCGCAGCAGCAGAAGGACGGCGGTACAATAAAGGCGTTCCAAGGGAAAACACAAAAAGGAAAAAAGAACCGGGAAAATACGACCCGGATATGGTTATGGAGGAAAACCTTATGAAAAAAATCACGCGCCGTTCGTTCCTTGCTGTTTGTGGTGCCGCAGCCGCTGCTGCTGCCCTGACCGCCTGCGGCGGTTCCGCTTCTTCCACTGCGGCTTCTTCCGCCGCTGCATCCACGGCCTCTTCGGCCGCTTCCACTGCTTCCGGCAGCCTGTCCGGCAATGTGGCCACCGGCGGTTCCACTTCCATGAAGAACGTCATCGCCGCCCTGACCGAAGGCTTCGCGGAGGTGGAGCCGGGCGTCACGGTCAGCTATGACCCCACCGGTTCCGGTGCCGGCATCACCGGTGCGACCGATAAGACCCTGGACATCGGCCTGTCCTCCCGCGCCCTGAAGGACGACGAGAAGAACGATGTGGACGGCACCGTCATCGCACTGGACGGCATCGCCATCATCGTGAACAAGGCCAGCAAGGTCGAGGACCTGACCGTCGATCAGCTCAAGCAGATGTTCACCGGCGAGATCACCAACTGGTCTGAGGTCGGCGGCGACGACGGCGAGATCGTTCTGATCGGCCGTGAGGCTGGTTCCGGCACCCGCGACGGCTTCGAGAGCATCGTGGATGTCAAGGACTCCTGCAAGTATGCACAGGAGCTGACCGCGACCGGCGCTGTCATCAGCGCCGTCGAGGCCAACCCGCTGGCCATCGGCTACGCTTCCCTGTCTGCCGTCGGCGAGACTGTGAAGATGGTCACGGTCGGCGGTGTGGCCTGCAGCGAGGAGACCGTCAAGGACGGCAGCTATGAGGTCCAGCGTCCCTTCGTCTTCGTCACCAACAAGTCCGTCACCCTGTCCGAGCAGGCGCAGGCCTTCTTCGACTTCGCCACCAGCGCCGATGCTGCGGACCTCATCCGTACCGCCGGTGCAGTGCCTGTGAATGAGTGATCGAGTATGAAACAAAACCCTTCGCTTCGGAAAAAGATCGAGCTGCCCCGCACCCCCGCCGAGTGGCTGGAAGCTGTGATGAATTTCCTTTTCTTCCTCTGCGGCATCCTGGCAGTGGGCTGCGTGGTGCTCATCTCGGCGTACATGATTGCTTCGGGCGTGCCTGCCATCCGGAAGATCGGCCTGTTCCGCTTCCTGTTCGGCACCGAGTGGGCCTCCACGGCCGCAGACCCGAAGTACGGCATCCTGCCCTTCATCCTGTCCAGCGTGTACGGCACACTGGGTGCGACCCTCATCGGTGTGCCGGTGGGCCTGCTGACAGCGGTGTTCCTCTCGAAGGCCGCCGGGCCCCGTGTGCGCACGGTGGTCGTCACGGCCATCGAGCTGCTGAGCGGAATCCCCAGCGTTGTGTTCGGCCTGCTGGGGATGCAGGCGCTCGTCCCCGCAGTGGCCAGGGCCTTTGGCAAGGCATCCGGTGCCTGCCTGCTGAGCGCCATCGTGGTGCTGGCCATCATGATCCTGCCCAGCATCGTGTCCGTGTCGGTCACAGCGCTGAACGCCGTCCCGCCGGAGTATGAGCAGGGCAGTCTGGCGCTGGGTGCCACCGACACCGAGACCTGGTTCAAGATCAGTGTCCCCGCCGCGAAGAGCGGCATCGCCGCCGGCATCGTGCTGGGCATCGGCCGCGCCATCGGCGAGGCCATGGCGGTGATGATGGTGGCGGGCAACAGCCCCAATATGCCGGACAGCCTGTTCCGGAGTGTCACCTTCCTGACCACCGCCATTGCCAAGGAGATGAGCTACGCCAGCGGCCTGCAGAAGCAGGCACTGTTCAGCATCGCGCTGGTGCTGTTCGTCTTCATCATGCTCATCAATGTGGTGCTGAATGTTGTGCTGAAGGGAGGAGACCGCGATGAACGCTGAGTTCTCCCCGGCCCGCAGGGCCTGGAACCGCTTCTTCACCGCCGCTGTCTGGGCCGCTGCCATTCTGGTCATGGCGCTGGTGGCGGGCATCATCGGGATGGTGCTGGTGCGTGGCCTGCCCCACATCAGCTGGAAGTTCCTGACCACCACGGCCAGCGTCCTCAAGGGGACGGACGGCATCCTGCCGGCCATCCTCAACACGCTGTATGTCATCGTGCTGACGTTGTTCATCGTGCTGCCGCTGGGCGTTGGGGCTGCGGTCTACCTGACTGAGTACGCCACCAACCGCCGCATCATCGAGGTCATCGAGTTCACCAACGAGACGCTGGCGGGCATCCCCAGCATCATCTATGGTCTGGTAGGGATGCTGGTCTTCGCCCAGGCGCTGGGCTTCCAGACCTGCCTGCTCTCCGGCTGCCTGACGCTGGTCATCATGAACCTGCCCACCATCATCCGCACCACCCAGGAATCCCTGAAGACGGTGCCCCAGGGCTACCGCGATGGGGCCATGGGTCTGGGCGCGGGCAAGTGGCACATCATCCGCACCATCGTGCTGCCCTGCAGCATCGACGGCATCGTGACCGGCTGCATCCTGGCCGTGGGCCGCATCGTGGGCGAAAGCGCCGCGCTGCTCTTCACCGCCGGTGCTGCCGAGGTCATCGCCAAGGGCGTTGCAAAGGCCTACACCTCCAACGGTGCGACCCTCTCGGTCCTGCTCTATCTGCGGGCCTTTGAGGACGGCGACTTCGATTCCGCCTGGGCCATCGGCGCGGTGCTGCTGGTGTTGGTGCTGGTCATCAACCTGGCTGCCCGCCTGGCCAGGACCAAGTTGAAACAGAAACAATAAAAGGGAAAAAGAACCCTCTCCGTCAGTGCTTCCGCACTGACACCTCTCCCGAAGGGCGAGGTTCAGAAGTGCCTGTCAATGCAGCACAAAAGCTCTCCCTTTGGGAGAGCTGGCGAGCGCAGCGAGACTGAGAGGGTCGTTTCCGATCAAATACGAGGATTTTGTCTATGACAGAGACTGCTCCCATCATCACCGCTAAGGACCTCAACCTCTGGTACGGTGATTTCAAGGCACTGAAGGATATTTCGCTGGATGTGGGCGAGCGCGAGATCACCGCCCTCATCGGCCCGTCCGGCTGCGGCAAGTCCACCTTTCTGAAAACACTGAACCGGATGAACGACCTGGTCCCCGGCGTCCGCATCGAGGGCGATGTCCGGCTGCGGGGGCAGGATATCTTCGCCCGCGAGATGCAGCTCACCGAGCTGCGCCGCCGGGTGGGCATGGTGTTCCAGAAGGCCAACCCCTTCCCCATGAGCATCTACGATAACATCACCTACGGCCCCAAGCTCCACGGTGTGCACAACAAAGCCGAGCTTGACGAGCTGGTGGAAAGCTCCCTGAAGGGCGCTGCCCTCTGGAACGAGGTCAAGGATCGCCTGAAGAAGAGCGCTCTGGGCCTTTCCGGCGGCCAGCAGCAGCGCCTGTGCATCGCACGCGCTCTGGCCGTCAAGCCCGAAGTGCTGCTGATGGATGAGCCCACCAGCGCCCTCGATCCCGGCTCCACGATGAAGGTCGAAGAGCTGATGAGCGAGCTGAAAAAGGACTACACCGTGGTCATCGTCACCCACAACATGCAGCAGGCGGCCCGCATCAGCGACCGCACCGCATTCTTCCTGCTGGGCGAGCTGGTGGAGACCGGCCCCACGGCGCAGATCTTCAGCACCCCGCAGGACAAGCGCACCGAAGATTACATTTCCGGCCGGTTCGGCTGATGAGGGAGGTCACAGTATGACAGTTCGCACACAATACGAGGCCGACCTTACCGCCCTGAAGGCGGCGCTGGTCGAGATGGGCCAGAACTCCGCCGACGCGGTGGAGGCCGCGCTGGAGGCCCTCTGCACCGCTGACGCCGCGGCCGCTGCCGCCATCGTCAAGGGCGATGGCCGGATCAACAACATGGAGCGGGACATCGAGCATCGCTGCATGACCCTGCTGCTCCGCCAGCAGCCGGTGGCGGGCGACCTGCGCCGCATCTCCACGGCCATAAAGGTCGTTACCGACATCGAGCGTATGGGCGACCATGCCGCCGACATCGCGGAAATCATCCCCCACCTCGTCACCGTCCGCAGGAACGGCGACCCGGCAGTCAGTCAGGCCATCCGGATGGGCCAGAAAGCCCACAAGATGATCCTGGACGCCTTCGCCGCCCTGGCCGGGGAGGATGAGCCTGCCGCCCAGAAGGTCATTGCCGCCGATGACGAGGTGGACTATGACTTCAACGCCATCAAGCACACCCTCGCTGAGGAGATCGCCGCCGACCCCGCCAAGGTGGACGCCGCGCTCGACCTGCTGATGGTCATCAAGTATCTGGAGCGCATCGGCGACCACGCCGTCAACGTGGCCGAGTGGGTGGAGTTCGTCCGCACCGGACGCTACCACAACGAGAATATGTTCTGAGTTTCTCCCGGAAGATCTCGTGTTTTCCTCACGTTTCCGGAAAAGCTGCCGCCTGTGCCGGGCGGCGGCTTTTTTGGTGTAAAATTGTGAAAGTTTTGGCCTGCTCAAAATTTTAGGGAACTGCTGCAATCTTTTGCCAGGTACGACCGTATTATGGTCAGAAGGGCTTCCCAGAAAGCCCATGGAACTGGCAGCGGCGGGCGTCCGGCATCCCCCTTTTGTCCCCTCGCCCGCCGCGCCGCAACGGAGGACCAGATTCTTATGAAACAGATGCAGAAATTTCCGCTGGAAGCGCGCGGCGAGACTGTCAGCCGGGAAGCGCTGGTCCAGGCGGCCTTACAGGAGATCACCCAGAACTACCGTGAAGCAAGCCTTTCCAACGTAGCGCGCACCTATGGCGTTTCGCTGGCCTATGTCAGCGAGTGCGTCCGCACACAGACCGGCAAGACCTACAAGGAACTGCTTCAGAAGCACCGGATGGAGACGGCGGCCCGCCTGCTGCGCCGCAGCGATTTGAACATCCAGCAGATCATCACCCAGGTGGGCTACGAGAACACGAGCTACTTCTACCGCCTGTTCCACGAGCGCTACGGCCAGAGCCCCCGCGAGTACCGCAATGCCCGCCAGCGCCGCCCCCATGCGTGATGTGCGGGTCCCTTTCCTGCGGCCCTCTCCGCTTTTTGGCGGAGGGGGCCGTTTTGTGTCCGGTCAAAACTGGAATTTCGGCCCGGATTGTGATAAAATGAGACCAATAGACTGGATGCGTCGGTTTCTGCGCATCGCAAGAGAGGGTGAATGAACATGTTTCGTGGAGCGAGACGCTCTGATCTGGACGCTATCATGCAAATTTATGCCCGCGCCCGGCAGGAAATGGCCGCCAGCGGCAACCCGACCCAGTGGGGGACGAGCTTTCCCCCGCAGGACCTGATCGAAGAGGACATCGACACCAACCGCCTGTTCGTGTATCTGCACAACGGTGAGATGGAGGCCGTGTTCGCCTTCGTCCTCGGCCCGGACCCGACCTATGCGAAGATCGAAGACGGCCAGTGGCTGAACGATGCGCTGCCCTATGGCACCATCCACCGGCTGGCCTCGGCGGGCAAGCGCCCCGGCGTGGCGACCGATGTCATCAACTGGTGTCTGGAGCACTGCGAGAGCCTGCGGGCCGATACCCACGCGGACAACAAGATCATGCAGCACCTGCTGGAAAAGAACGGCTTCACCCGCTGCGGCATCATCCATGTGGCCGATGGAACGCCCCGCATCGCCTACCAGCGCCTGTCGCGGGAGGGGATGGCACGATGAACGAAGCGCTGAACGAAGCCGTTGCCGCCCTGCGGCCGGAGATGACCGCCGCTTTGCAGCGGCTGGTGCGGAAGAAGAGTGTGGAAGGGCCGGAGCTGCCCGGCAAGCCCTTCGGTGCAGATGTGGACGCCTGCTTTACGGAGGCGCTGACCCTCTGCCGTGAGCTGGGGTTCGAGACGACCGACCTTGACCGCTACATCGGCTGGTGCGAGATCGGTTCCGGCGACGAGATGGTGGCCGTGCTGGGCCATCTGGACGTCGTGCCCGAAGGCGAGGGCTGGCATCATCCGCCCTATGGGGCCGAGATCGTGGACGGCCGGTTCTTTGGCCGGGGGGCCATCGACGACAAAGGCCCGGTGGTGGCCAGCCTGTTTGCGCTGAAGGCCATCCGGGATCTGAACATCCCGCTCCGGCGCCGGGTGCGTCTGCTCTTCGGCCTGAACGAGGAGACCAACGACCGGGATGTCTTCTATTACCGCGACCACGGCGGCGAGATCCCGGTGCTGGGTTTTACGCCCGATGGCGAATACCCGCTCATCAACGGCGAAAAGGGCATCCTGAACGAGAGCTATGCGGTGCAGCTGCACCAGACCGGGGCCTGGAAGCTGGTCTCGGTCCGGGGCGGCGTGGCCGGCAATGTGGTGCCGGACTACGCCTGCGCCGAGCTGACTGCCCCGGCGGGGGCTTCCCTTCCGGCGGCTGCGCACATCACCTGCACCGCCATCCCCGGCGGCTGGAAGGTGGAAGCCGACGGCGTTTCGGCCCACGGCAGCCACCCCGAACAGGGGCAGAATGCCATCGGGCGGCTGGCGCTCTATCTGGAACAGCTCCCGCTGGAAGGCGACGCCAGGAAGGCCGTGGCCTTCCTGGCAGAAACGCTGGGCATGGACCCCTACGGCGAACGGCTGCTGGGCCACCGGCTGGAAGACGACCTCTCCGGCCCCATGAGCTGCAATCTGGGCCTCATCGAGGGCGACGAGACGCACCTCTGGGTCAAGCTGAACTACCGCTACCCCGTCACCAAAACGGTGGACGACTGCGCCCCCGTCGTCAAGGCCGCCTTCGAGGCCGCCGGCTGGGCGCTGGACCGGTCCGTCCATAAACAGAAGCTCTATTACCCGGAGCAGACCCCGCTCGTGCAGGCGCTGCTGGGCGTCTACCGCGACGCCACCGGCGACCGGTCTGCCCCCAAGTGCATCGGCGGCGGCACCTATGCCAAAGTCCTGCCGAACACGGTGGCCTTCGGCCCCCTCTTCGACGGCGACCCGGTGACGGAACATCAGCCGGACGAGTTTATCGACCTGGACCGTCTGGTGCAGAACGCACAGATCATCGCGCAGGCTGTGGTCAAACTGGCCAACCTGCCGTTGGAATAAGGAGGATGGGCGTATGAAGATCACGCAGGTGCGGCTGGGCCGCATTTCCACCCCGCTGCGGGTGCCGTTCAAAACGGCACTGCGCACCGTCAACAGCGTCGAGGACGTCATCGTGGAGCTCCACACCGACACCGGTGCCGTGGGCTACGGTGAGGCACCGCCCACCGGCGTCATCACCGGCGACACGGCCGGGGCCATCATCGGGGCCATTCAGGACCACATCGCCCCGGCCATCCTCGGCCATGACATCGACGAGTTCGAGGACCTGACCGCTGCCGTGCAGAAGGCCCTCGTCCACAACACCAGCGCAAAGGCTGCGGTGGATATGGCACTGTGGGACCTGCTGGGCCAGAAGTACAACGCCCCGGTCTACCGGATGCTGGGCGGTGCCCGGAAGAACATCGTCACCGACATCACCATCAGCGTGAACCCGCCGGAGGAGATGGCGCGGGATGCCCGCACCGCCATCGCCCGCGGGTACGACTGCCTGAAGGTCAAGGTCGGCATCGACCCGGAACTGGATGTGGCCCGGCTGGCCGCAGTCCGCGAGGCGGTGGGCAGAGAGGTCTGCATCCGCATTGATGCGAACCAGGCCTGGAACGCCAAGCAGGCCGTCCGCATCCTGAACCAGATGCAGGACAAGGGGCTGGACATCGAGTTCGTGGAGCAGCCCGTCCCGGCGGCAGACCTGGAGGGGATGCAGTACGTCACCCGCCACGCAGATGTCCCGGTGCTGGCCGACGAGAGCGTGTTCAGCCCGGCGGATGCCCTGAAGATCATGCAGACCGGCGCGGCCGACCTCGTGAACATCAAGCTGATGAAGTGCGGCGGCATCACCAACGCGCTGCGGATCGCGGCGGCGGCAGAGGTGTACGGTGTCGAGTGCATGATCGGCTGTATGCTGGAAGCAAAGATCTCGGTCAATGCTGCCGTGGAGCTGGCCTGCGCCAAAAAGATCATCACCCGGATCGACCTCGACGGCCCGGTGCTGTGCAGCGAAGACCACATCCTCGGCGGTGCCGTCTTTGACGAAAAGAACATCACCGTCTCGGATGCGCCCGGCCTCGGCATCCAGGGCTTCGTCCCCGGCAAGGTGCAGTATCTCGGCTGAACTGTGAAAAAAACGGACCTCCTCCCACCTGGAAACAGACGGGAGGAGGTCTTTTTTTGTTGAATTGTATTTTATGCAAGGACAATAAAAAACTTCGTGTTTGGAGATGGATAGATGAAAAGCCGAAAAAAGTGGGCGAAATCGTTGACTTTTCGGGAGTCAGAGACTATAATTACACATGTTCCGTGTAGAGGAATGGGAAAATCTGTGCGCAGTGGACGCACAACAAATGGAAAGAGGAGTGTTTGAATATGAAAACGCTGAAGGCTCTCGTGGCAAAATACAATGCCGCCAGCCTCATCCTGCGCATTCTGGTGGGCCTGCTCGTCGGCGTGGTGCTGGCGCTGGTGGTGCCCGGTGCAGGCTGGGTGGAAGAGTTCGGCAACCTGTTCGTCGGTGCGCTGAAGGGCATTGCCCCGGTGCTGGTCTTCGTCATCGTGGCAAGTGCACTGGCACAGGGCACCTCCAAATTGGACCGCCGGTTCGGTACGGTCATCTGGCTGTATATGCTGACCACCTTTCTGGCGGCAGCCATTGCGGTCGTCACGAGCTTTCTGTTTCCGCAGACCATCGTTCTGGCAGAGGCTGCGGAGTCGGAAGTGGTGCCGCAGGGACTTGGCGAGGTGCTGAGCACCCTGCTGACCAACTTTGTGGCAAACCCCATCAGCGCCCTGCTGAACGGCAACTACATCGGCATCCTGTTCTGGGCCTGCCTGTTCGGTCTGGCAATGAAGAAATACGGTGCGGAGAGCACCAAGGTCTTCCTGGCCAACACCGCCGACGCGGTGTCCCAGATCGTCCGCTGGATCATCAACCTGGCCCCCTTCGGCATCATGGGTCTGGTGTATACCAACGTGGTGAACAACGGCCTGTCCATCTTCACCCAGTACGGCAGACTGCTGGCCCTGCTGGTCGGCACCATGCTCTTCATGGCATTGGTGGTCTCGCCGTTCATCATCTTCCTGTATCTGCACTGCAATCCGTATCCACTGGTCTTCCGTTGCCTGCGTGAATCCGGCCTGACGGCCTTCTTCACCCGCAGCTCGGCCGCGAACATCCCCGTCAACATGGCCCTGTGCGAGAAGCTGGGCCTGGACAAGGATATGTATTCCGTCTCCATCCCGCTGGGCGCGACCATCAACATGGACGGCGCGGCCATCACCATCACCATCATGACGCTGGCTGCGGCCAATACGCTGGGCCTGCAGGTCTCTCTGCCTGCGGCCATCCTGCTGTCGGTCATGTCGGCACTGGGTGCCTGCGGTGCCTCCGGTGTGGCGGGCGGCTCCCTGCTGCTCATCCCCATGGCCTGTTCCCTGTTCGGCATCTCGAACGACATCGCCATGCAGGTCGTCGGCGTCGGCTTCATCATCGGCGTCGTGCAGGACTCCGTGGAAACGGCCCTGAACTCTGCCGGTGACGTCGAGTTCGCCGCCACCGCCGAGTATCACCAGTGGAGCAAGGCGGGCAAGCCCCTGCCGGAGTTCCTGGGCGGAAAAGAGTAAAACGAAAACGCACATCGGCCTCCCTGCTGTTCTGGCGGGGAGGCCGTTTTTGCTGCATGGGTCTGGGACGGATCGCAGGCTTTTTAGCTCCAGAATAATGGAACGGTCATGTGCTCGTCAATGTATACAAGAAGTTTCGCGCAGAGGAAAAACCTTTTGTGAACGGGAAACAATGAACGAAAAAACGTAAAAAATGCAACCATAAATTCATGGAATGTTCATAGTTCGTTCTGCCTTTCTTCATAAATGGATGGCATAATATGGCCATTCCAAGAGGGAAAGGAGATGAAAATTATGAAGGTTCTGAAGAAGATCGCTCAGATCATCGGCGAGGTTTGCTCCGTCAACGCTGGCATCGATTTCTACGCTGGCTAATGAAAAGTTCTGGTTCCTGTGGGAAAGTGGAACACGAACTTTTGAGCAGATAAAAAAGCAAAACGCTTTGATGATAGAACAAAGGGGAGCCCCCGCAGCCATCTGGCTTGCAGGGGCTCCCCTTTTTGCGTCCGGGAATGGGTCAGTCGATGAAGTTTGCCTTTTGCAGGGCGGTCAGGATGAGCGGGATGAGGATGAGCTGGGCAATGATGCCGGGGATGGCGGTGAGCAGCGCACCGGACAGGAACGCCGAGAACGGGAAGGCCGAGCCGGACAGACCCGCCAGCACGAACCGCACGGCACCCCAGACCAGACGGCCCGCCACCATGGCGGTGACGAGGGCGGCATACATCATGGGCAGCGTGTGCCGGACTTTTTTGTACATCCAGCCTGCCACAGCGCCGTAGGTGGCCAGCTCAAAGGCCATGGCGATGGCGATGGGGTACAGCGGGGGCATCCCGAACAGCACCGAGCGCAGCAGCGGCGCGAGAAAGCCCAGGGCCAGGCCCCAGGGGCCGCCCAGCACAAAGCCGGCCAACAGCACCGGAAAGTGCATGGGGCAGAGCATGTTGCCGACCTGGGGCACATGGCCGGTGATCATGGGCAGGACGAAGGCCAGCGCCAGAAACAGCGCGGCCAGAACGAGATCCCGTGCGGGAGAGTGGGTCTTGGTGTTCATGAATGGTTCCTCCTCTGGGCAGACAAAAAAGGGGCCTGCCCCGGCATTCCTCGCCAAAGGCAGACCCCTTCATGGTGTCCGTTCAACAATCTGCAATGAAAAAATGAAGCCGGGCTTCGGCCCGGTGCCCGGCTTCGTGCCGGAATTGTGAAAATTATAGCAGATGCGGCGAACGCTGTCAAGCTGGAAGAAAGCCTTGCAATTTTCACAAAAACGGAAGCGATTGAGCGAATTTTTGCTAATTGATGTACATTTTGACGAAAGAACCTTGACGTTTTTACATAGAATAGATAATATATACTTGAAAAATAGCGTATTGGGGCGCAACAGCCCGCTGCGCAGACATTCCGATGCAAACGCTGAGGTTCATACGGGAGGACCATCATGACAAATGCAGAAAAACTCACCCTGGCAAAGCACGCCTGCCACATCCGCATGGGCGTGATCGAGGGCACGCACAGCGCCAAGTGCGGCCATCCGGGCGGCAGCCTGGACATCGCCGAAGTGCTGTCCTACCTCTATTTTGTAGAGATGAACGTCGATCCGAAGGCTCCGAAGGACCCGGACCGTGACCGTCTGGTGCTCTCCAAGGGCCACGCAGCCCCCGGCCTGTATGCAGCGCTGGCCGAGCGCGGCTTCTTCCCGGTGGAAGACCTCAAGACTTTGCGCAAGATCGGCAGCTACCTGCAGGGCCACCCCAATATGAACAGTGTGCCGGGCGTGGATATGTCCACCGGCAGCCTGGGCCAGGGCATCTCTGCCGCCGCCGGCATGGCACTGGGTGCCAAACACGCAGGCAAGGCCCTGAACGTCTATGCCATCGTGGGCGACGGCGAGGTCGAAGAGGGCGAGTGCTGGGAAGCCTTTATGTTTGCCGCACACTACGGCCTGTCCAACCTCTGCGTCTTCCTGGACCGCAACCGCCTGCAGATCGACGGCCCCACCGAGAACGTCATGAGCAGCGAGCCGCTGGAAGATAAGCTCCGCGCCTTCAACTTCAATGTCCTGACCATCGACGGCCACGACTACGACCAGATCGAGAAGGCCATTGCAGCCTTCCACGCAGAGAGCGAGAAGCCCACCTGCATCCTGCTGGATACCATCAAGGGCAAGGGCGTCTCCTTTATGGAGAACGCCGTTGACTGGCACGGCAAGGGCCCCAATGACGAGGAATATGAGATCGCCATGAAGGAACTGACCGCAGCCTACGCCGCGCTGGAAGAGGAGGAAAAGTAAGATGGCAGATGTGAAGAAGATTGCGACCCGTGACAGCTACGGCAACACCCTGAAGGAGCTGGCTGCAGAGGGTCACGACGACATCGTGGTGCTGGACGCCGACCTGGCCGCCGCCACCAAGACCGGTATGTTCCGCAAGGCATATCCGGACCGCCACTTTGACTGCGGCATTGCCGAGGGCAACATGATGGGTGTGGCTGCAGGCCTGGCCACCATGGGCTATACCCCGTTCGTTTCCAGCTTTGCCATGTTCGCTGCGGGCCGTGCCTTTGAGCAGATCCGCAACTCCATCGCCTACCCCCGTCTGAACGTTAAGATCGGCGCGACCCACGGCGGCATCTCCGTCGGTGAGGACGGCGCTTCCCACCAGTGCTGCGAGGATTTCGCCCTGATGCGCAGCCTGCCCGGCATGACCGTCATCTGCCCCGCCGATGACGTCGAGGCCCGCGCAGCCGTCCGCGCCGCGTATGCGATGCAGGGCCCGGTCTACCTGCGCTTCGGCCGTCTGGCAGTGCCCGTCTTCCACGATGAGGCCAACTACCACTTCGAGCTGGGCAAGGGCGAGCAGCTCACCGAGGGCAACGACATCGCCATCATCGCCACCGGCCTGATGGTCAACGAAGCCCGCCTGGCGGCAGAGCAGCTGGCCGCTGAGGGCATCCACGCCCGCGTCATCAACATCCACACCATCAAGCCGCTGGATGAGGAGATCGTCATCCAGGCGGCAAAGGAGTGCGGCAAGGTCATCACCGCCGAGGAGCACAGCGTCATCGGAGGTCTGGGCGAGGCCGTCTGCGCCGTCCTGAGCGAGAAGTGCCCCACCCCTGTCCGCCGCGTCGGCGTACAGGACAAGTTCGGCTGCTCTGGCCCGGCCTGGGATCTGCTGAAGCTGTACGGCCTCGATGCCGCCACCATCTGCAAGACGGCCCACGAGATGCTGTAAGAAGAACTGCAAATGCAAAGCGCCTGTCGGCAGATGCTGACAGGCGCTTTTTGCTGGGTTCAGATGCGGGTGAAGGGCACCATGCCGTGTTCTTCGGGGGTGTAGTATTCCATCAGGGCCAGATAGTTCTCGCCCTCGTGGCAGTAGGCGGCGCGGAGGACGCTGTCCAGTTCGCCCCGCATCGAGACGAGCTTGACGATGTACTGCGCCATGATCCGGACGATGTTGGACTCGATGCCGTAGCACAGGCCGACGGCCAGCACGGGGATGATGATCTGCTGGGCCAGCAGGGGCACGTTCTGGCCGAACCGCTCCAGGATGGGGCGGCTCATTCTGGAGGCGGCCCAGACGCTGCGGGCGATGGTCCAGAAATCGAACTGGTGCATGTTGGAAAGGCTCTGCAGCCGGAGGACGATCTCCTCGTCGGACAGGATCTTGCCGTAGAGCGCCTCGTCCTCGGTGCGGATGAAGGCGCATTGCAGCATGTCCATGATGGCGGGTTCGAACTTTTCGTGGAAGATCTCCTTGCTGCCGCAGAAGTTCTCGACCGCGCGGATGACGGCAGTGGCGTCCTCGGCGGTGGCAAGGCTGCTGATCTCCAGCGGCACCGGCCCGTAGGAAGCGCCCAGAGCGTCGAGGTCGGCCAGCTCGGTCCGGTTCCGGGTGGCGGGCAGGAAGCGGTCGTTGCCGTTGCGGTGGTAGCCCCAGTCGGAAGGAAGTACGCGGGTGACGAGGTCGCCGCTGGAAAGGATGTTGAAGATGTTGCTCTCACCCCAGGTGACGCGCAGCGAGCCGTCGGCCTTGTGGTTGTTGTCGAAATCCAGCTGCATGTCCGGCTGGTCGGCGGCAGTCAGGGCCGCAGGGGTGGCAAAGGTGTAGACGAAGCAGTTGGCCTTTTCCAGCTGCGGCAGGGCGTTCAGCGCCTTGGCGGCAAGGAGGTTCGCGATGATGGCCCCGCGGCTGTAGCCGCCGATCCAGAGCTTGAGCTCTCCGGGGTCTCCCTCCTGTGCGATCTGCGCCAGATAGGCCTTGAGGGAGGCAAAGACGGCGGCCACTGGCGTCGTGAAGCCGTAGTGGGCGCTGGTGGAGCCGGTGTGGACGTTGCTGGCCCACTCGCCGCCATAGCCGCCGCCCCGCAGCATCAGGGCCACGAGGGTGCGCGTTTTGCCGTTGTGGATGTAGCGCTTCCGGGCCAGCGAGTAGCCCACGAAATCCCCGGCCTTGCCGGTGTCGATGTCGTAGTTGTAGAAACGGGCATCCCCGAAGCCCAGCAGCTCATAGGCGGCGGCGAGATTCGCCTCGCGGCCCACAGAGCCGTTGACCCAGTACTGCGGGATGCTGACGGCCGCAGTGAACGCGGCCATGACCATGCCCAGCGTCACGAAGGCCAGCTGGTGGTCATACTCGGTGGCCGGGTGGTCGAACAGGCTCTCGGAGTAGTAGAAATCGTGGGTGATATCCAGATTGCTCAGGATGCTGAGAAACGGCAGCGGATAGGTGCCGTCCGGCACGGCATGGCCCACCGGCTGCGCCGCAGCGGCAGAGCCAGCCGGGAGCAGCAGCCCGCCGACGGCCGAAAGCCCCAGCGCCTTGCAAAAATCCCGTCGCTTCATACGATGTCGTCCCCTTCCTCAGTTTTTTCTAGTATATCGCATCCCGGCATCAAAAATCAACGGGGCAGCTGCATTTTGCAGCCGCCCCGCGGTGTGTTATCATGAGATTCAGTCGAGGTGCTGGCAGTACTCGACGATGTGGCGGAACATCTGTTCCACAGCCGGAGCCATGGCGGTGGGCCGCTGAACGGCCAGACCGACCACACGGTCTTCTTCCGGCTGGATGGGGTAGATCTTGACCCCGGCCGTGCACTTGCGCAGCAGCATCCGGGGCATGATGGAGATGCCCAGACCGGCTTCCACCATCGCGATGTTGGACTGGTCGTCGATGACGTGGCAGCGGCGCTCGGTGGCGATGGAATATTTCTTGAGGAACTGGCGCATCTCGGCGTCGGTGGCATCCCACTGGACGACGAAATTCTGACCGTTCATCAGCTCCGGCGTCATCACGCCGCGGGGCGGTTCGGGCCAGTCCATGGGGGTGATGCAGAGCAGCGGCTCACGGAACAGCTCGGTGAGGGTGAACTCCTCCCGGCAGTTGTTGGAGAGGAAGGCCATGTCCACCTGCCCGGTGCGCAGCCACTCCTTCACGTCGTCGTAGGTGCCCTGATAGACCTCGACCTCGATCTGCGGGAACTGGGCCATGAAGCCCTTGAGAATGTCGGGCAGCAGCCCGGCACAGACGGAGTTGAAAGCGCCCAGCTTCACTTTGCCCTTCTCCAGACCGTTCAGCCGTGCGATGCTCTGCTGCAGGGCCTCGTCGCTGTTCAGGACGGCCCGGATGGACGGATAGAGCGAGGCACCGTAGCTGGTCATGGTGACGCCGTTCTTGCCGCGGTTGAATAAGGTAAAGCCCAGCTCAGCCTCCATCACCGCAATGGCGTGGCTGATGGCAGACGGGGTCAGGTGCAGCTGCTGGGCGGCTTTGTTAAAGCTGCCCTGCCGCGCGACTGCGTCAAAAATTTCATAGGAAAACAGCGTCATATCCCATGCCTCCTTCCGTTTTCTCGTTCGGAGACGCTTCATTCTCTGTGAATCTTTTTCATCTTTGATTTGAGATAGTTCAATTATCTTCTTGATTGTACTATTCCAGGCTCGTTCTGTCAAGCATTTTCGGGCCGATTTCTGGGCACAGCAGGCGGATCTTGTCAAATCGGATGCAGGATTTGGAGAAGAGAGATCGTATAAAACAAAAGAACGAAAAAAGACACGGTACAAACGATCGAAATGAGGGAAATTGAATGGAAACACTTCAGACACAGACCCGGCCGGGCCTGAGCGGAACGGCGCTCAAGCTCGCTGCCTGCATCACCATGCTCATCGACCACATCGGGGCCTCCTGCATCGAGGCGACCTATGGGGTCGCATACCGGACGCCGCCGCAGATCGTGCAACTGGATCTGGTGCTGCGGCTCATCGGGCGGCTGGCCTTTCCCATCTTCTGCTTTCTGCTCGTGGAAGGCTTCCTCCACACCCATGATGTGAAAAAGTACATCGGGCGGCTGTTCCTGTTTGGGCTTCTCAGCGAGGTACCCTTTGACATGGCCTTCTTCAAGACGCCGTTCCATTGGGGCAATCAGAACGTGTACTGGACGCTGGCGCTGGGCGTGCTGGCCATGGCAATGCTGCAAAAATCCGAGGATGCCGACGGCAATGCGGCCTGGATGGGCCGTCTCGCGGCGCTGGGCTGTGCAGTGGTGGCCCAGCTGGCGGGGACAGACTATGGGGCCATTGGGGTGGCCCTCATCGTGGCGCTGTACCTGACGAGGAACTCCCGGCAGAAACAGTGCATCCTTGGGGCCGTGCTGATGCTGTGGGAGGTCACCGCCCCGCTGGCGTTCGTGCTGCTCTGGTTCTACAACGGTGAGCGCGGCCGCTGCCCGCAGTGGGCCAAATGGGCGTTCTACGGGTTCTATCCCGTGCACCTGACGCTGCTGGCGCTGGTGACGAATCTGCTCCTGGCATGAAAAAGCAGCCGCCCCGGAAGCCCCGGAGCGGCTGCTTTTTTGTGCCCGACAATGGAAAAAGCCCGATGAACTCAAAGGATCATCGAGCTTTTTCTTGGCGGAGTAGGAGGGATTTGAACCCTCGCGCCGTTGTTTAGACGACCTACGCCCTTAGCAGGGGCGCCTCTTCGGCCTCTTGAGTACTACTCCAGAGCAAAGTGTGTTACACTGATTCAAAAAAATGGCGGAGAGAGTGGGATTCGAACCCACGGTGCGTTGCCGCACGGCAGTTTTCAAGACTGCTTCCTTAAACCACTCGGACATCTCTCCTCGTGGGCACCCGCACACGCCGTACCGAATGCCTATTTAATTTACCAGATTTCCGGCCTTCTGTCAACCCCAAATTGAAAATTTCTCCACGATGCAGACCAAAAATGATTTTGCGACAACTTTTTTTCGAGCCAAAACAAAACTTTCTCTTTACTTGCACAGCCTTTTGTTGTATAATAAAAACAGCAAGAAACAAACCCGACGGACGAGAACAGAGGAGTGTTGAACGATGTCGTTTCCGGAGCTGTTACGGCAATGCCGCAAGCAAAAGCATATGAGCCAGGCGGAACTTGCGTCACTTTTGGGCGTTACCCAGCAGGCAGTGGGCAAATGGGAGAGCGGGAAAAGCTCCCCGGACCCTGCCACGGTGGCCAAGCTTGCCGAGATCCTGGATACCACCGCAGACTACCTGCTGGGCCTGTTCGACCCCGCCAGCGAGGGCCAGACCGAGGAGCGCTTCTTCGGCAGCTATGTGTACAGCCTGATCCCGGTCATCGGCACGGTCAAGGCCGGTTACGGCGCGCTGGCCTATGAGGAGGACTACGGCAAGGAATATGCCCGCGTCAAAGACCCCTCCAGCTACTTCTATCTTGTGGTGCGCGGCGACAGTATGGAGCCCCGCATCCACGATGGCGATCTGGCTCTGGTGCACCGGCAGGATACGCTGGAAAACGGCGACCTGGGCGTCCTGATCTACGGCGACGAGGGCGAAGGCACCCTCAAGCGGTATCTGCAGCGGGGCAACTGCGTCGTGCTGCAGCCCTTCAACCCGGCTTACAAGGAGCTGGTCATCAAGGGCGAAGACCTGAACCGCCTGCACATCGCAGGCCGCGTGGTCGAGACCAAGGCCAAGTGGTAACCAATTTGCGCTGAAAAGGCTGCTGCAAGGATGCGGCAGCCTTTTTTGATAAACGAACGGAGGTGCGGCATGGAACAGTCGCTGATGGAAAAGCTGACCATTCTGGCAGACAGCGCGAAATACGATGTGGCCTGCACGTCCAGCGGAGCGTCCCGCGCGGCAAAGGCGGGCAGCATGGGCAGCTGCTACGCACCGGGCTGCTGCCATGCCTTTACGGCGGACGGCCGCTGCGTCAGCTTGCTCAAGGTGCTGATGACCAACTGCTGTGCCTTCGATTGCAGCTACTGCGTCAACCGCAGGTCCAACGATGCGCCCCGCGCCACCTTTTCGCCGTGGGAGCTGGCCGAGCTGACCATCGAGTTCTACCGCCGCAACTACATCGAGGGGCTGTTCCTGTCCAGCGCGGTACTGGTCAGCCCGGACTACACCACCGAGCGGATGCTCAAGACCCTGCGCCTGCTGCGGAACGAATACCATTTCGGCGGGTACATCCACGCCAAGGCCATCCCCGGCACCAGCCCGGAACTGCTGGAGCAGCTGGGCTTTCTGGCTGACCGCCTGAGCGTCAATGTGGAGCTGCCCAGCGAGAGCAGCCTGAAACTGCTGGCCCCGGACAAGGGGCGGCACTCCATCTTCCGGCCCATGAAGCAGATCGCAGTGGAAGGAGCCGCCAACCGGGAGGAACTGACCCTCTACCGCAAAGCGCCCCGGTTCGCGCCCGCCGGTCAGAGCACCCAGATGATCGTGGGGGCTTCGCCGGAGACGGATCATCACATCCTCAAGCTGACCGAGGGAATGTACCAGAAATACAGCCTCAAGCGGGTGTTCTACTCCGCCTATATCCCCGTGGCCGAGGATACCCGCCTGCCCGCGCTGGACACCAAGCCCCCGCTGCTGCGGGAGCACCGGCTCTATCAGGCGGATTGGCTGCTGCGGTTCTATCAGTTCAAAGCGGACGAGATTTTGGACGCCGATCACCCGAACTTCAACCCCTATCTGGACCCGAAATGCAACTGGGCGGTTCAGCATTACGGGCTGTTCCCGGTGGACGTGAACCGGGCCTCCTTCGAGATGCTGCTGCGGGTGCCGGGCATCGGCCCCAAGAGTGCCCGGCGCATCTGGCATGCCCGGAAACAGGCCTCGCTGGGGCTGGATGAGCTGAAGCGGATGGGCGTGGTGCTCAAGCGGGCCCAGTATTTCATCACCTGCCGGGGTTTTGCCGGGGCGCATCCGGGGCGGGGCAGCGCGGGCCGGGAGCGGATCACGAGCGCGCTCATCGACCCGACCGTTTTCAGCGGCGGCGTGGAGCAGCTGAGCCTGTTCTCGCCGCCCGCCGTGGACAAGCTGGTGGCACAGGGAGTGCCGCCCCACGCGGCCCAGAAGCTGGTGCGGGAGGAGGCAGTGCAATGTCTGGCCAGAGCGCTGTGAACCCCGCCCGCAAGCTCCACGATGCCGCTGTCGTTTACCTCTACGACGGCAGCTTTGAGGGCTTCCTCTGCTGCGTCTTCGAGAGCTTTGCCCAGCACGAGATCCCGTTTGCGGTCTGGACGCCGGAGCGGGAGACCGCCACCCTCTACCCCTTCAAGGACATCGCCACCGACCACGAAAAAGCCCGGCGGGTGTTTGCCAGCCTTGGCCGGAAACTGGGGGCCGAGACGGAATACCTCGTCACACGGGACTTCCTCTCCGGCCGGGAGGACAAGGAACTGCTCCTCATCCGGTTTCTGCATCTGGCCTTCGCGCTGGGGCCGGGCACAGTCAAGCGGGCAGGCCACCCGGACGTCGCACCGCTCTACGAGATGAAAAAGAGCCTCGACTGGGAGGTGGACAAATTTCAGGGTTTCGTCCGCTTCGAGGAACACGACGGGATGCTGGGTGCGGTCATCCACCCGAAAAACTACATCCTGCCGCTGCTGCGGGGGCATTTCTGCGGTCGCTTTCCGGAGGAAGACTTCATGATCTACGACGCGGTGCACCAGGCAGTGCTGCTGTATCGGGATCACCGGCCGCAGCTGCTGGAACTGGCCGAGCCGCTGGAGCTTCCCCCGCCCAGTGAGCGGGAGCAGCAGTTTCAGGCGCTCTGGAAGCAGTTTTACAAAACGCTGGAGATCCAGGCCCGCCACAACGAGCGGGGCCGCATGACCCACTGCCCCAAACGCTTCTGGGCCGATCTGACGGAGCTGCGAGAGGAACTGTGAAGCAGCGCGGAACTTCTTGTATTGTGCCGAATGCTGTGATAAAAATCAGAACCGGGAGATACCATGCGGCATCTCCCGGTTTTTGTTATGGGTCACTGCTCGTTCTTCCGGGCAAGGTCTTTGGTGTAGAGGGCGCGGGTGGCGTTGAGGACGGCCAGCACCATGACGCCGACGTCGGCGAAGATGGCGGTCCACATGCTTGCCAGACCCAAAGCGCCGAGGATCAGGCAGGCAAACTTGATGGCCAGTGCGAAGACGATGTTCTCGTAGACGATGCGGAGGGTGCGGCGGGCGATGCGCATGGCCAGTGCGATCTTGGCCGGGTCGTCGTCCATCAGGACGATGTCCGCAGCCTCAATGGCGGCGTCCGAGCCAAGCGCACCCATGGCGATGCCGAGGTCGGCGCGGGACAGGACGGGCGCGTCGTTGATGCCGTCGCCCACGAAGGCGAGGTTTTCTTTCGGGCCTTTGGCGGCGAGGAGCGTTTCGATCTGGTCCACCTTGTCGCCGGGCAGCAGACCGGCATGGTATTCGTCCAGACCCAGCTGATTGGCGACCGCTCTGGCTACAGGCTCGGCGTCGCCGGTCAGCATCACGGTCTTGCGGACGCCTGCGGACTTCAGGCTCCGGATGGCCTGCGCGCTGTGGGGCTTGACCACGTCCGCGATGAGCAGATAACCGGCGTACTGCCCCTCGATGGCCACATGCACGAGGGTGCCCGGCTCGGTCACTTCGGGGGCGGTGAGGCCCAGTTTTGCCATCAGGCGGGAGTTACCGGCGGCAACGGTTTTGCCGTCCACCTTTGCTGTCACGCCGTGGCCGCCAAGTTCCTGGACATCGGTGACGCGGCTGGCGTCGATGTCCCTGCCGTAAGCGGCCTTGATGCTCAGGGAGATGGGGTGTTTGGACCAGCTCTCGGCCAGGGCGGCGGCCTCCACGAGGGCGTCTTCGGTGACACCGTGTTCGGGGTGGACGCCCACGACCTTGAAGGTGCCCTGGGTCAGGGTGCCGGTCTTATCAAAGACCACGATCCCGGTGCGGGCCAGCTCTTCCAGATAGGTGGAGCCTTTGACGAGGATGCCGCAGGCGCTGGCACCGCCGATGCCGCCGAAGAAGCTCAGCGGGATGGAGATGACCAGAGCGCAGGGGCAGGAGATGACGAGGAAGGTCAGGGCGCGGTAGACCCAGTCGCCGAAGCGGGCGGGCTGGCCCATCAGCAGCAGGACCACCGGCGGGATGAACGCCAGAGCCAGTGCGCTGTAGCAGACGGCAGGGGTGTACACGCGGGCAAAACGGGTGATGAAGTTCTCGGTGCGGGCCTTCTTCATGCTGGAATTTTCCACGAGGTCGAGGATCTTGGAGACCGTGGACTCGCCAAATTCCTTGGTGGTGCGCACCTTGAGCAGGCCGGTCATGTTCACACAGCCGCTGATGACCTCGTCGCCGGTCTGCACATCGCGAGGCAGGCTCTCGCCGGTCAGGGCTGCGGTGTTCAGGGCCGAAATGCCCTCCACGATCACGCCGTCGATGGGCACACGCTCGCCGGGCTGGACCGCGATCACGGTGCCGACCTCGACATCATCGGGGTCTACCTGTTCCAGCTTGCCGTCTGCGTCCTCGATGTTGGCGTAGTCGGGGCGGATGTCCATCAGGCTGGAGATGCTCTGGCGGCTCTTGCCGACGGCCACGCTCTGGAACAGCTCGCCGATCTGGTAAAAGAGGATGACGGCGCAGCCCTCGACATAGTCGCCCAGCGCGAACGCGCCCACGGTGGCAACGGCCATCAGGAAGCACTCGTCGAACGGCTGGCGGTTCTTGATGCCCTTGAGCGCCTTGCGCAGGACATCCCAGCCCACCACGAGGTACGGGATGAGGTAGAGCACCAGCTCCACCGGGGTGGGGAATGCGGGCAGGAGCTTCAGGATCACGATCAGGATGACCGCTGCGATGATCTGATACAGCACCTTTTTCTGCTTTTTGGTCATACGAAACTCTCCTTTTGACGGATGGCTGGGGGCGTTTTCAACAGGTTTTCCCCGGAAAGGGAGCTTTTCCACGTTTTCCCCCATGTTTTCCACGAGGTTTTCCCGAAGAAATCTGACTTTTTCGCGTTTGTTTTCAAACTTTTCCGCAAAAGCTGTTGAAAACCCGGTGGAAAGTGTTGAAAACTGGCTTTTCTTTCAACAGGAAATCGCCGGGGAAGGAAACGGCTCCCCCGAAGGAGGAGCCGTTCTCATCGGATGCGCTGCTCAGATATCAAAGATCTCGCAGTCGTCCTCGACTTTTTTGCAGGCGGCCAGAACGTTCACCATGGTGTCGTGGGGGTCTGCGCCCTCTGCGAACTCCACCTTCATCTTCTGGGTCATGAAGCTGACGGTCGCATTTGCCACACCGGCCACGGTGTTGGCGGCGTCTTCCATCTTCTGGGCGCAGTTTGCGCAATCGACTTCGATCTTGTAGCTCTTTTTCATAATAAGTACCTGCCTTTCGGTTATTCTTCGATATGGTCCATCCCCATGGAGAGGATGCTGCGCACATGGTCATCGTCCAGTGCGTAGTAAACGGTCTTTCCGTCCCGGTGGAACCGCACGAGCTTCGAGTCCTTCAGCACCCGGAGCTGGTGGCTCACCGCAGACTGGCTCAGCTGCACCGCATTCGCGAGGTCCTGCACACACAGCTCGCTGTCGTGGAGTGCATACAGGATCTTGATGCGGGAGGAGTCGCCGAACACCCGGAACAGGTCGGCCAGCTCATACAGCACTTCGTCATCCGGCATCACGAGAGGCCCCGGCTGCGCGGCGGGCAGAGCGTCTTTGGGGTCGTTCATGGCAGTCTCTCCTTTCGCGGCACATTCATGTGAACGTTTGTTCATGTGTTCATAGTATCACGCAGAAGAGGCTCTGTCAAGGCTTTTTGCAAAGATTTTGAGCAGAACTTCGAAATTGTAAAAAAATACCCCAATACGCAAGAAAACTGCGATTTCAATCTGCAAAAAGGGTGCGTTTTGAGCGTTGAAAAATGGAGAGGTCCGGTGAGGGGGAAGCAGGGGTGCCGTCCGACCGGAAAGAGGAAAATGCAGAAATCCACCAAAAACAGGTGCATCGACGCGGAAAATGTGGTATCCTATCAGGAGGTCGGAAATTTACTGCCGCAAGGCGATTTTGGAAAGGAAGTTTTTTTATGTTGAATGTTGGCATCCACGGCGAGCAGAGCCAGCTCGTGACGAACGAAAACACCGCAAAGACCATGGGCAGCGGCACACTGAACGTGTTCGCAACGCCCGCACTGGTGGCACTGGCCGAAAAGACCTGCTGGATGAGCGTCGCGTCCGAGCTGGACGAGGGCTGCGGCTCGGTGGGCACGAAGCTGGAACTGGAGCACACCGCCCCCACCCCCGTGGGCATGACCGTGACCTGTGAGAGCGAGCTGACCGCCGTAGAAGGCCGGAAGCTGGTGTTCAAGGTCTCGCTGCACGACGAAAAAGGCCCCGTGGGCGGCGGCGTGCATGAGCGCTTCGTCGTCAATGACGCGAAGTTCGCGGCGAAGGCGGAGAGCAAGAAGGGCTAAGGCAATCCTTCGTACAACCTCTCAGTCTCGCCTACGGCTCGACAGCTCCCCTGGTAGGGGAGCCCTTGGCATTCCGCAAACTTCGCCTTCTCGCCAGTGGTCGTCCTCCCTCTGTCGCTATTCGCGACATCTCCCTCCGGCCGGAGGGAGTCTTTCCTACCAGGGGAGCTGGCATCGCGAAGCGATGACTGAGAGGTTGTACTCCATGCCGCGTTTCCGTTTCGCTTCACGGTTTCCGGGGGGCGGCATCCCGTGAGTGGGGATGGAGCGGTTCTTCCAACCGCAGCGGTGGTTCATCCTCCGCCATCACCTGTTCTTCGGCCCGCTGCTGGGCCTCGTGGAGGAGGCGGGCGGCCTGTTCGCTGGCGCGGAACAGTTCAAAGTACAGCGCTTTATAATCCGGCGCGGCAAACACCCCCTTCCCTGTCTGGTTGGGGATAGTCTGCCCCGCGCTGAGGCAAAAAATCAAAAGAGGAATCAGATCGTATGAAAAAAGTCAATCTTTCGTGGGCGGGCGCCGTGCTGGTGTTCGCTCTGCTGCTGTGGTGCACGGCGGCAACCCCCGGCACCATTGCCGACCCGTCTACCTACACCTGCGCCGTGTACAGCACGGCGCTCTCTCTGCTGCCGCCGGTGGTGGCCATCGTGCTGGCACTGAACACCAAGGAGGTCTACACCTCGCTGCTGGTGGGCATCGCGACGGGTGCGCTGCTCTTTGCCAACGGCAACCTGGAACTGGCCCTGAACACCCTGTTCTTCAACGAAGACGGCGGCATGGTCGCCAAGCTGTCCGACTCCAGCAATGTGGGCATTCTGGTCTTTCTGGTCATGCTGGGCATCCTGGTGGCCCTGATGAACAAGGCGGGCGGCAGCGCGGCCTTTGGCCGCTGGGCGTCCACCCACATCCACACCCGCGCGGGGGCGCAGTTCATGACCCTTGTTCTGGGTGTGCTCATCTTTGTGGACGACTACTTCAACTGCCTGACCGTAGGCTCCGTCATGCGGCCTGTGACCGACCGGCAGAAGGTCTCCCGCGCAAAGCTGGCCTACCTCATCGACGCCACGGCGGCCCCGGTCTGCATCATCGCGCCGGTGTCCAGCTGGGCGGCGGCCGTCACCTCCTCGGTGCCGGAAGGTTCGGGCATCAACGGCTTTACCATGTTCCTGCGCACCATTCCGTATAATTACTACGCCCTGCTGACCCTCATCATGATCCTCTTCCTCATCTTCACGGGCACCGACTACGGCCCCATGAAGCTCAACGAGGACAACGCGCTGAAGGGCGACCTCTTCACCACCGAAGACCGCCCCTACGGCGACGATGTGGACGACGGCACCGCAGCCTGCGGCCATGTCATCGACCTGATTTTGCCGGTGCTGGTGCTCATTGCGGCCTGCATCTTCGGCCTCATCTACACCGGCGGCTTCTTTGAAGGCGTGGACTTCATCACCGCCTTCTCCGACTGCAATGCCTCGGCGGGCCTGGTGATGGGCAGCAGCATCGCGCTGCTGTTCACCTTCGTGTTCTACCGGGTGCGCGGCGTGATGACCTTTCAGGACTTCGCGGCCTGCATCCCGGAGGGCTTCAAGGCCATGGTCAGCCCCATGCTCATCCTGACGCTGGCGTGGACTCTTTCCGGCATGACCAACCTGCTGGGTGCCAAGTATTACGTGGCCAACCTGCTCAACGGCTCGGCGGCTGCGCTGCAATATCTGCTGCCGACCATCATCTTTCTGGTGGCGGTGTTCCTGGCCTTTGCCACCGGCACGTCCTGGGGCACCTTCTCCATCCTCATCCCCATCGTCTGCCATGCGTTCCCGCAGGGGGAGATGCTGGTCATCTCCATTGCGGCCTGCCTGTCCGGCGCAGTGTGCGACGACCACTGCTCCCCCATCTCGGACACCTCCATCATGGCGTCCGCCGGTGCTCATTGCAGCCATGTGAACCATGTGTCCACCCAGCTGCCCTATGCCATCACGGCGGCGGCCATCTCGGCGGTGTGCTATGTCGTCACCGGCCTGAGCCAGATGTTCCTGGGCGCCAGCGCCAGCCTGCTCACCTCGCTGGTGCTGCTGGCCGTGGCCATCGTGCTGGAGCTGGTGGTGCTGAACGTCATCCGGCTGCGAACGGCCAAAGCAGACTGACCCAACCGGCGTTTTTGACCCTGTCAAGGGGGCAAAAATCATCATTCGCGCAGTTTTCAGGGTGCTTCACGCGGTTTTGCTTTCCTTCCGGTTGTTTCTGTGGTATGATGGACCCAGAAACGAACGACCGTGCGGCTTTTTGACGCAGTCTTTGGCAGAAAAGGAGGACGACCCCGATGAAAAAACGCATTCTCAGCCTGATCCTGGCACTGAGCATGGTGCTCTCCGTGCTCCCCCTGGGGGCCTTTGCAGAAGGCTCCACCCAAGACCTCGTCATGGGCGCGAACGGTCTGCCGGACTGTTCGAACGGCACCAGTGGCAACGGCTGGAGTTACGATGCCCACATGAAGAAACTGACTCTGACGAGTGGACCGTTTGATTTCAGTTCCACCCATCCCCAAGGCGGTGGAGAAACGACCACAACGCCTGTGCGATGTGAGATTGAGATTCAACAGGGTGCGACAATTACCGGCGGCACCTTCAATGGAGAAGTGTCAAACAACCAAGGAGGAAACATCACTAACGGCACCTTTGAGGGAGAAGTGATAAACAACGCCGGAGGAGAAATCTCTGGTGGAACCTTTAAGGGAACGGTGTTAAACGGCAACGGAACGATCTTTGGCGGCACCTTCGCGGGCAGTGTGGAAAACCAAGGCAGCGTGACTGGCGGCGTGTTCAACGGCAATGCAAAACCAACCGGGGTAACAGGTGGCTACCCCATCACCGTGGATGCGCCCTCCCCCGATGCCAAGATCAAGAAAGTCAACGATGTGTCTGCGCATTGGGCCCCCTACGCCTACGCAGGCACTATCGTGACCATCACTGCCGATACCGAGATATTCAGCCTGAACGGCAAGCCCATCGGCGGGGGCGACTACGACAGCGAATACCCCGATACAAACAACAAGAAGACCGTGAAATTCACCATGCCGAACGAGGACGTGGTGCTCAGCACCGGCGAACTCGTCATGGAGGGCGGCTACCCGGTCGGCTCCAACAACGGCACTGCCGACTGCGAGGGCAAAGGATGGACGTACAGTGAAAAAGACGCGTCGAACCCGAAAGGCAAACTGACTCTGACGAGTGGAACGTTTGATTTCAGTTCCACCTATCCCCAAAACACCAGTAAGGGAGCGGGGGCAGAGCCTGTGGCGTGTGCGGTTGAGACTCAATTGCGTGTGGAAATTACCGGCGGCACCTTTGAGGGAGAAGTGACAAACGAAGGCACCATAAAGAACGGCATCTTCGCGGGCAGAGTGACAAGCAACGGCACCATCATGGACAACGGCACCTTCAATGAAGAAGTGACAAACAGCGGCTACATCAAGGACGGCACCTTCAATGGAAAAGTGACAAACAGAAACACCATCGAGAACGGCACCTTTGCGGGCAGCGTGACAAACGAAGGCACCATAAAGAACGGCAGCTTTGAGAAAAAAGTGACAAACAGCAACACCATCATGGACGGCGTCTTCAAGGGTGTTGTGGAAAACGGCGGCAGAGGAACGATCTTTGGCGGCACCTTCGCGGGCAGGGTGAACAACAGCTACGGCGGCCACATATTCGGCGGCGTGTTCAACGGCCACATAAACGTACCAGGATTTGGTGTCTACCCCATCACCGTGGATACGGCCTCCTCCAAAGCCGAGATCACGGAAGTCAACGGTGTGTCTGCGGTTTGGGAGCCCTACGTCGTCGTGGCCGAATTGACCATGAACCAGAAAGTAATCATCACCGCCAGCACCGAGATCTACAGCCTGAACCACAAGCCCATCGGCGCGGGCAACTGCAACAGCAGCCAAGACAGCAGCGACAAGAATACCGTGAAATTCACCATGCCAAAAGAGAGCGTGGTGCTGAACGGAGCGATCACCAGCACCGACCTCGTCATGGAGAACGGCTGGCCGAAGGATTCCAACGGCGGCAAAAACCCCTGCAAGGGCGACGGCTGGCAGTACATCCCCAATGACCCGACCTATGGCAACATGCTGCTTCTGACGGGCAGCAACCAGACCGGCGGGCTGTTCGATTTCAGCACCATCGGAGATGGTGCGGCGGTGGAGTGCAACGTCTTTGTGGGCAAGCCGACGGCCATCACGGGCGGCGAGTTCAACGGCAAAGTGTTCAACAACAGCGGCATTCTGGGCGGCACCTTCCACGGCGAGGTCGACAATAGGGCACCGGGCCGCATCGTGAATGGCACGTTCAAGAACTCGGTCGAGAACAACGGCATTATCGAAAACGGCACGTTCCACGACAAAGTCAAGAACAACGGCACCATCGAGAAGGGCACCTTTGAAGGAACAGTGGAAAACAACACCAACGGAACGATCTCTGGCGGTACCTTCGCGGACAGTGTGAGCAACAACGGCGGCACCGTGAACGGCGGCATATTCAACGGCAACACAGGTTTGGACGGGGTAACAGATCTCCACTCCATCACCTGGGATGCGGCCTCCTCCAATGCCAAGATCGAGAAAGTCAACGGTGTGTCTGCGGCTTGGGCCCCCTACGTCGTGACCAGCAATGCCACGACGAAGGAAGTGACCATCACTGCCGACACCGAGATTTTCAGCCTGAACGGCCAGCCCATCGCAGAAAGCAGCTACGGCGTCGACAAGAAGACCGTGACCTTTACCATGCCGGACGATGACGTGGTGCTGAACGGCGAGCTCATCACCAAGCCGGAACCCGAACCCGAACCGAAACCGGAACCGAAACCGGAACCGAAACCGGAACCGGAACCCACCACCTACACCGTGACCGTCATCGGCGGCACGATCGACGGCAAGACGTCTGTTTCCGCCAAGGAGAACGACACCCTGACCGTGGTGCTGGACCAGAACGAGATCCCGGACGGCATGACGTTTGACATGTGGAGCATTTCGTCGAGCAAGCTCAGCGGCGATATCAACGTCGATTATCGGGCCGAGGCCATGACCTTCCAGATGCCCGCCGAGGATGTGACCATCCGGGCGCAGTACCGCTCGGCGGAGATCATCGAGGATGCAGCGCCCTCTCCGCTGGCAACGGCGGCGACCATCGCGGTGGGCGGCGCAGCCGCAGGCATCGTGGTGTGGCAGGGCGTGAACCTGGGCGTAGACCTCTACCTCGCCAATGCGCTGCCCCAGGGTGTGCCGGTGCCGACCGACCGCCGTGCGCTGGCGCTGCTCCTGTGGGAGACCGCAGGCAAACCGGAGGTGGCTCTGCCCACCCTTTACGGCGATATCCCCGCCGAAGAGATCGAGCTGCAAAAGGCCACCCATTGGGCGGTCCAGAACGGCCTGATGGACGCGGCCGACAAGAAGGATGCGTCCTTCTTTGACCCGGACCATTATGTCACCAAGATGGACGTCTTCGGCGCATGGCTCCGGCTCAAAAAGCTCCTCGGCACGATCGGAACATCCCCGACGCAGTGAGCGTCCCCCTTAACGCAAAGGACCTCCCGGCCTGCATGGGCTGGGGGGCCCTTTGTTTCAAAACGGAAAAATTCCGTTGCTTCTGGGGAAAAACATGGTATACTAAAGGAAATTGAGCGATCGGAAGGAGCCGCACCATGCTGGAAAAAGCATTCAACGACGTTTACACAAAATTCAAGCTGCACTTCTATCAGAACGTGTTTCAGCGCTTTGCCACCCGCGAGGCGACCCTGACCACGGTGGAGTCCTTCTGCATGGAGGGCATCATGGCCATGGGCGAGCCCACCATTGCGGAGTTCTCGCGGATGATGAAGATCTCTACCCCCAACGCGGCGTATAAGATCGGCAGCCTGATGCGCAAGGGCTACGTGGAAAAGATCCAGTCCGCCAAGGACCGGCGCGAGTACCACCTGCGCCCCACCCAGAAGTATTTCGAGTATTACAACATCAGCTATTCCTACCTGCACACCGTGGTCGAGCGTGTGCGGGAGCGCTTCCCCGCCGAGGACGTGGACAAAATGGAACAGATGCTCACCATCATCAGCGAGGAGCTGATGCCGGAGCTGGATCTGAGATCAAAGACGGCGGACGAATAAGCGCCGTTTCACCCCGTTGGAGTAAAACGGCCGGGGCAATTGCAATCCGTGCGCCGGAATGATACAATAGGAGCCAGCGAGAACCGCCGCCGGACGTTTTTCCGGCAAGTGTAAGAAAGAAGGCTTTTATCATGAGCATGAATACAGTCCCTGAGCGTCTGGCTGCGCTGCGCGCCGCCATGGACGCCAATGGCGTGGACCTCTACCTCATCCCGGTGGGCGACCCGCACTCCAGCGAGTATCTGCCCGACCACTACACCTCCCTGACCTATTTCTCCGGCTTCCACGGCGAGAACTCGAACTTCGTCGTGACCAGAGACAAGAGCGCCCTGTGGGCCGACGGCCGCTATTTTGTGCAGGCCGAAAAGGAGATCGCGGGTACCGAGATCGAGCTGGAACGGATGGGCGAGCCGGGTGTGCCCACCGTGGAGCAGTACTGCGCCGATGCCCTGCCGGAAGGCGGTGTGCTGGGCCTGTGCGGCCTGACCGCTTCCTGCCAGCTGGTGCGCAGCGTACAGAAAGCGCTGGACGCCAAGCACGGCACCATCAAGACCCTGAATCTGGAAGATGCGCTGTGGACCGAGGGCCGCCCCGCCCTGCCGGAGACCCCGGCCTGGCTCCTGAGCAAGGAGTATGCGGGCTTTGCCCCCGCCGAGAAGCTGGAGCAGCTGCGGGCCAAGCTCAAGGAGCTGGGCTGCACGGCCCAGCTGGTGGGCAAGCTGGACAACCTGGCCTGGCTGCTGAACCTCCGCGCGATGGACATCCAGTGCACCCCCTATGCCATGGCCTACTGCTATGTGACCGGGGACCGTGCCGTCCTCTTCATCAACACCCGTCGTCTGGGCGCGGAGGCCGCTGCTGAGCTGAAGGAGAACGGCGTCGAGATCGCCGAATATGACGACATCCTCACCTTCCTGGCCGCGGAGACCGAGGCCCAGACCGTTCTGGCCGACCCGGCTTCCGTCAACTATGCGGTCTACGAGACGCTGAACAACAACCCGGCCCTGACCGTCAAGGACGAGGCCGACCCCCTGCTGCCGATGAAGGGCGTGAAGAACGAGACCGAGCTGAACCACGACCGTGAGGCCCATCTGCGCGATGCCGTGGCCATGGTGCGGTTCCAGAAGGAGCTGGAAGAGCGTCTGGCCGCAGGCGAGGAGCTGACGGAGCTGACCGTGGATGAGATCCTCCACAAGTACCGCTCGGCACAGGACAAGTTCATCGTGGAGAGCTTCGGCACCATTGCAGCCTACGGCGGCAACGCGGCCATGATGCACTACCATGCCACCGAGGAAGACCACGCCAAGCTCGAAAAGAAGGGCTTTTTGCTGGTGGACAGCGGCGCGACCTACATGGACGGCACCACCGACATCACCCGCACCTACCCGCTGGGCGAGCTGACCGAGGACGAAAAGCGGTTCTACACCTGGACGCTGCAGTGCCATATCGACATTGCCAAGGCCGTCTGGCTGAACTACTGCGACGGCCACATGCTGGATACCATCGCCCGTGAGCCGCTGTGGCAGCACCTCATCAATTACCGCTGCGGCACCGGCCACAGCGTCAGCTTCGTGGGCAATGTCCACGAAGGCCCCCACGCTCTGAACGGCCGCAACACCACCGTGTTCCAGCCGGGCATGATCGTCACCGACGAGCCGGGCGTCTACGAGAGCGGCGTCGTCGGCATCCGCATCGAGAACGAGCTGGAGTGCTACCACAAGGCCGACAACCAGTACGGCACCTTCCTGGCCTTCCGCCCGCTGACCTTTGTGCCCATCGCCACCTCGCCCGTGGTGCCCGGCATCCTGACCAAGGACGAGATCGAGTGGCTGAACGCCTACCACCGCGAGGTCTTCACCAAGCTCGCTCCCCGCCTGACCGAGGAGGAGCGCGACTGGCTGGCCAAGAAGTGCGCTGCCATCGGAGCGTAACCTCTCATAACGAAAATCGAGAGGCCATCGGCCTCTCGATTTTTGTTATTCCTGTTCCGGTTTGTGCTCTTTCCAGTAGGCTTTTGCCTCATCAATGGCCTTTTTGAACGGGCCGGAGGGGTAGGTGCTCTCGGCGATGTCCACCAGAAACTTGTACAGCTGGGGGCGCACCTCCTCATACATGCCCAGGCGGGTGTAGAGGTCTTTGTAATAGCGGAACACCTGCAGCTTGTTCTGCACCACGGTGGATACGTGGACCTGGGTGTGGCAGATGCTCTGCGGGTTCTGGACGTAGTAATAACCGGCCTTGCCGATGGAAACGAAGGTCTCGGCGTACTGGATATACCGCAGGTTGAAGACGAGGTCTTCGGCCCAGTGCATCTCGCTGACGAACTGGATGTCGTTCCGGGTCAGGAGGTCGCGGCGGTAGAGCTTGTTCCAGAGCACGCTGTAAAAATAGGAGGCGGGCTTGTCCATCAGGCGGAGGGCGAAGGTGTCCTTGTCATAAACGCCTGCGGGCAGAAAGCCGTACTCCCGCATTTCCGGGGGCCGGGCGACGCTCATGACGCCCAGCTCGTCCTGGATCTTATCGAGCACCTGTTCGGGCTTGGAAGCGCCCGCCGGGATGACCATCTTGTAGGGCGCGATGACGAGGTCGGCGGTGTGCTCCTCGGCCGCGGCCACGAGAGCGGCTGTGAAGTCCGGGTCGAGATAGTCGTCGCTGTCCACGAACTGCACATACTTGCCGCCGGCCAGCTTCAGGCCCAGGTTGCGGGTGTCCGCTACGCCGGAGTTTTCCTTGTCCACCAGCACGATGCGGGGGTCTTTGGCGCGGAACTCTTCGCAGACGGGCAGGCTCTGGTCCTTGGAACCGTCGTTCAGGATGATGATCTCGATGTTGGAATAGGTCTGTGCGCAGATGCTGCCCACGCAGCGGGCCAGATGGTTCTGGGCGTTGTACACGGGCAGGATGATGCTGACAAGGGGCTGATTCATGGCGGCGTCTCCTTTTCTGATTTTATAGTAACTATACTCCCGTGCGGCGCAAAATGCAAGCGCCCGGAAGGCCGGGCAGGAGGAAGGAATTGAAAAAATGATCTTTCACATTGCGGTCTGCAGCCCGGATGCGGTGCTGCGGGGGCGGGTGCAGCGGCACTGCCTTGAATATTATGCCCGCCGGGCCGATGCCTGCATCGTGGAACAGCTGGAGGACGCGGGGGCCCTGCTCCGGAAAGAGGACGCGGGCAGCCGGTTCGAACTGTACCTCATCGAGCTGACAGCGGCAAACCCGGCGGCAGGTCTGCAGGCAGCGGCACAGCTGCGGCAGCGCGGGGTGCGGGCACCGCTGGCCTTTCTGGCCCACACGCCTGCCTACGCCTACGAGGCGTTCCGGGTGGATGCGATGCAGTATTTGCAGATCCCCTTCCGGCCCGAACAGCTCACGGCCCTGCTGGACCGCGCCACCGAGCCGGAGTACGGCCCCGTCATCCCGGTGACGACGGCGACCGGCCTGCGGGCCCTCCCCTTTGCGGACATCGAGTATCTGGAATGCACCCACCATGTGGTGCATTTCCACCTTGCCAGCGGCGAGGATGTGGCCTCGCTCTCGCTGCGGGTGCCCTTCTCCGAAGTGGCAAAGCCGCTGCTGGCCGACCGGCGCTTTTTGCAGCCTCACCGCTCCTATGTGGTCAATCTGGCGGCGGCGTCGCAGCTGTCCGTGGGGGAGTTGTGGATGCGCAGCGGTGCCCGCGTCCCCATCCCCCGCGGCCGCGAAGCCGCCGTGAGGGCAGCCTTCCGGAAGTTTTTGGAACGATAAACGATAGAAAAGAGGTCTTGTCCAACGGGCAAGGCCTCTTTTTGTCAGAACTTCAACTCCGCCCACCGGGTCAGGAACTGGTCGCTGACACGGCGGAGGGCGGGTTCATCGGCGGCGCTGGCGGCGTCGGCGATGCCGATGACGTAAAATCCTGCGTCGTGGGCGGTGCGGGCCGCGTAGAGGGAATCCTCGCAGACGGCGCAGCGGTGCGGGTCGGTGCCGCCGAGGCGCTGTAAGGCTGCGAAAAAGACGTCCGGGCGGCTCTTGTGCAGGGGGCCCTGGGCTTCGATGTAGAACTCGAAGCAGTCGTCCACGCCCAGGCGGGTGAGCACTGCTTTGCACTGGTCGCTCCAGGTGTTGGAGCAGATGCACATCCGGGCACCCTCGGCCTTGAGGCGGGCCAGCAGCTCCCGCACACCGGGCTTGAGCTCCACGGTCTCGTACAGCTCGGCGATGACCGAGCGCATCACGCCGAAATAGTCTTCCGGCCGCAGGGGCAGCGCGTATTCGCGGATAAGGTACTGCGCCCCGTCCGCCATGCCCATGCTCAGGAGCGTGGAGCGCAGGTCGGCCCTTGGGGTGCGGCCGTAGCGGCGCAGCAGCGCCAGCGGGGCGTTCTCCCACACCGCAGTCATACTGTCGGTTAGGGTGCCGTCCATATCAAAGATCCATTGGTTGCAGTTCATGCAGTCCTCCTCACAGTCATAATTTACTAAATTATACCACGCTTTTTGTTCCAAAAACAGGGAGAAATTTTCCCGAAAATATGGTATACTTTTTGCAGGTTTGAATCGGACGACAAGGAGGCGTATTGGATGGCGCAGAACGATACCCCCAGAAAGGCACTGGTGCTTGCCGGCGGCGGGGCCCGCGGCAGCTATCAGGTGGGCGTCTGGCGTGCCCTGACCGAACTCGGCTGGAACCCGCAGATCATCACCGGCACCAGTGTGGGCAGCCTGAACGGCGCGATGTTCGCGCTGGACCTGTACGAGACCGCACGGGATATGTGGACCAGCATCCGCAGCCAGGACGTGATGGAGCTGCCGGAGGAGACCCGGAATCTGACCGAGCTGCACCAGTTCCTGCGGGACGTGGTGCGCGCGGGCGGCATGGATGTCACCCCGCTGGAAGAGATCGTGGAGCGGGTGCTGGACGAGGACGCACTGCGCGCCTCGCCCATCCGGTTCGGGCTCGTCACGGTGGAAAAGCGGGGCCTGAAGCCCCGTGAGCTGCCGCTGGAAGAGATCCCGAAAGGCAAGGTGAAAGATTACCTGCTGGCTTCGGCTGCCTGCTTCCCGGCGCTGCGGGCCAAACAGATCGACGGGGTGCAGTTTCTGGACGGCGGCTACCGCGACAACATGCCCACAGGGCTGGCCCAGAAAATGGGGGCCGAGGAGCTGGTCTGTGTCGATCTGGAAGGGGTGGGCATCACCCTGCCCAACCGCACCGGCCTGCCCACCACCATGGTGCGCAGCTATTGGGAGCTGGGCGATATCCTCCACTTTGACCCGGACACGGCCAGACGGAACATCGAGCTGGGCTATTACGACACCCTGCGGGCCTTCGGGCGGCTGCGCGGCTGTGCCTATGCGGTGGCGAAGAATGAGCAGACCGCACAGGACGCGGCCGCATTCCGGCAGCGGTTCGACGCCGTGCAGAAGGCGGTGAAGGCAAAGTACCCGGTGACACTGACGGCAGACCTGGCGCTCAAGCTGGCCAACATGCAGGACGCAGAGCTGGCCCCGCTGGAAGCGGCCGCCGAGGATGTGGGCGTGGACCCCACCCGGTATTACACCGTGGAGACGCTGGCAAAGGCGTTTCTGGAGACCTGCGACCGCACTCGCATCGAGGGATTTGAACCGCTGTTCGAGGGCAGCGGAAACGCGGCGCAGGCCGCATGGGCAGCGCTGCTGCCCAATACATTCCTGCAGGCGCTGGTCTTCCGCACACTGACCACGCCTGCCCCGACGGAGGTGACGGAGGAATGAAAGTCTATCAGGGATATGCCGCCTCGTCCGGCCTGGTGCTGGGGCAGGTGAGCCGTGTGGAGCGCAGGACCGAGAGCTTCGGCACAGGGCCGTTCAACCCGGACCGGGAACAGCGGCTGCTGGACCGGGCCGTCAAGACGGCACAGGCCGAGCTGGACTCGATGGCTGAGCGCAGCGGCCCCACCGAACAGGCCATCTTCCTGTTCCAGAGCATGATGCTGGAGGACGAGGGCTTCATGAACGAAGTCCGGTTCCAGATCAAGGCAGGCGTCGGCGCAGCCGAAGCCGTAGACCGGGCCGGCCGCCGCTATGCTGACCAGCTGGCCCAGATGGAAGACAACGCCTATATGCAGCTGCGCAGCGTGGACATCCTCGATGCTGCCCGCCGCGTGGTGAACATCCTGACCAACCGCCCCCGCGTCTGGCTGGCGCTGGACCACCCCGTCATCCTGGCGGCAGAGGTGCTTATGCCGAGCGACCTGTTCAGTGTGCCCGCCGGAATGATCCTGGGCATCATCACGGCAGAAGGCAACAAGCAGAGCCATGCGGCCATCATTGCGCGGGCTATGCACATCCCCGGCATCGTGCAGGTGGGCAGCGATTTTCTGAACGACTGCGACGGCCGCACGGCCATCCTGGACGCCGACAACGGCGAGTGCATCCTCGACCCGGATGCCGTCACCCGCCAGCAGGCGATGTCCCGCATCTGCGAGAAGCAGTGGGAGAACGAGGAGATGAACCGCGTCTGCGCCTTGCCGTGCCGGACGAAGGACGGCCAGCCCTTTGAACTGCTGGCCAACTGCTTCGGGCAGGAGGACATCGAAACGGCGCGGCAGTCCGGCGCGTCCGGCGTAGGTCTGCTGCGCAGCGGTTACATGATGCTGCCGGGCCGCCCGGTGGACGAGCAGGAGCAGTATGTGTTCTATCACTCCTGCCTGGCGGCGGCAAAGGGCGGGGTGGTCACGGTGCGCACCTTTGATTTTGGTGCAGACCGCACCATGGCCGACGCCCATCAGGGGCCGGAGTCCTCCAAGCTGGGCCTGCGGGGCATCCGCAGCAGCCTGCGCCGCCCCCATCAGTTCGAAACCCAGATCTGTGCGCTGTTCCGTGCGGCGGCAGACGGCCCGCTGCGGGTGATGTTCCCGATGGTGACCAATCTGGAAGACTGGGACGAAGCCATGAAGCTGGTGGAGCACTGCCGCCAGCACCTGCGGGAGCGGGGGGAGCGCTTCAACGAGAAGATGCCCTTCGGCGTCATGCTCAGTGTACCGTCGGCCTGCCTGACGGCGGAAGAATTTGTGGCCCACGGGTGTGAGTTCTTTGTCATTGAGACGAACGACCTCATCCAGTACACCCATGCCGTGGACCGCGACCTCTCCATCGCCGAGCGCTACTATCGCCCGGCCAGCCACGCGATGAAAAAGCTCATCGCCATGGTCGTGGAGGCGGCGGACGCGGGCCAGATCCCCGTGACCATTTGCGGTCTGGCCGTCGGCAACCCGGCCAACACCGTGCAGTACCTGAAACTCGGCCTGCGCAGCTTCTCCGTGAGCCCGCAGAGCCTCATCAGCGTGAAGCGTGCGCTGCTGGAGGCGGACAGTCGGGATTGACAAAAATCTGATCCGTGTTCCATTGTACTTGCGGTGCCCTTTCGGCATGCAAAACACCCCATGTGTTAGACAGTATACTGTCTAACACATGGGGTGAAGTTCGCCCTGCGGCGGAAAGCTCTTTTTCAGATCGTGATTCAGCCCTCGATGAGCTCGACGGTCTTCATCCGGACCGGGGTCTTGGGCTTATCGTTCCAGTCGGTGGCGACTGCAGCGATCTTGTCCACCACGTCCATACCGGCCACGACCTTACCGAATGCGGCATACTGGCCGTCCAGATGGGGGGCATCCTGGTGCATGATGAAGAACTGGCTGCCGGCGCTGTTCGGGCTCATGCTGCGGGCCATGCTGATGACGCCGCGGGTGTGCTTGATCGGGTTGTTGACGCCATTGGCAGCAAACTCACCCTTGATGCTCCAGCCGGGGCCGCCGGTGCCGTTGCCCAGCGGGCAGCCGCCCTGGATCATAAAGCCGGGGATGACGCGGTGGAAGGTCAGGCCGTTGTAAAAGCCCTGACCGACCAGCTTCTTGAAATTCTCACAGGTGAGAGGGGCGGCTTCCTCATTCAGCTCAATGTCGATGACGCCGCCGTCTTCCATAGTAATGCGAACCATACTGTTCCAATGCTCCTTTATCTTGGCCCCTCAGCGGGGCATTTGCGGCAGAAGTTCTGCCAGAATCCTCTTATAGTATACCATACCTTTTGGCTTGTGCAACGGCACAGTTGCAACGTTTTTGTAAATTTGGGGGCGATTTTCATGATCTGAAACGTACCGAGAATCGCCCTGCCCGGCGCCTAGGTACCGGCAAGGGGCGGCCGCCTGCGTTTTGGACACAGCGCCTTCAATACCGCCGTTCGGCGGTATTGTTATTTTCAATGATAAAACGTATCAAAATTGACCTGCCGATAGAACCGCTGCTGGAGCTGGTCGAAGCTCTCGCAGTTCTGGGCCAGCAGCCACATCACCTTTGTGACGACGGCTTCGATGGTCATGTCGTGGGCTTCCAGGAATCGGAACCGGTTCCGGACCCGCTTGCCGACCTCGTAAATGCCCACATCGCTGCCCTCGTAGGTGACCTGTGTGGTTAGGATCAGGATCTTGCGGGTCTTGTCGTAATCGCCCAGATTCTCTGCAAAAGCGTCCATGAGCCGCTGCGGGATGCCGCCCACGCCGAAACTTTCCACAATGACGCAGTCGTATTGTTGAAAAATGGCCGGGATGAGCTCCGGGCCAAGGCCGGGCGTCAGCTTGAGCAGAAAGACCTTGGGGTTCAGTGCCCGGCCAAACTCCACCGGGCCGGTGGGCCAGGGCGAGGGGATATACCGCACCAGCCGGTCGCCCTGCACCAGCGCCAGCGCCGGGAAGTTGACCGACGCAAAGGCATCGTAGCTGATGGTCTTGTTTTTCTTGGCGCGAGTGCCCGCGATGACATGCCCGCCGAACACCACCATCACGCCCCGGCTGCCGGGGTCCAGCGCGCAGATGACGCTGTCGCGCAGGTTTTTCTTCGCATCGGTGATCTCGTTGGAGATGGGCTGCTGCGCACCGGTGAGGATGATCGGCTTGTCCGCATTCTGGATGAGGTAGGACAGCGCCGCCGCCGAATAAGCCAGCGTATCGGTGCCGTGGCAGATGATGAAGCCATCGTAGAGCGCATAATTCTCCTGCACGGCCCGCGCCATCAGCAGCCAGTGTTCGGGGCCGAGGTCTGTGCTGTCGATGCTGCACAGCGCCAGCGTCTCCGGGCAGCACAGCTCGTTCAGTTCCGGCAGATGGGCCAGCAGTTCCTCGCTGGTCAGAACGGGCCGCAGCCCCTGTGCGGTGCGCACACTGGCGATGGTGCCGCCGGTGGTGATAAAAAGCAAACGCTGCTTGGACATGTTCGGTGCCTCCCTGGGTCAAATTCAGTCGATTCAGTATAACACACTCGGCCCCGGATGAAAAGTGTGCAGTTTTGAGACCTGGTCACAGATTTTTGCGGGAAAAGGTGTATACTATACTTGATCCATCCGTTGAAACGTTTTCCTCTGTACAACCTCTCCGTCTCGCATCCGCTCGACAGCTCTCCTGGTAGGAGAGCCTCTGGCGAAACCGGAGACTTTGCAAGGACTGCCAAGGCCTCTCCTACTAGGAGAGGTGGCATTGCGAAGCAATGACGGAGAGGTTGCAGGAAGGTGAACCAGATAAGGAGTAACTTATGCCCAACATCGTCATCATCGGTTCCGGCCCGGCCGGCGTGTCGGCCGCTCTGTACACGGCCCGCGCAGGGGTCGAAACGACCGTTCTCACCAAAGGGCCCGGCGCACTGGACCGCGCCGCACACATCCAGAACTACTACGGCTTTGCTGCGCCCATCTCCGGTGCCGAACTGGAACGCCGGGGCATCGAAGGGGCCAGAGCGCTGGGGGTGCAGTTCGTTACCACCGAGGCCGTGGGCCTGACTTACACCGACAAGCTCACCGTCGAGACGCTGGCGGGCGAGTTCCCCGCCGATGCCGTCATCCTGGCCACCGGCGCTTCCCGCGCCGCACCGAAGATCCCCGGTCTGGCAGAGCTGGAAGGCCATGGTGTGAGCTGCTGCGCCACCTGCGACGCCTTTTTCTACCGGGGAAAGGATGTGGCGGTGCTGGGCAGCGGCGAATATGCCCTGCATGAGGTGCAGGCCCTTCTGCCGTTGGTAAAGAGCGTCACCCTCCTGACCAACGGGGCCCCGCTGACGGCACAGTTCCCGCCGGAGGTGAGGGTCTGCCCCGAAACAGTGGACGCCATCCTCGGCGAACAGACCGTCACCGGTGTGCAGCTGAACGGCGGCCGACAGGTGCCCCTGTCCGGCGTGTTCGTGGCGCTGGGCGTGGCGGGCAGCACGGCGCTGGCCCGCAAGCTGGGGGCCGAAGTAGAGGGAAACCGCATCGTCGTGGATGAGAAGATGCAGACCACCCTGCCCGGCCTCTACGCCGCCGGGGACTGCACCGGCGGGCTGCTGCAGGTCGCCAAGGCTGTTTATGAGGGAGCACTTGCAGGCACCGAAGCTGCCAAAGCGGTGCGGAAAGGATAACACCATGTCCGATGTGCAAAATACTCCGGTCAACCGGAACTGTCTGGCCTGCGCTTTCCCATTCTGGGACCAGCTCACGCCGGAGGAACAGGCGCAGCTCTGCCGCTTCACCCGGCCGGTGCGCTACCGGAAAGGGGAGCGGGTCCACAGCCCGGTCGAGAACTGCGTGGGCATCCTGCTGCTGCGGTCGGGCCAGCTGCGGGCCTATCTGCTCTCGGAGGATGGGCGGGACATCACGCTCTACCGGCTGTTTCCCGGCGAAGTCTGCATCCTGTCGGCATCCTGCGTGATGGATTCCGTCAACTTTGACCTGTACATCGACGCCGAGGAGGACACCGAGGCCTACTGTATCAGCGCAGGCGTGTTCCGCCAGCTGATGCAGCAGAACGTCCATGTCCGCTGCTACGCCTACCAGATGACCGCCGAGCGCTTCTCCGACACCATGTGGACCATGCAGCAGATCCTGTTCATGAGCGCCGACCGGCGGCTGGCCATCTTCCTCACCGATGAGCTGGCCAAGACCGGTGGCACGGATGTCCGCATGACCCACGACCAGATCGCCCGCTACATGGGCTCCGCCCGCGAGGTCGTCAGCCGCCTGCTGAAATACTTTGCCGGGGAGGGCCTTGTCCGCCTTTACCGCGGCGGCGTCACCGTACTGGACAAAGAACGGCTGAAGCAGATCGCCAACGGCACATAAAACGTATCAAAAAAGGACGTCTCATCCTGTGACGAGACGTCCTTTTTTATCTTACAAAATCTCAGCTCTTGCAGCCGGATTCCTCTTCCACGCCGGTGAAATCGCTGGCCTCAGCGATCTTGGTGACGTCGAACTTGCCCGTCTCATCCTTGGGGGCGACGGCGGGGCCGGCCTCCACCGGATTCACGGGTGCTTCCTCGGCCACAGGCTTTTCCTCGGCCGTCTCCGGCTGTGCAGCGGGAGCCTCCGGCTCTTCAGATGCCTTTTCCTCGGATGCCTTCTCGAAGGCCGGGGGCCATGCGTCGCCCGGCTCAGCGGTCTTGGCCTCGCCTTCGGCGTAGGCTTCGGCTGCCTTGGCGGCCTCTGCGGGGTCCTTTTCAGCCTCTTCGGGGAACTCCACCTCTTCGACGTGGAGCGGGCCCTTGTCGTTCAGAACTTTGTCCAGCACCACGATGGCGGCACCGGTGGCGGCGACGGCAGCAGCCGCGCCCAGAACGCGAAACAACGTTTTCATGGTGAGATCCTCCTTGATGTGATTTCAGTGTGCGGGTTAAGAGAATGTGACGACATCGTTCAGCGGCTTTTCGGCGGGTTCGACCGAGATGGCGGTCAGCACCGGGCCTTTGCCGCGGTAGATGTTGTGGAACTTGTAATTGACCTTTGCGGTCACAGTGACCCAGGCGCGCTGCTCCAGCGCCTTGTAGCCATCGTAGGAGCAGGGGAAGCCGACGAACTGGATGTCCTGCACACAGCAGGTCATGGCAAAGCGGCCGGGCACGAAGCTGTTCTTTCCTGCGCGGTTGGTCTGGCAGACCTGCGCCAGGAACTTCACGGTCTTGCCCGTGTACTTCTGGGGCTCGTCCTGGCAGTCCATATACCAGATGCCGAAATCGTCGTCGCCGATCTCCACCATCGGCTTGTTCAGGTCGAAGGGGAGGGGGTCGGGGATATCATCGTAGGCCACGCTGCCGTCAGCGAACTCATAGGCGATGTCGCACTTGCGGGATGCCTGACGCACCAGCTTGTGCAGCTCCTGACGGGCGGCGTCGTTGTTGACGGCCTCCGCGCGGTTGAAGACGATCAGCTCACTGCGGGCGATCTTGTCCAGCAGCAGAGCGCGCATGGAGTTGTCGCGGGCATAGGTGAGGGCCGTGGTGCCGTCGGCCGTGGCGATGCACTGGTAGACGATCCAGTTTTCGGGCAGATTGTTGGCCAGGTCCTGCAGCAGCCACATGCCGTTGTACTCGATGACCACGCGGCCTGCATCTGCTTCCTTGGCCAGTTTGGCCAGGTTCTGGGGGTTCAGTTCTGCCTTGTCCTCCAAATTGTAGAGGGTCACGCCGGGGAAGGCGAATTTCTTCTGATTGTATTCCTCTTCGCCCTCTTCGCAGACCAGCAGCAGGGTCTTGTCGCCGGAGTCGAAGTTGGGGTCTTCAAAGGTCTCCTGGATGAATTTGGTCTTTCCGCTTTCGAGGAAGCCCACAAACAGGTAGACCGGGATCTCATTTGCCATAAACGGTTTTCCTCCTCTGTGTTGTCCGGGCTCAGCAGCCGAACAGGCCGGCAATGGCCTTCTCGTCCAGCTTGGAGCCGATGACGACCAGCTTGCCGCCGACGTCTGCGCCGCGGGAACGGACTTCCCACTCGCCGGGCACATAGTCAAACTCCAGCCAGCCGTCTGCGCCGCCGTCCACGATGCCCTTGGAGCGCAGGATCATGCCGTACTTGCCGGTATCCAGCTCGGTCAGCGCATGCTCGATGTCAGCCTTTGCGATCTTCTTGGCGGTCTCGACGCCCCAGCTGGTGAAGACCTCATCGGCATCGTGGCCATCGTGATGATGGTGGTGATGATGACCGCAGCAGCAGTGGCCGTCCTCATCGTGATGATGCTCGTGCTCCTCCTCATCATCATGGTCATGATGGTGGTGGCAGCAATGATCGTGGTCGTGGTCATCCTCCTCGTCATCGCGGTGATGATGGCAGCAGTGGTCATGGTCGTGATCCTCGTCATCGTGGTCGTGATGATGATGCTCGTGTTCGTCCTCATCGTCATCGTCGTCGTGATGGTGATGGCCGCAGCTGCACACGCCGTTCTCATCGTAATGATGATGGTGATGCTCGTGCTCTTCTTCCTCGTCCTCGTGGGCATGCTCCTCATTGGCCTTGGCTGCCATGGCGATCAGCTCTGCCTTGAAGTCGTCCTTCGTGGACATAGCGTTCAAAATCTGCTCACCGGTCAGGGCATCCCACGCGGTGGTGACGATGGTGGCGGTGGGGTTCTTCTCGCGCAGCATGGCCACCGCTGCAGCGATCTTCTCTTCGCTGGCGGTCTGGGTGCGGCTCAGGATGATGCAGCTTGCATGGCTGATCTGGTCATCGTAGAACTCGCCGAAGTTCTTCATATACATCTTGACCTTGTTCACGTCAGCCACGGTGACAAAGCTGTTCAGCTGCACGTCCAGGTGCTCGGCCACACCCTCGACGGCGCGGGTCACATCGGACAGCTTGCCCACGCCCGACGGCTCGATGACGATGCGGTCGGGGTGATACTGCTCCACCACCTGCTGCAAGGCGGCGCGGAAATCGCCCACCAGCGAGCAGCAGATGCAGCCGGCGTTCAGCTCGTTGATCTGGATGCCGGACTCCTTCAAAAAGCCGCCGTCGATGCCGATCTCGCCGAACTCGTTCTCGATCAGAACGACCTTCTGGCCCGCAAAGGACTCCTTGATGAGCTTTTTGATGAGGGTGGTCTTACCGGCACCAAGGAAGCCGGAGAAAATATCGATCTTGGTCATAATGCTGTTGCCTCTTTCTTTTTTTCCAAAGTCCGCAAATCGGAACCTTCAAGCAATCCGAGCCGCCGAGTGCTGGCTCAAAAATCTTTACACTCCTATTATAACAAGCCTGTCAATGGGAAACCGCCCTTTTTCATGAGAAAATTGTAACATTTTTTGAAGTTTGCCCGCGTTTTGCGGAAAAGGGCGGTTGCGGGGAGGTGGACGGCCCTTCCACACACCAATCCATGAATTGCCGGATGTCCTTGATCTCCATGCCAGCCTTTTTCAGACATTCAATGACCCGGAGCGCTTCAATCTCTTTCTCGCTGAACTTCCGTATGCCGGACTTGCGCTCCATTCCGGGGAAGAGCCCCTGCCCGCCACACCCGCGCAAGAACCAATAAACGCACGAAAGCCCCGGCCGGAGCCGGGGCTTTCTGTTTGCCGCAAATACCTGTTACAGCAGGATGTATTTCAGGATGAACAGAATGGTCAGCACATACATCAGGGGGCTGATCTTCTTCTCCTTGGCCTTGCCGGTGATGACATTCAGCAGGGTCCAGGAGATGACACCAATGGCGATGCCCTCAGAGATGCTGTATGCAGTGGGCATTGCCAGGATGGTCAGGAACGCAGGAATGCCCTCAGCAGGATCGTCGAACTCGATCTTCAGGGCAGAACCCATCATGTAGAAGCCAACGATGATCAGGGCCGGAGCGGTCGCAAAGCTGGGGATGGTCAGGAACAGGGGGCTGAACACCACAGCCAGCAGGAACAGCACACCGGTGGTCATGGAGGTCAGGCCGGTGCGGCCGCCCTCGGTCACGCCGGAAGCGCTCTCGACGAAGGTGGTGGTGGTGGAGGTGCCCAGCACGGCACCGGCGCAGGTGGCGATGGAGTCGGCCATCAGCGCGCCCTTGATATTGGGCAGCTTGCCCTCCTCATCCAGCATGTCGGCCTTGGAAGCAACACCGATCAGGGTGCCCAGGGTATCAAACAGGTCAACGAAGAGGAAGGAGAACATAACGGCGAAGAAGTTCAGGATGCCCACGCCGGAGAAATCGGTCTTGAACACCTGACCAAAGGTCTTGCCCAGAGCAGAGAAATCGAAGCTGATGAAGCTGGTGGGGATGACACTGTACATGCCGGCATCGGGGTTGGGGATGTAGATACCGGTCAGCTCGCAGAGGATGCCCAGCACCCAGGTGATGAGGATGCCGTACAGGATGCCGCCCTTGACTTTTTTGACTAGCAGGACGGCGGTGATAAGCACGCCCACCAGAGTGAGGATCGCACCCACGCCGATGCTGTGGAAGGTCTCACCCTTAAAGTGCTGATAGGTGACAAGGGTGGAATCGCTGTTCACGATCAGCTTTGCGTTCTGAAGGCCGACGAAAGCAACGAACAGGCCGATGCCCACGCTGACAGCGCTCTTCAGGGTCATGGGGATGGCATTGAAGATGGCCTCACGCACATTGGTCAGGCTCAGCACGATGAAGATGATGCCCTCCACAAAAACGGCCATCAGGGCCAGCTGCCAGCTGTAACCCATGGTCAGGACGACCGTGTAGGAGAAGTAGGCGTTCAGGCCCATGCCGGGAGCCAGAGCGAACGGATAGTTGGCCAGCAGAGCCATCAGGGCAGTGCCGATGAAAGATGCCAGCGAAGTTGCGATCAGGACCGCATTGGCATCCATGCCCGAAGCGGACAGGATGCTGGGATTGACCGCAAGGATGTAGGCCATCGTCATAAAGGTGGTGACACCCGCCATGAGTTCGGTCTTGACATCGGTGTGGTTTTCTTTCAGGCGAAAGATCTTTTCTAACATGAAAGTTCCTCCTGTGTTATAGCAAAAATAAAAACAGCCGCGTGGGAACCGGCGGAACGAACAGCACCCATTGTAGCAGAACCGTTCCCACCTGTCCATGGACGAAACACAGAAAATTCACGAAAAGTTCAAACTTTCTTGTATGGGTATGACTTATCCGAAGGCTTTTTGGCGTTTTATGGAAATTTTTACAGAGTGGACATCGAAGATTTCATCAACCTCCGAGATCTTAAAATTTTCCGTCATAATAAAAGCTGCTCACAGGCATATTGCGCGCTTCATGCTGTTCCCGCGTGCTGACCCTTATATACCCATAGTCTGTATTTGATTTGCGATAAAATCGACCTCCTATTCACAAAAAAGCGCCCCCGCTCACTGCGATCTTACTGATATGTACCCCTAATACTGTGTGTCCAGTATTAGGGGTACATATCATCCCACCGGTGTGCAAAAAGTGTGCAAAGGTGTGCAAGCATCCAGAAAAAGGAAAATCCCACGAGGAATCTTGCGATTCTTCGTGGGATTTTGGTGCGCTCGAGGGAACTCGAATCCCTGGCCCTCTGATTAAAAGAATCCAAGGTGCATCATTCGTCAAATTTCAAAAGTTCGAAGAAACGATATTTTTATCGTGTCATCGCAAAACACGCCTTTGCGCACACCGCATTATTTGCACACAGTGTAATACTTTGCAACCGTTATCCAGCTATTCAGGTGTGCAAAAAGTGTGCAAAAATGTGCAGACGGGCAAAACAAAGCCCAATGGACAAATCAACCACCGGTTTTATGGCAGGGTTTAGGACATCCGAACAGACACCGTTTGATATAGAAATGAGGTTCACAATGAACAAACTGCTTTCCTGCCGATTCAACATGGACACCAACCGGGTGGAAACCCGGTTCGAGGATGGCACCACCCTTGCCATCGACTGCATCGCCGTGGAGGACGAGTGCGGCAACACCCCGGCGCAGCGGGCAGAACTGGACTGGCTGCTGTATAATAAGCCCTTGGCGTACGCTCAGCTTGTGCTGGGTGGAGGGATGGAGCATTATCTTTCCCTCGGCTGCGACCACGGCAGACTGGAAGATTGATTACTTCGAAAGGCCATTGCCATTTGAGTACCAATCGAATATACTATAAACAGGAGAGCGGACGTCATTCCGCTGGTGTGGCTGACACCTAAAATCCGATCTGATGCAAGACGTAAGGGCTTGAGGCTGGCGGGCAGCGATAAAACCCGAAAGCGATGCAGGACATAGGAGCCTGAGGTTGGCGGACAACGATAAAATCAGTCACAAGGGGCATCGGACAGCACCACGGTGTTGTAGATGCCCCTTTTATTTCTGCTCAACTCGCTACCGATAGCAGACCTATTCCATTATCTTCCATAAATTCAGTTTTTGTCAAGACTATCACAATTTCAAGATTTTTCAGATGTTTTGTTAATTTTTCTGATTTTAGGTGTATAATCAGTACAAACAAGAAACTGCACTCTCATGCATATTTCTGCAATCACCTTATCTGGAGGTCTAATATGGATTCTGAAAAGATTGCTACAAATCATGTTGAACTTGCCATAAGCAAAGCGGGTCACTTGGTTTCTCACATCAATTCCAATGATAAAGAGCCCTCATGGGATGGAGATGTAGAAGTCTATAAAAAGTCCGGCCACGTTCATGCAAAAGCTGACTTGATTTTAAAAGTACCTGTTCAGGTCAAAGGTCATATTAAACCAAATCTAAAGAAAAAGAGCATAAAGTATTCTATCCAATATTCTGATTTAAGAAACTATCTTTATGTTGGAGGAACCATCTTTTTTGTCGTGTATTTCGATAAGGAAGATGAGCATTATACTATATACTATGTTGGACTTCTTCCGTTCGACCTCAAAAAAATGCTCAAGGACTATAAAGGAGATTTCTCTAAATGCAAAAGCATTGAATTAAAAGTTTTTCCGACCAAAAAAGAAGATATCGATGATATCTTCCTTAATTTCGCGCATCACATGAATAGGCAACGCGCCGCTATCAATAGCGCGCTCTTATCCTTCGATTCAGACTTACCCACCAACACTATTTCTCTAGGCTATTCTACTAGTGCAGCAAAACATTACGATTTGCCCCTTGATTATTTTTTTGACCACGAAACTTACATTTATGCTGTTCTCCCTCAAAAAGTCGAACTGCCCATTGCTCATCTTGACTGTATTGAGTTATTTTCGTTTACACGAGATGCTCCTATCAGCATTGATTCTAAAGTTTATTTTGAGAGTTATACTGTCACACGTTCTAAATCATCTACGGTCATTCGTTTTGGTAAGGGAATACAGATGAGTTTCAGTACAGCGCAATCCTTGCCTACAAAATTCAATTTTACTTTATCCGGAACACTATCAGAGCGTATCAAAGATGCAGAGTTTATGGTTGCTGCCCTTTCTGCCCATCACTATGAAATCAATGGTGGAAAAATCGCTTTCAGTGAAGCTGATTGTGCCAATCTTCCTACACTTCAAAAAAAGCTTTCCTTTCTTCTAGATGTGAAAAAGACGCTAGAGGCAGTTCATGCAACAGCCGACCTCGACTGTTCTTCCCTTTCTGTCACAGACAATACTAATCTTAGCATCTTGAGAGCTGCACTAATCGACAAAGAACCAATCAAGATGTGTTCAAGCCAATCGCTTCTTCGAAGCTGCCATATTGCTAATCTAGAACTTCTTTTATGGGTTGTTCCGACTGAAGAAAATAGTGAATACCATAACATCTATGATTTTAACTATGTACCACTGATATATCGCGAGTTTGACAAAAATGATAAAGAATATCCATCCACTCACTTCGTCATGTTAAATAAGGACGCAATGTTGAAGTACTGCAATATCGACTATAATGCGTTACTTGATGCCGTTCAGCATGTTCCTTTTTCCAAAGATTATTCTCATTCGCTTAATGCACTTCTTCTTGAAATGCTTAAAGCATACGATGAAAGTAAAAATAGTCGCATTGAGCTACTATCCACTGCGACTACCCTCGCGCTTTGGATTAAGGATTCTGATCCATATACAGAGCATCCGATTGCTATTCTCAACTATCTTCAGTCCGTCAAACGCTCTCGCACATTGACTTCGACTGAACAAGCCGAAATTCTTTCTCTTATTGAAGCAGCCCAAGACAATGAGTCTATTTACGTTGGTGCATATCTACTATTAGATAATCCTGTTGCGGCTAAAATTCACTTTGATAAGCTACCTGAAGAATCACAGAAGTTCTTTGAATCTTGTCCCATCTATCATTTTATGCCAAATGGACAACCTACCATTTCTGCTCCGACAGAAGGGTAACAAGTGATGCCCACCCGCCCATGGTTTTTCCATGAGTGAGTGGGCATCGTTTTGTTAATCGAGATTTTTCGGCAAACGGTCATACAGAACCACCGTGTCTTGTGTTTCGATATGTACACGCTCTTTCTTCAGGAGCGTTCGAGAACGTTGGTTTGCACGGTAGTCACGGCCGCTTTCTTCAAAAGCAGAACAACACAGAAAGTCACATACCGCATTGCCGGAGGGAGATTCCCGGATGATGAACACAAAAGCAGTTGGTTCGATTCGGCTGGAAATCAGGTAATCCGCTTTGATTTTGGTCACGAACGGATAAAACTGGGGCATATAGGAGAACAAATCGAACTCCTGTTCCAGTATTTCTTTCAACCGCACCAGTGCCAGCAGACGCGGTTTCATATACTCCTGATAGAGTGTGCCCTTCTTTACCTTGTCGTAGGTGATCTTGCCGGATAGAATCATATCAACCGTCTTGCGTGGACTATACCGGGGCAAGGCGATGTCTTTCAGGTAGTGAAACCCAGCAAGGTGAGGGAAGTCCTCTGGTGAAAATGTCAGCTTGATCTCGTGCAGTTCACCCTTATAGCCGTAGGTGAAAACATAGTGGTACTCGGTCAGTTCTTTCCAGACTTCTGCTGCCCGATACAAAATATCCTGCTGTTCGTCCTGCACATTTTCACCTTCCCTCAAAAAAATAGAAGCCCTGCCGAAAGGCAAGGCTCCTATTAAGCGTTTTCTTTCGATTCATCGAATCTATTCGGCTTGTGGTTCACGCTCAACCCACGGTCTGGCTCCACAATCGGCTGATACCGAACCAGTCCACTGCTTCATCGCCACCGATAGCTGGTCAATGCCGCTATCCTCTAGCTTTATTATACCACAAAAGGACGTAAGTTCAAGCGCTTAAATTTAAAAGCACTCAATCATATTATATGCTAAAGGGGGTTGGCCATTGCTACGTTTGCGAACGTCATACACCACCCTTGCCATCGACTGCATCGCCGTCGAGGATGAGTACGGCAGCACCCCGGCACAGCGGGCAGAGCTGGACTGGCTGCTGTATAATAAGCCCTTGGAGTATGCTCAGATGGTGCTGGGTGGAGGGATGGAGCGTTATCTTTCTCTCGGCTGCGACCACGGCAGACTGGAAGATTGATAGGAAAGGCCATTGCCATTTGAGCGCAAATCGAATATACTGTAAATAGGACAGCGGACGTCATTCCGCTGGTGTGACTGACACCTAAAATCCGATTTGATGCAAGACGTAGGGGCTTGAGGCTGGCGGGCAGCGATAAAACCCGAAAGCGATACCATAGAACCGGCAGGAAAACCATCGGTGGAAAGATTTTCCTACGCATTTCAAAGCCTGTTTCGGCGGGGATTGGGTAAATCATTCTGCCACCCACCGACCAACGCCGAAAAGCCTTGATTTCCGTGGGCTTTTTGCCAACTAAATGCGTAGACAGGAGGGGCTTTTGCTGGCTTTTGGTTTCATATTTCCAGTGTACCCAGCAATAGAAATGTGTTCTTCTAACATCTAATAATTCATATTTTACGCTTTGTATTCTCTCCTGAAAGGAAATATAATTAAATCTATTAGAGATAAAAAGTGTAGTGCAATGCTGACATAAGGCAGGTGAACATAGAACAACATGAAAATTTTGATTGTTGAGGATGATTTAGAGATCAGCAAATTGCTGGCTGATTTTTTACAGGGAAATGGATATGAGGTGCTTTGTCAGTATGATGGGCTTCATGTGTTAGACTGCATACAAGAACATCAGATTGATCTTATTCTGCTTGATATAATGCTGCCTTATCGGAGTGGTGATACTATACTTGCGGATATTCGTAAATTCTCAACGGTTCCTGTCATAGTAATTTCAGCAAAGGAAACAACACAGAACAAGATTGATTTGTTGCGGCTTGGTGCGGATGATTACATTACAAAACCTTTCGATATGGAAGAAGTTCTCGCCAGAATTGAAAGCAACTTACGCCGGATTCAATTTCAAAACAGCACGCCGTCATCTTTGAAGTGCAATGATTTGGTTTTAGATTTAGACGGCAACAGAGCTATGCTACAAGGGGCGGAGTTACCTTTAACTGCGAAAGAATTTGCTATACTGGAATTGCTTATGAAATACCCGGACAAGATCTTCTCAAAGGCGAATTTGTTTCAAAGTGTTTGGAATACAGAGTATATCAGCGAGGACAACACCTTGAATGTCCATATTAGCAACTTGCGAAACAAGATGAAAGCCATTTGCCCGGATAAAGAGTTTATAGATACTGTGTGGGGCATTGGATACCGTTTGCATAAAGCCGAGGGGTAAGCTCTTGGCTTTATGCTTTTTTTATGGTTTCCAAATAGAAATTAAGAAATTCTTTATGATTTCCCCTTACACTAAAATGTAAAGGAGGATGACAACATGAGTTCTGTTATTTTGGAAGCACATGACTTAACAAAAGAATACCGGCACACAGTTGCCTTAGATCATATTGATTTGAAAATTGAAAAAGGGAAAATTTATGGCTTCATAGGCCAAAATGGAGCAGGAAAGACCACCTTTTTGAGATTGGTTACAGGATTAGCGTTTCCGACAAGCGGCACCTTATCGTTGTGGGGGAAAACCGTCGAAAAGGAATTGCAGGAACAGAGAAAGCGGATCGGTTGCATGATCGAAACACCTGCGCTTTTTCCGACAATGACCGCTTATCAAAATATGGAGATACAGCGTATCCAACGTGGTATCCCTGACAAAGCAGTTATCCAAAAAACTTTAGACATGGTAGGTCTGAAAGATACCGGGAAAAAAGCTGTCCGTAATTTTTCGCTGGGGATGCGACAGCGATTGGGTATTGCAATCGCACTATTAAATACACCAGAATTTCTTATTTTGGATGAACCGATCAATGGGCTTGATCCTGCTGGAATTGTGGAAATTCGTAATTTGCTAAAGTCCTTGAATAAGGAATACGGAATGACGATATTGGTATCCAGCCATATCTTAGAGGAACTGTATCAGACAGCATCGGAGTTTATTTTAATAGACAAAGGCAAAATTATCGAAGAAATATCAGATCGAGAACTAAATGATCGTTGCAAACGGCATATCGCAATAAAGGCAACTGATCCACAAAAAGCTCTGATCGTTTTGGAAGAAACGCTACACACAGATAGTTTTAAGCTGATGCCAGATGGCATGATTCGCCTATATGATTATCTCGATGATATGGAAAAAGTGGCTGCTGCTTTGTCAGATGCACATATTCTCGTTACAGGTCTTTCTGTGGCCGGTGATACATTAGAAGATTACTTTTTAAGCAAAATAGGAGGGACAGGAAATGTCAAATCTCCTAAAAGCTGAATTTTATAAGCTGTTCCATAGCTGGTATTTTTGGGGGATAGGATTGTTTAATCTCCTTTTAAGTAGTGTGTTGTTACTGGATAGCGTTGGGGAAACATCCAACCTTTTCTTTGCTTCGATATACAATATGCCAATCCTATATTTCCTCACAATCATCTTTTCTGCCCTGTTTGTTGGAAATGATTTTGGCAGAAGAACATTACAATCATATATCAATGCCGGACATCGACGCGGAAAGATACTATTTGCGAAGCTGGTAGTTCATCAAATCGCCTGCATGGTTATCCTGTCTTTTCCACTGTTGTTACATAGCATAATTGGTACGTTTGTCACTAAAGGAGCATTGGCAAGCATCGGCATAGTTGTAATGGTGATTGCTTCGCAATTTGCAATGTGCCTATTACCTTTTTTCTTTGCCTTCATTTTCCGTGATATAGGAAAGAGTATGGCTGTGCCGATGGTACTCTTTTTCTTAATGGTCTTTTTGATGAATGGAGATCAAGCGCAGCTTATCTCACAAATATTGCCTATGGGCCAGCTTCGGCTTATGGCATTGCAACAATCCAACATATCCGGCGGGCAATTCATATTTTCAGATTTTTTATGGGTACTGGCATTATGCTTAGGTACTTATCTGTGGTTCCGACGCTCGGATTTGAAATAACAAGGAGGTGTGGGAATGAACAACTTACTGAAAATGGAAAAATATCAATTATCACATAATATCTTTTATTGGTGCGGTTTAATAGGGATATTTTTGATTGGTTTTTTTACCGCAGATACTTATGTCCCGGAAGCTATGGGGCCTATGGGTGGGGCTGCTACATCCCTCGCAGATATTTTTAATGGAATGGTTTACGATTCAACCTTTCTCCTGATTATTATATCCAGTATTTTAGCTCTGATTTTAGGGCAGGAATTTTCCAGTCGGACGATTGATCTTGAGGTCAATGCAGGACATTCGAGAAAAACCATTTTCTTTGCTAAAGTAATCTCATACTTAATTGCATTTAATATCATGGCTCTTGTTTATCCTGTGGCTGGTTGTATAAGAGAAAGTGTCCGCTTTGGTATTACCGAAGCAGGCAACCTTTGTTATCAGGTCAGTAAGGCGATTTTATATTCGCTGCTTTTGAACAGTGCGACTTTTCTTATTGCAATCTGGATTGTTTTTTGGTTAAGAAGCTCTGCAAGAGCAATAGCTGTTACCGCTTTAGTCACTTTTGTTCTTAGCCTTTATCTTGGGTATGGAATGATGTTCGATCTTCCTGTTGCATTTTTGGCAACCTATCAGATACGGGAAGCGGTTTTTTCTGTGACCTATTTTTTGCCATGGGCCATTTTAGTTGGCGTTGTTTGGATAGTTGCTTTGATAACCTTTTCATGGATTAGCTTTCGCAAATGTGAAATCAAATAACAAGGAGGGAGGTGTCTGGAATAAAGCTGTTGTTAATTTTAGTTATCGCAGTCTTGATAGTAGTGCTTTTCAAATATGTGCAAATCAAAAGACAAATCCGTAACCTATCGAAACAAATGACCGATCTTACAACTGGAAAATCGGAAAAGATGCTGGACATCTCTCTTGTTGATAAAGATATAGAACAACTGGCCGCAGTATTAAACCAGTATAATGAAAAGCAAAGACAGTCCATTGCAAGCACATTACGGCACGAAATGTATTTGAAAGAGTCCATTGCTAATATTTCACATGACTTGCGTACCCCTCTGACGGTAATACTTGGCCATTTACAATTATTAAAAAAGGAGAATTTATCAGCAGGTCAAACACAGCGTATAGAAACCATTTATAATAAAGCAGAAAGAATGAAAGAGCTGATACAAACCTTTTACGATCTTTCTGTAATAGACGCAAAAGAAGTAACTCCTGTGCGTGAAGATTTCAACTTAACAAATTTGCTGATAAATCTTATCACAGAGAACGCCCCAGCATTGGAAGCAAAAGGCATATCTCCTGTAATTGGTCTGCCAGATCATTCCGTTTATCTCCATTCGGACTATGGTATGGTAGAACGTATTTTTCAAAATCTTATTATAAATGCTATTCGATATTCCTCTGGCTCGATTAAAATTGATTTGAAGCAAGGCAAAGAAAAGAGTGCTATTTTTATCATTGAAAATCCCATTGATAGTAAGGTGGAAATAGACCCAAACCGACTATTTGAAAGATTTTATACCGGGGACAAATCAAGGCATAATAGCGGTACAGGAGTGGGGCTTGCTGTGGTAAAACTATTAACTGACAAGCTCGGCGGCAATGTGTTCGCTAAAATTGAAAATGATACACTAACCATTTCATTGGAAATCAAATAAACAGTATTGTTTCAACTGCCGGACGACGGCAAAGAAAAAAGCCGTCGTACAGCAGCCCTTTTGACACGCCCATAAAACCAGCGGCGGCATTCGCAGAATAGCTGATTTCTGCGCAGTTTTAGATGATAAGTCCTACTATCACTGCTTTACAACAATAAATTTTGCAAAACCATCTTGACGCGCCCTGCATTCCATGATACCCTCTATCGCAAATCCCACCGAGCTTGTCGGGGCAATGCCCCTCCATCTTGCTTGCGCAAGACCGCTCTGCCGCTTAAAAGCCCCACTGGGGCTTTCATTGCTACGCAAACGCGGACTTTCAGAAAAGTACAGAACGGCGAGGATTTATTCCCCATGAAGATTTTTACCGCCCCGCAACACACCCGATTTGTTTTGCCGCCGTTTCACCCGACAAAATTTTTCGCTTGACTTGCAGGGCGGTTCTTTTCTTTTATGGGACAGGAACTGCAAACCTTTCACCAAACCATGACAAGGAGGCGACCCGAAGCGTGATCTATCGAGACAATTTGTTTCTCAACGCCAGATTCCAAGAGGCTGTCCAAGCTGCCCATGACCAAGATTGGCAAACCTTTGAAAAATATTCCTTCTACGATGCCAAGATGATGGAAAACCTGCTGTACAAATGCGAACATCTGATGCCTCTTGAAATCAAATGTCGGTACGCCTTACAACATTATTACAGTCACGGCGACCATTCTCCCATCATTCGGAAGTATGTCCGCCGAGCCAAAATCATTCGTCCTGACAACTGGCGCGATGCTCTGCCGGAGAGCGTAAGAGACATTGAGATGTTTACCGTATATCGCGGCGGCATCGGCAGCATTGAGCGCGCACCGCTTTCTATTTCATGGTCGCTCTCTTACGATGTTGCTGAATGGTTTGCACACCGCAGTGAACTTTTTTACCGCTGCTCCTGCCATGTATATCAAGGAACAATTCACGCCGACAAGGTGATTGCATATCTTCCAGAGCGCAGTGAGTTTGAAATTATCCAGCATCGGAATGTCAAAGACGTGCAGGAAATCACGCCGCTGAGAGGATACAGTCCTCCGTTCAATGCCTTCAAATCATCAAAAAAATGGGTTCACAATGAAGAGGAAAGCAACCGCTATTTCAATGAATGGTATCAATCGCAGAACTGCTGAATTTTATGTTGCTTCAAATAATAAGTCCTACTATCACTGCTTTACTGCAATAAAATTTACAAAATCATCTTGACGTGCTCTGCAATCCATGATACCCTCTATCGCAAATCCCACCAAATTTGTAGAAAAGTACAGAACGGTGAGGGTTTATTCCCCATGAAGATTTTTACCGCCCCGCAACACACCCGATTTGTTTTGCCGCCGTTTCACCCGACAAAATTTTTCGCCTGTCTTGCAGGGCGGTATTTTTCTTTTGGGAAGCTGCACCTTGAATTCTTCATAAGCCGTCTGAACGAGATACTGCGCCATGACCTCACACTTTGTGTGGGCGAGCCGGACAACGCCGCTGCAAAACAGGGGTAGGAACTGCGTTCGGTGTGAACGGTGACCATGAGCAGGGGCTTTGCCTTTTCACACGTTTTGCTCTGCAAAATTTTCAACGTGCATTGCGGTTCGACTTCTGAAATTTTCAGTGTTGCACGGAAAGGGCGAAAGCAAGTATCGACCTGTGGCCACAAATTTTCAATGCTTGAAAATGTTCTGTCACATGGTCTGTCACTTGTTGGGGAGTGCCTTCCCCAAACCCTGCTCCAGCATTGCGCTGGTTTCAGCGCAAAAGCGGCGTGTCGCATTACATAGCCCTCTCCATCCCGGAGCGGGCATTTATCATTTTCACAGGAGGTCGAATATGGCTGAAATGAAAAGTCCGAACGTACACGCAAAGAAGAACCGCAATGACACGCCGCGAAAACGAAAGACACACATCATCAAAGTCAGAGTGACCGCAGAAGAAAAGCTGCGGATCGCATACGCCTGCAAAGAACTCCACCTCACCCAATCCGAACTCGTCCGCCGCGTCCTGTACGGCGTGAACGTCAAGCACACCGTTGTGGTGGCGCAGGGCGGCGAGGATGCACTGGCGGCGCTTGCCGCCTTGTCTGCCCAGTGCAGCAAGGTAGGCAGCAACCTCAACCAGCTTGCACGGCACTTCAACTCCGGCGGCAAAGACACCGAGCAGCTCCGGGCGCAAATACTGGAGGAACTGTCCGCACTCACGAACTTTCGGCTGAAAGCCGAAGAAACGGTTGGTGAACTGTATGGCAACCATCAAGCATTTGAGCTCGAAAAACTCTAACTATGCCGCCGCCGAAAGCTATCTCACCTTTCAGCACAACGAGTACACCGGTCTGCCCATTCTGGACGAGAAGGGCAGACCCAAGCTGCGGGATTCGTACCTGCTCGACACCCTTGAGTGCGGCGAATCCTCGTTTGCTATGGCCTGCCTGATCGCCAATCGCAAGTACGGCAAGAACGGCAGGCGGGAGGACGTGAAGACCCACCATTATATCATCAGCTTCGACCCGAAGGACGCAGTAGAGAACGGCCTGACCATGGAGCGGGCGCAAGCCCTTGGCTTGCAGTTCTGCAAGGAAAACTTCCCCGGTCATCCCGCCATCGTCTGCGCCCACCCGGATGGGCACAACAGTGCGGGAAACATCCACGTCCACATCGTCATCGGCAGCTTGCGTGTCCGCACCGTGGAACGGCAGCCCTTCATGGACAAGCCGTGCGACTGGGAAGCGGGCAAGAAGCACCGCTGCACTTCTGCCATGCTCCGGCACCTCCGTGTCGCAGTCATGGAGATGTGCGAGCAAGCCGACCTGAACCAGATCAACCTGCTGGAAGCCCAAGGCGACCATGTTTCGGAGCGCGAGTATTGGGCGCAGCGGCGCGGACAACGCCGCCTCGACCATGCCAACGCCAAACTTGCCGCCGAAGGGCAGCAGCCCACCCAGACCGTCTACCAGACCGAGCTGGACAAGCTGCGAAAGCAGATTTACGCTGTGCTGAACAAGACCACCACCTTCGAGGAATTTTCTGCATTGCTCATGCAGGAACACGGCATCGCCGTGAAGGAGAGCCGAGGCCGGTTGAGCTACTGCCTGCCCGGCCGGACAAAGTTCATCACCGCCAAGAAACTGAGCAAGAAGCTGGAAAAAGAGCAGGTGCTGACCGCCCTCTCCCAGAACATCCAGCTTACCGCCATCATCCAACCCAGCAGCGAGAAGAAGCCGGATAAGATCAGGAAACTGGTTGACATTCAGGGGAACGTTGCTGCGGGCAAGGGCATCGGCTATGAGCGTTGGGCGAAAAAGTTCAACCTCAAACGCTGGTCGCAGACCCTCATCCTGTTACAGGAGAAAGGTCTCACCAGCGAAGATGCCCTGCACCAGCGCATTGCCGAACTGCAAACCCAGCACGACGATGCACTGGCGGTGGTCAAAGACATGGATGCCCGCATGGACTCCTTCAAGGAACTGCGCGGGCATCTTGTGGTTTATCGGCAGTACAAGCCTCTTGCACAGAAGCTGACCACGCTGCGGAACCCCGCAGCGTTCCGGGAGCAGCACCGTGCAGAGCTTGCTGTGTACGAGGCCGCTTGCGCCTATTTCAAGGCCAACGGGTTCAGGACGCTGCCGGACCTCAAGAAGCTGGATGCCGAATACGCAGCCCTGTCCTCGGAGAAAAACGGGTTCTACACCCGCTACAAGAAAGCGCAGATCGAGCTGCGTGAACTCCGCACCGCACAACAGAACGTGGAAGCCTTCTTCCGCAAGGAGGAGCGCAGCCACGCCGTACCGCAGCAGGAGGTCAAATGAACAACACTCTGACAGATCGATGTGTGAACACCCCCAACCTCACCCACGCCCCTCACCGGGCTTCGTCCTTTCGCCTGTACCCCACCCATGGGGACGGAGGGTAGCACCTCTGTCTTTTCGGACGTAAAAAGCGCCATCTCGACCCGGCAGGCGGCGGAGCTGTACGGCTTCGCCGTAAACCGGAACGGTATGATGTGCTGTCCCTTCCACGGGGATAACCACCCCAGCATGAAGGTGGACAGCCGTTTCCACTGTTTCGCCTGTCAGGCAGATGGCGATGTGATCGATTTTGTCGGCAGACTTTTTCAACTTTCTCCCTACAAGGCTGTGGAAAAGTTGAAGGAGGACTTCGGCATGGCACTTGCCGACGGCAAGGTGCGGCTTGCTCCCCGCAGACCGCCCACCGTCCGGCAGCAGCTGCTGGACTATTACCGCTGTCTGCAGCGTTGGCGGGTCCGATACGCACCGCAGTCACCCACAGAAGGACTTCACCCCTGCTTCCTTGAAGCGATAAAGAACCTTGACATCGTTGAATATTATCTGGACTGTTCGGTGCTCCCGGACCCGCAGACCGAAAACGAGCTACGGAAGTATTGGGAGGGATTGCATGAGCGACTGGAAAAAGAGGAACGAAGATTGGCGTGATGAGGACGAACTGGAAGAAGAGGAAGAATGCGAATGCCCTTGGGTAGACAGCAAGGGCAAAGTGCGTGAAACCGCTTACTGCCAGTACCTTTTAGAGAAGCACCCCATGATGTGCCTGAAACAGAAGCTGTTCGACCAGAACGGCGAGGTAGACGAGGACGCACTGCTCTACGAAGTCCACAGCGATCTCCGTGACTTTGTGCTCGACAACCTTGCCAAGAAGGAGAAGCAGGTTCTGGACGCACTCCGTATCGAAACCTATACCCCTGAATGGAAACCCCAGCTTGACCGCATCCATCTCCAGAACGGAACCTACTTTCTGGACGAACGGGGCTTTGTGCCGGAAAAGGAACTCTGCCTGAACCGGCTCCCCGTGGAATACCAGCCCGATGCCCCTGCACCGACCAAGTGGCTGGAATTTCTGGACGGTCTGCTGATCCCGGAGGACATTCTGACCTTGCAGGAATATCTCGGCTATCTTCTGATCCCGTCTACCAAGGCGCAGAAGATGCTGGTCATGACCGGCAAGGGCGGCGAGGGAAAATCCCGCATCGGCTTGCTGCTGAAGAAGCTGTTCGGGGAAGCCTCTCACTCCGAATCCATCCTCCGCATCGAAACGAACCGCTTTGCCAGTGCAAATCTGGAGTATAAGCTGGTCATGGTCGATGACGATCTGAACATGGTGGCTTTGCCCGAAACACGGAACATCAAGTCCATCGTCACCGCTGAAGACCGTTTGTGCATCGAGCGGAAGAATAAGCAGGCTGTGCAAGGTCTGCTGTACGTTCGTTTCATCTGCTTCGGCAATGGCAACCTTGTGGCTGCTCACGATGACAGCGACGGCTTCTGGCGCAGACAGATTTTGGTGGCGGTGAAAGACCGCGACCCTGCCCGGGTGGATAACCCCTTCCTCATCGAAGAGCTGTCCGAGGAGCGTCCCGGCATCCTGCTGTGGATGCTGGAGGGGCTGCACCGTCTGCTGGCGAACCGCTATCAGTTTACCATCAGCGAGCGCTCCATCCAGAACCTCGAAGCAGCCATGGCGGACAGCGACAACCTGACCCAGTTCATGCAGGCAACGGCGTATGTTCGCTTCAAGCCCGACACCGAGGAACGCTCCACCTATCTCTACCGCGCCTACACCAAGTGGTGCGAGGATAATCTGGAATCACCTGTTCCGCAAAAGAAGTTCAGCCAGTTCCTGCTGAAAAATGCGGGGAAGTATGGCCTGACCTTCTCCAAGCACATCGAGGGAAAGTACCGCGGCTTCCGGGGCGTATGCGTCCACCCCGCCTTTGCTGCGGCATAAAACACACGAAAAGTGAAAATCTCCCGCCCCACGCGCCCCAAATCAGCAGTTTCTACTTGTTATCGCTGTTTTCTCCGGGCGCGTATCTACCCTTTCCGGGCGGATGCGGGGCGGGAGAGAAGGCAAGATGCGCCCCAAAAGGGCGCGTCCATCCCAGCCATGCGCCCTGTAAAAGCCACACAGGAAGGTACTTTTGTGTGGTTTGGGGCGCGTGGGGCGCGTAAATTCAAGTTCTCGCACTTTTTTGGGCTGCTGCTTCGGGTCAGGAGCGGCAGACCCTTACATATTTACCGGCCCACAAGGGTGCAGCTCAACCGGAGCTGCGCCGGGTCTGGAGAAGTGCAAAGGAGACATGCCTATGACGAATGTCCGCAAAAATTCCGCTAAACTGACCCGTGAGGACTTGAAAATCGTGCCCGAATCCTCTACAATGAAATTGTCCGAAACCCCTGCCGTAGAACCTTCTGACCAGACCAGCAAAACCGTCCGACACGCCCCGCTTGTCTACCGGGTGGAGGAGATTGCCCAAATGTTGGCGATCTCCAACCGTGCTGCGTACAATCTGTGCAACACCACGAAAGACTTCAAGGTGATCCGCCTCGGTACCAGCATCCGGGTAAGCAAGCAGAGCTTTGACGATTGGTTTGCAGCGGTCTGAGGGAGGGAACATCTATGGCATCTATTCTCAGGCGCGGAGATTCCTACTCCGTTCGTTTCAAATACAAAGACCATGCTGGCCGGATCTGTGAAGGCTGGGAGAGCTTCAAAACCAAGAAGGAAGCACAAGACCGCAAGATCTCGGTAGAGAAAGAACTCTTGGACGGTACGTTCCTCATACCCGATGCAATGACGGTAGCGGAAATGCTGTACAAGTGGCTTCCCATCCAGTCCAGCAAGCACAAGTGGGCACCCAAAACCTACACCCACACGGTAGCCATGATCCAGAATCTTGTCGTGCCCTATCTCGGCAAGAAGCAGATTCAGAAGGTTCAGACGTATGACCTTGAACAGTTCTACGCCACTTTGAGCCGGACACCGCGCGGACTGTATAAGCAGGGTGTCAAGCAAACGCTCACCGACAAACAGAAGCGGCAGTTTCTGACGGGTGCTTCCATCCGGGAAGTCCATGCCATGCTCAAGACTGCTTTTTCCTATGCCGTTGAGTGGGGTCTGCTCCTCAAGTCACCGATTCCGAGAGAAGCCCCGAAATCGACCTCGGAGGAACGTGCCATCTGGGACGAAAAGACCATGCTTGCTGCGTTGCAGACCATGACCGACCCTACGCTCCACCTTGCTGTTCATCTGAGCATGATCCTCTCGCTGCGTGTCGGAGAGATCCTTGGCTTGCAGCCGGGAGACATCGACTTCGATGCAGCGGATGGACGTGGGACCATCACGGTTGGCAGGAGCTTACAGCGCACCGAAAAGGCTGCACTGGAAAAGACCGACCCGAATCAGATCTACCACATCTTCCCCGACCAGCGTGAGGGCAGCAGCTCCGCACTGGTGCTGAAGAAGCCGAAAACCAAGAAATCCAGCCGCACCCTTTATCTGACGAGACCCTTGAAGGAAGAGTTGCTGGCTTGGCTGGAAAAGCTCCGGCAGGACGAGCTTGCCATGGATGGCAGGTATCGCAACTGTGGCCAGCTTTTCCGCTTGCCCAACGGTATGCCTGTTGCCCCGGAAGCCCTTTCTAAATGGTACCGCACTTGGCGTGCGGAGCACCCGGAGTTTGAGAAGATCGTGTTCCACGGTCTGCGCCACTCCAGTGCTACTTACCAGTTGATCGAATCCGGCGGCAACATTAAAGCCGTGCAGGGCAACACCGGTCACGCCACCACCGGCATCCTGATGGACACCTACGCCCACACGCAGGACAAGCCCCGGTTGGAGCTGGCTGAGAAGCTGGAAGCAGACTTCTATTCACAGGACATCGGTTCCCCCAAATCCGGCTCTGTGCCGGTAAAAGAAAATCTGCCGGACAGCATCCAGATCACCCCGGAAGGGATGCTGAAAGTTGTCCGACAGATGAACCCCGAGCAGCGGCGTGAGTTCACCCGCCTGCTGTTCGCCTGAAAAAAGTATGGAAAAAACGCTCACGATGCACAGGATGCAGACAATGCAAGGAAAAACACGGCTTTCCCGCCGGTGTGCAAAAAGTGTGCAAAGGTGTGCAGAACCCCAGAAAACGGAAAATCCCACGAGGAATCTTGCGATTCTTCGTGGGATTTTGGTGCGCTCGAGGGAACTCGAATCCCTGGCCCTCTGATTAAAAGTCAGATGCTCTACCGGCTGAGCTACGAGCGCATACTGTATTTGTACAATATCAGAAATATTGCCGTATAATATTACCACAACTGCGGCCAAAAAGCAAGGCTTCGCGGCAAAAAACTTTCTTTCACAAAAATGGGCCGTGCCGGACGCAAACTTTCCCTTTACAAATCCGGTAAGAATCAGTACAATCAAATCAAGTATCGTTCACGATGGTCCCGGCCGTACCGTGCGCCCACAGGCCGCACACAGGCCGCTGCGATAGGAGGTCTTTTTCTGATGAAAATTTCTCGACGGTCCGTACTTCGTTACACAGGTCTGACTGCGGCCTGGCTGACCCTGACCGGCTGCGCCCCCACCGGGAATGCAAGTCTTGGCGGCTGCCTGCCCGGCTGGCTGAAAAAGGTGCTGCGCGTGCCTTCGTCTGACGCCTCTTCGGCCAGCTCCTCGGCTGCGTCTTCGGCAGCCTCTTCGGCGGCGTCCAGCGAGGCCGCTGCATCGTCTGAGCTGGCGGCGTCCTCGCTGCCGGGCGTCGAACAGCCGGAGGCCGCGGGCAGCACGCTGCCCGCCTACGATGCCGACCCGCTGACCGGCGAGGCCCGCAGCACCGACGGCCGCATCGTGGGCGTCATGGTCAACAACATCTGCAATTCCGAGCGGCAGAACGCCCGCCCGCAGCGCGGCATCGGTTCTGCCGACCTGCTCATTGAAAGCAAGGTCGAGGGCGGCATCACCCGCTTCTGCGTGCTCTATTCCAATGTGAACAGCATCCCGGAGATCGGCCCCATCCGCTCCGGCCGCGACCAGTTCCTGCAGCTGCTCATGCCCTGGAATGCACTGTACTACCACGACGGCGAGAGCATCTTCTGCACCCAGTTCATCCACGTGTACAACTACTCCGGCCTGAACATCGGCGGCAAAAATTACTTCAACACGCCGGTCCATCCGCATGTGGCCCACCGCATCAAGCGGAATGAGAACGTCGCCTACGAGCACACGGAGTTCACCTCGGCCAAGGAGATCAGGCAGGCGGCTGCTGACGCCGGCATCGGCCTGACCTATCCGTACGAGGGCACCTTCTTCCGCTTTGCCGACTACCGCACCGATGCCGTGAACGACCTGGCCGACGCGCCCTCGGCCCGGAGCATCCTCATCACCCATTCGGCCAGCTATAAGACGAGCTTTGCCTACAACAGCTGGAACCGGAACTATAAGATGTCCATGTACAGCAGCCGCACCAAGAAATTCGAGGCTGCGGTGGACGAGCTGACCGGCAAGCCGCTGACCTTCGCGAACGTCGTGATCTGCTTTGCCAACATCGCCGCCTACGCAGGCGACTCCCACGATGTGCAGGAAGTCCAGTACGTCGAGGGTGGACAGGCCTATCTCTTCACCAGCGGCGGCGTTCAAATGGGCCGCTGGGAGAAGGGTCATCCCACCCATCCCATCCGGCTCTACACCGACGCGGGCGAAGAGATGACCCTGAACCGGGGCAAGACCTACTTCGCTCTTGTGGACAACGATGAGTGGAGCAACTTCAGCTATCAGTAAGACCAGCCCCGCGCTGCGGGGCAGAAGAGGAACAAGATGAAATTTTGGAAGCGGACTGCTTTGTGCCTTGCGCTCTGCGCCGCGCTGCTGACCGGCTGCGTTCCCGCTGCGGACACCGCCTCTTCGGCGGCTCCCACCGACCCGCTCACCGGGCAGGAAGCGCTCTGGCCGGGGCAGCGCCCGGTGGCCGTCACGATCGAGAATGAGACGTCCAGCACCACCCAGTGGGGGCTTTCCTCGGCATCTCTGGTGCTGGAAGCCCTGACCGAGCCCCAGAGCGCCACCAGCCTGTGCCTGGTCTACCCGGCCGTGGATGCTGTGCCGCAGGTCGGCCCGGTGGACGCCGGGCAGGACCTTTACTGGCGGCTGCTCGTGGGGCAGCAGGTTCTGCCCGTCCAGCGCGGCGGCGGCGCCTTTGACCAGAACTATCTGGACTATTACTCCCTGCGCGCGGTCGATGCGCTGGAAGTGGGCACCAACGCCTTCACCTGCGACACCACCTGGACCAGCCGCCCGCTGTGGCGCACCAGCGGCAATGCGCTGGCCGGGGTGCTGCGCAGCCTGAACATCTCCTCCGCCCTGTCGGAGTCCCGCCTGACCGACGCTGCTTCCAGCGCCGCAGGGGAGAGCGAGAGCGAAGCATCCCCCACCCTGTCCGTCCCGCCGCTGCTGCCCCAGCAGACGGAAGGCAAGCTGCCCGACGCCTCCGCTGCTGATGCCGTCCGCGTTCAGGTCCAGTTCGGTGCAGACAACGCCACCGGCTTTGTTTACGACGCTGCCAGCGGCACCTACAAAATGCTCCATGCCGACAGCACCCCCCAGCTGGACGCCAACAACAGCCAGCAGACCGGTTTTGACAACCTGCTCATCCTGTTCAGCGCCTCCTCCCTGCGGGACGACGGCCTCACGCTGGACTACGACCTGAGCATGGGCGGCGGCGTCTGGCTCAACGGCGGGCATCTGTGGACCCTGACCTGGACGCAGGGCAGCGACTCCACCTTCGCCTTTTACGACGCCGACGGCCGGCCCTTCAACCTGCTGGCCGGCCGGAGCTATCTGGCCCTCGTTTCCAGCCTGACCGGTCAGGAACTCACCGTGACCAATTCCGCCGGGGAAGCCCTGACCGCCGCATCGGCCCCCTGACAGACAGCAAAAATCCCCCGTGCCATGCACGAGGGATCTTTTTTGTGTCATCTCATTACAGGTCCACGACGCTGCCGACCTCGGCAGGGGTCGTGGGCACCGCGCCCAGCTGGACTTCGTCCATGTCCCGGCGCACCACAAAGTGCATCGTCTGGCCGGAGGCAAAATCGGGCTGGTAGGTCAGCTCCAGCGTGTTCCAGTCCTCCGGCGTCTCGCAGAAGCAGTGGAGCATGGCCCCGCGCCCTGCGGCCAGATTCAGCGTAAAGGCCGAGGCATCCGCCGCGTTCTCACCATAGAGCGGGGCTGCAAAGCTGCCGCAGCGCACGGGCTGGCCGTCGCAGACAGCCGTCAAGCCGGTGCCCAGGCGGTACAGCTCTTCGGTCGTGGTCATCTCGCGGCTCTGCAGATAGCTCGTGCCCACGGCCAGCGCCTTTGCCGAGAGGTTCTCCACCGACAGATACACCAGGGTGCTGCCCAGTTCCGGCGCGGGGGCATAGCCCAGCAGCTCCACAGCGGCCTTGCCGTCCAGCAGGGCCGGTTCGCCCTCGTAGCAGGGGGCCAGCGCCGCAGCCGAAACACCGGTGAGCAGGGCAGCCGCCAGACTGACTGCACCAGAGCCGGCACATTTCAGGAACGAGCGGCGGGACAGAGATTGTGACATCGGGGATTCCTCCTAACAGCGGAAAAATAGTTCTCTCTATACAATAGTAAATTCCGGACAGCCTGTCAAGGTCTTTGCCCGGAATTTTACCGTGTATTTACTCGTATGCCTCGTTTTCCTCGGACTCCGCCTGGCCGCGCAGGGTATCGGCGTAGCCGAAGGGCACGATGTCGATGGCCTCCACCAGACGGTCCCGCATCCAGAGCTGAACGTCCGTCTGGACGGTGTAGCCGCAGCCGGGGTCTGCCATCCACTGTTCCGGGTGGCGGGAGGGCAGGGCCCGCTGGCTGAGCATGCTCATGATGACGCCGCCGTGGGTCACGCAGGCTGCCTCGGTAACGTCCATCCGGATCATATACTCAAACAGTTTGAGCAGGGTCTCCGAGCAGCGGGCATGGAACGCTTCGGTCGGCTCCGCGCCTTCGGGCACAAAGCCGGAGCCGGGGGTGATCCACTTCTTGAAGTCTTCGTCCTTGACCAGCTCCTTCACGGGGTGGTTCTCAAAGACGCCGAAGCCCGCCTCCCGCAGGTCGTGGACCGAGAACTGATGGGCCGCGTTGGGGAAGAGGATGTTCGCCGTCTCCACGGCGCGCATCAGCGGCGAGGAGAACACGGTGTCCACCTGGGGGTACTCGAACCGCTCCTTCAGGTCGGCCAGCTGGGCGCGGCCCTCGTCGCACAGGGGGATGTCCGTTCCGCTGCCGATGTACAGCCCCTGGAGGTTGCCCGCCGTGATGCCGTGGCGGATCAGATGCAGTTTGAATGTTTTCATGGGTCAAAACACCTCGATTTTCGCAAAGATCGTCTCATTGTGCCCGTTTCTTCACGCCGGGCGCAATTTTCACGACCCCGGCGCGGCACAAAATATATACCAGTTGCCCCTTAGTTTAGCATAGATATGGTAGTCAGAGCAAGAGCTTTGACAAAAATGACGAAATTCGTCAAAAAATTCCGTCATTTTGCTTGCTTTACAAGTCGTTTTCCGTTGTGTATAATCAACATGCTGTAAACCAAAAATCAAAGAAGTCTCATTTTTCACTGAGGAGCCAAAGATCATGGAATTCAATCGTATCATCAAGCTGCTGCGCAAGGAACGCGGCATCACCCAGAAACAGGCAGCGGAAGACCTCGGCGTCTCGCAGGCGCTGCTCTCCCACTACGAAAAGGGTATCCGCGAGTGCGGTCTGGATTTCGTGGTCCGTGTTGCAGATTACTATAATGTGTCCTGCGATTATCTGCTGGGCCGCTCGGCCGAGCGCAACGGCATGATGCTGACCGCCGACGAGCTGCCCAACCCCGACAAGATGAAGGACAACATCTATCACGGCAGCGTGCTGCCCACCATGAACAAAAAGTTGATCTCCAACAGCCTGAACGTGCTGTATGCCAAGATCGGCGAGTGCCACAGCAAGGCCCTGACCACCGAGGTCAGCAGCTACCTGATGATGGCCGTGGCCAAGATGTTCCGCCTGCTCTACTCTGCGGAGCCGCACAACGCCCAGAGCCTGTTCAGCGTGGAGGCCCGCCGCTGGCCCGGCTACGCCGATGCCGTGATGCGGATGAACGAGTCCAATGTGGAGGCCCTGCTGGCCGGTGAGAACGTCGGCGTCGGCGAGGGCGTCAAGGACCCGGCCTGCCTCTCCATGACCACCGAGAGCCTGACGCGGGAGTTCCCGCTCTATACCCCCAGCCTCTTAAATCTGGTCAAGACCAGCGAGACCCGCGTCAAGGGCCTTGGCCCGGAGCAGTAAGCCCCTGTGTGAAACTCGTGTTAATTTTTCCGCAAAAGGCTTGCACTTCTCGGCAAAAGATGTTATAAACGAACCATAGAAGAAAAAGGCTATGCCAATTAAGGAGGCAGTTTTATGTCGAACAAGATTTCCCGCCGCGCTTTTCTGAAGGTCACCGGCGTTTCTGCGCTTGCACTGGGTGCCGCATCCATGCTGGGCGGCTGCCAGTCTTCCAACGGCTCTGTCGAGGTGAAGGTCGGCGATAAGGTCAGCAACTGGAACAACCTGGGCGTCCAGCTGTCCAGCGTCTTCACCCTGTCCGATGCACCCGATGTGGCTGGCCACCAGTATGTCGCCGTTCTGGTCACGGCCGTCAACCGCTCCAAGACCGACAGCATGGCCATCGGCGCACAGAACATCGCGGAGATCGACGCCGCCTATCCCCTGACCGATGAGGCGTCCCGCGCCGCCAACACCGCCCCCTACTTCCACGCACTGTCCGCTTCCACCACCGACTTCACCGTCACCGTGGACGGCCAGGCTGCCGAGGCTGGCGCTTACGTCTCCCTGTACGACGCTGCCACGGAGAGCTTCTCCGATGTGCCCAGCCTGCCCCCGCAGGGCACCGGTTACATTGAGCTGGTCTGCATGGTGCCCGCCGGCTGGCAGCAGATGACCGTGACCTACAACCCCACCTTCGCATCCGGCAAGAGCATCACCTTCGTGATGAGCGCTTCCGACCTGAAGAACAGCTGACCTTTTGGGACGAAATTTCGTCTCACCTCTGTTTTTTTGGGGTGAGATCTTCTCAAAAAATCTGTGAAAAGCATTGACATCCGCCCGGTTTTCGCCTATTGTATAGGCAAGGCCGTTTTGGCAAAATGATATGTGATCCCATACAAAGGAGGAACCATCATGTCTTTCGCATTTTCCCGCCGCTCGTTCCTGAAATACACTGCCGTCGCCGCTGTCGCCGTTGCCGGTGCCAGCCTGTTCACCGGCTGCAAAATCGATACCAGCGACTCCTACAACGCGCTCCGCACGACGCCCGGTGAGCTCACGGTCCTGCAGGTCACTGCCGCCATGGGCACCTATGTGGAGGCCAGCAAGAGCTACACCGCACCGGATGTCACCGGTACGACCATTGCCTTCCCCTTTAAGATCACCAATGGCCGCTCCAACCCCATCTATGTGAACCCCAACAACTTCAAGGCCACCGTTTTGGACGCGGAAGGCAAGGTCATCCTCGCCAAGTATACGGCTTCCAACGGCCTGACCCTGGATGCCTCCCTGTGCGATACCAACCTGAAGAAGGACGTCTCCGTGTCGGGCAATGTCAAACTGACTCTGGGCGCTGCTCTCGAACCGGGCCAGTCCGTTGTGCTGACCTACTGCCCCGACCTGCAGTACAACGAGTACTCCCTGAACTGGAAGACCACCCGCGCACAGGGCTGATCTTCTGCAAACGCTCCGCATGTTCCGCCCGGACTGGTTCCGGGCGGTTTTTGTTTGCCCGCGTTCTGGCAAGGTGTCTCAATTTTTCCTCTGATTTTCAGCAGTTTTGTATCTTGTGTACAGGGTGTTTTTCCTTTACAATAGGGTCATGGAAAAGGATGGGAGCGCAGCGGCTCAGAACATGCCGCCGCGCTGTTTGTTTTCCGCCCGGAACCGGAAGTCCGGACTTTTGATGAACAGGAGTGTTGCAGTTATGATCAACATGGTAAAGCTACCCACCAATAAGAGCAGTCTGTTCCTGCGCGTGGCAAAGGGGCATTTTGCCACCAGCCACAGCCATATCAACTATTACATCGACGTGACCACCCAGAAATCCCGTCTGTCCGAGGCCAAGGCCGTGGCAAAGGAGCTGGTGGCTGCCTATCAGCATAGCACCGTCGTGGATACCGTCCTCTGCCTGGACGGCACCCAGGTCATCGGCACCTGCCTGGCCAACGAGCTCACGAAAGACGGCTTCGCCAACATGAACGCCCACCAGACCATCTATGTCATCACGCCGGAGTACACCACCGGCAGCCAGATCATCCTGCGCGACAATCTGGCCCCCATGGTCAAGGGCAAGCATGTGCTCATCCTGGCGGCTTCCATCACCACCGGCTACACCGCACAGGCCGCCATCGAGGCTGTCAACTACTACGGCGGCATGGTCGCGGGCCTGTCGGCCATCTTCGCCACCGCCACCGACTGCCTGGGCATCCCGGTCACGTCCATCTTCGACCCGTCCAACCTGCCCGACTACGCCAGCTTCGATTCCCGCGACTGCCCCCTGTGCAAGGCCGGCCAGCGCATCGACGCTCTCGTCAACAGCTTCGGCTATTCTGCCCTGTAAGCTGCCCCCATCGTCCTCTTCTGCCCCGCCGCACCGGACACGCTTCTGTTCCCATGCGGCGGGGTTTTCTGTGCGCAAAAATGCCCCCGGAGAGCTTGTTGCGGCTCTCCGGGGGCATCTTATGTGCGTTGTGCCTTGGCGCACACGACCGGCGTTTTACTCGATTGCAATCAGATTCGGGTTCTCAGGCAAAGCCTTCGTCTGCTGAGGAGCAGGCAGCTCGACGTGCAGGACGCCATCCTCGAACTTTGCGTGGATGTCTTCCTTCTTCACATCGCCCACATAGAAGCTGCGGGCGCAGGTGCCGGAGAAGGATTCGCGCCGCAGATAGCGGCCCTCTTTGTCCTTTTCGTCATTGCTGTGGCTGCGCACTGCCTGAATGGTCAGGTAGCCGTCGTTCAGATCCATCTGAACGTCTTCCTTCTTGCAGCCCGGCAGGTCAACGGCCATCTCGTAGCCGTTGTCCGTCTGTTTGACATCGGTCTTCATCATGTTTGCACCGCGCTTACCAAAGGTATCACGAGCCTCACGGTTCATCATACGTTCCAGTGCAGCGTCATTCCAGAACGGATCGAAGAAATCATCGAACAGGTTTTCATGGAAAACAGTCGGCATAAGCATAAATCATTCCTCCAATCCCGGCGTTCGGGTCGGGGCAAAAAATCTGAAGCGTCCACTCGGAAAGGCTTTCCGGAGCGCCTTGCGGCTCTCCGTTTGCCCTTCCTCCTGAGCACGGCCCTGTTATAACACATGTTTTTAGCACTGTCAATAGCAGAGTGCTAAAATTCACAGAAGGATAACAGTTTGATAAAATCTCATGCGATTTTCCCTCAAATCATGCTTCTCTGCGTCTGTTTTCGGTTTGTGCGCTGCCGTTCAGCGCTTTTCCTGTTTCGGGAAGACGAAGGGGTCGTGCCGATAGACGGCCACAAGGTAAGCCGCCATGACGCACCAGATGATGGGCTCACAGAGGATGACCGCATCGTACCCAAACTTCGGGATGAACAGCACGACGAAGACGACTTTGCCCACCAGCTCGATGACGCTGGAGAAGAGCGGCAGCACCTTGTTGCCGAGGCTCTGCAAGGCGTAGCGGGTGGAGAGCAGGATGCCCAGCACCGCGTAGAACGGTGCGTTCCAGAGCAGGTAGCGGGCACCGTTTTCGAGCACGATGGGCTCACTGGAGCCGGAGACGAAGGCCACCATCCACGGTGCTGCCACCCGCATCAGCAGAACCGCAGCCACGGCCACGACGACCGAGTAGAGGTAGATCTCCTTCATCCCCTTGCGGACGCGGTCCGGCTGGCCCGCGCCGCAGTTCTGAGAAACGAAGGTCGAACCCGCCGATGCCATGCTCAGCAGCGGCATATCGGTGAACATGAACATCTTGCGGGCGGCGGTGTGCCCGGCGATGACCAGTGTGCCCAGCCCGTTGATGCCATACTGCAAAACGACCGAGCCCGCCGAGACGATGCTGCTCATCAGGCCCATGCAGATGCTCTGGCTGAACAGCTCCCAGTACAGATGTCGGCCGACCCGGAAGTGCTTTTTCTCCGGGAGGAGCAGCTTGACTTTGGCGAACACATACACGATGCAGAGCAGGACCGACACGCCCTGGGAGATGACCGTAGCCACCGCTGCGCCCTGCACCCCCATCCCCATCCGGGCGATGAAGAGCAGGTCCAGCAGGATGTTCAGACCCGACGAGAGGAGCAGGAAGACCAGCGGCATAAAACTGTTGCCGATGGCGCGGAGCAGACCGGCACAGAGGTTGTAGGCAAACATGACGAGGACGCCGTAGTCGATGACGATGATGTACCGGTAGGCGTCTTCGAGGATCTCCGCCGGGGTGTCCAGCAGCACCAGCAGCGGGCGCAGACCCACCGCACCGGCCAGCGTGATGCAGAGCGAGGCAATGAGGCCGATGACAAGGGAGCCTGCCACCGTCTTCTTGAGCAGATCGTGATCCTGCGCTCCGTAGGAGCGCGCTGCGACGATGGCAAGGCCGTTGCCGATGCCGAGGCCAAAGCCCACCAGAAGCTCGTAGATCGAGCCGCAGGAGCCAATGGCGGCCAGCGCCGTGTCGCCCAGCACATTGCCCACGATCATGGTGTCCACCGTGTTGTAGAGCTGCTGGAACAGGTTCGAGACGAAGATGGGCAGCATGAAGACGACCAGGCTCTTGAAAATGGGGCCGTGCATCAGGTCTACGTTCATCGTAAATGGGGATCTTTTTGCGGTTTGGGTCATGCAGTTCCTCCTATCAGACCGGAAAATGACCCTCTCCGTCTGGAACAGAGAGGGCCATTCTGATGATACCGTTACAGTTCCTGTGCTTCGAAGCCGTTGACGGTGAGCACATCCACCTGGGTGAAGCCTGCGGCCCGGAGGGCAGCGGCTGCTTCGTCAAAGTCAAAGGTCAGGCTGGCCGTGTCGTGGGCATCGGCCGTGATGATGACTCTGCCGCCCATCTTCTGCCACTCGCCCAGCAGCCAGGCACCGGGGTAGAAATCCTTGCGGTAGCCGCGGTAGACGCCGCCGGTGTTCACTTCCAGGCGGCAGTCATGCTCTTTGGCCACAGCCAGTGCCTTGAGGGCAGCGGCCTTGTAGCGGGGAGACTCCTCGTCGAAGAACTCGCCCTCGCCGTTCAGCTTCTTGATGAGGTCGATGTGAGCCAGGATGTCCGGGCCTTTGGCCGCCACCTTTGCCACCTCGGCAAAGTAGGCCTCGACTGCGGCCAGCGGGTCGCCGTCGAAGTCATCGAAGATGCAGTCGTGCAGGTCCTGCGGGCGGAAGTCGATCTCGTAATACCGGCCGGTGTTCTTGCCGTACAGATGATGCGCGGCGCCGATCCAGTAATCGTAGGTTTCGGGCTTATCCTCACTCAGCACGTCCCACTCGATGCCGCAGAGGATGTCCACCTTGCCCCGGTACTCCGCCTTGAGCTTGGCGATGGTGGCCTTGTACTGCGCGGTGCGGCTGGGGCTCATGCAGTATTCGCGGTCGCGCTGGGTATAGCTATGGCCGGAGAAGCCCAGTGTAGTCAGACCCTGCGCACAAGCGGCGCTGGCCATCTCCTGCAACGTATTTCTGCCGTCGCACATTGTCGAGTGGCAATGCACGCTGGACTTCCTGTAATCTGCCATAGAAACTCACTGCATCCTTTCCTGTTTGACCTTGTGGTCGATGACATGTCGTTTTTCAAGCTCACGGGTGATGTCCTCCACCGTGATGCCTGCCTGGACCATCAGCACCAGCACATGGTATGCCAGGTCGCTGATCTCGTAGATGGTTTCGGCGCGGTCTTCCTTTTCGCCCGCAATGATGACCTCGGTGCACTCTTCGCCCACTTTTTTCAGGATCTTCTCCTTGCCCTTTTCGAACAGGTAGGTGGTGTAGCTGCCCTCCTGGGGGTCGGTCTTGCGGCCTTTGATGAGCGCATAAAGCCCCTGCCAGCTGAACTGCTTGAGTTCCGGCGAGAGATATACTTCGTGGAAGAAGCAGCTCTCGGCACCGGTGTGGCAGGCGGGGCCGTCCTTGACCACCTCCACCACCAGCGCGTCGTTGTCACAGTCGGCGGTGATGGACACCACATGCTGGACATTGCCGCTGGTGTCGCCCTTGCGCCAGATCTCCTGGCGGCTGCGGCTCCAGAACACGGTCCGCCCCTCGGCGATGGTCAGTGCCAGCGTCTCGGCGTTCATGTAGGCAAGGGTGAGCACCTCTTTGGTGTAGTGGTCCTGCACGATGGCAGGAATGAGGCCCTTTTCATCAAATTTCAATTCCATCGTAGTTCTCCTCCCCCTCAAAAGGGGATACTTACAGTTTATCCTAAATGGGGCCGAAACGCAAGAGCTTAGACCCGCATTTCGATGCCATTTTCGTTCAGGTAGGCTTTCAGGTCGGCAATGGAGAGCAGTTTCTGGTGGAAGATGCCCGCCGCAAGGCCCGCGTCGATGCCCTTGTGGTGGAACAGTTCCAGAAAATCTTCTTTTTTGCCTGCGCCGCCGCTGGCGATGATGGGCACATGCACCTGCGCGGCCACGGCGTCCAGCATTTCGAGGTCGAAGCCGTTCCGCACACCGTCGGTGTCGATGCTGTTCAGGCAGACCTCCCCGGCCCCGTGCTCGGTGCACCAGGCGATCCAGTCCAGCGCATCGCGGCCGGTATCCTCGCGCCCGCCCTTGGCAAAGACGCGGAACTGGCCGTTCACCCGCTTGACGTCGGCGGAGAGGACGACGCACTGGTCGCCGTAGCGCTGGGCTGCCGCCGGGATCAGACCGGGGTCCTGCAGCGCACCAGAGTTGACGCTGACCTTGTCGGCCCCGCACTTGAGCACCCGGTCGAAATCTTCCAGCGTGTGGATGCCGCCGCCCACCGTCAGCGGGATGAAGATCTCGCTCGCCACCTGGGTGAGGATATCGGTGAAGAGGGCGCGGCCCTCAAAGCTGGCCGTGATGTCGTAGAACACCAGCTCATCGGCCCCGGCGGCGTTGTAGAGCCGGGCCATCTCCACAGGGTCGGCCACATCCCGGATGCCCTCAAAGTTCGTGCCCTTGACCACCCGGCCATTCCGCACATCCAGGCAGGGAATGATGCGTTTCGTTATCATGTTCTGCTCCCTTCCGGTTCAGCGCTGCACCCGCGCAGCGCAGCGTTTCAGGTCCAGTGCACCGGTGTACAGGCTCTTGCCCAGGATGGCCGCCGCCACGCCCATCCGGTCCAGCTCTTCCAGCTCGGCCTCCGACGAGATGCCGCCGCTGGCCGTGAAGGCCACGCCGGGCACTTCGGCCTGCAATTGCCGGTAGAGAGCCAGATTCGTGCCCTGCATCGCGCCGTCACAGGCAATGTCGGTGTAGATGATGGCCCGGCAGCCCGCCTCGGCCAACCGCTTGCAGAAGTCCACGCCCTGTTCGGTACTGACCTCCTTCCAGCCATGGATGGCAACGTATCCATCCTTCGCGTCCACGCCCACGGCGATCCGGTCGCCGTACCGTTTCAGCATCCGGGCCGTGAAGTCGAAATCGGTCACGGCCACGCTGCCCAGGATGCAGCGGCCCACGCCGAGCGACAGATACGTCTCGATCCGCTCTTCGGTGCGGATGCCGCCGCCGACTTCAATGTACAGGCCGCCCTGTTTTGCCAGCGCGGCGATGGCCTCGTAGTTGGAAAGGGTGCCATCCTTGGCACCGTCCAGATCCACGACATGGAGATTTTTTGCCCCGGCTTCCAGGAACTTCCGCGCCTGGGCACAGGGGTCTTCGCCGTAGACGGTCATCCGGTCGTAGTCGCCCTGCGTCAGGCGGACGACCTTTCCGTCCCGTAGATCAATGGCTGGAAATAATTGCATTATAGATCTCCTTTAACTGGCTTCCCCCTCTCAGGCGCTTCGCGCCAGCTCCCCCAAAGGGGGAGCTTTTCAACCTCCCACTTCGGGGGAGGTGGCATCGCGTAAGCGATGACGGAGAGGGTTGGGCCGTTCACAATTCACTGAAGGCTTTCAGGATGCGCAGGCCGGTGTCTCCGCTCTTTTCGGGGTGGAACTGCGTTCCATACACCCGGCCCGCACGGACCACGCCGGTGACGGGGATGGAATAATCGCTCACCGCCAGTGTGCTCTCCGCGCAGTTCGTGCCGTAGTAGCTGTGCACGTAGTAGACGTATTCGCCCGCGTGGATGTAGCGGAACAGCGGGTCGTCCCGGACGATGTGCAGCGCGTTCCAGCCGATCTGCGGCACCTTGAGTGTCCGGTCTGCAAGGTCGGGTTCCAGCGGGCAGACCTCGCCTTTTACGAAGCCCAGGCCCGCGTGTTCGCCGTACTCATAGCTTTTTTCAAACAGCAGCTGCATCCCCAGGCAGATGCCCAGCAGCGGCTTTTTGGCGGCTTCTTCCCGGAGGACGGGCACCAGGCCGGTGGCTTCCAGCTTGGCCATGGCGTCGCCGAATGCCCCCACACCGGGCAGAATGAGCCGGTCGGCCGCGCGGATGACCGCCGGGTCGGCGGTGACGACGGCCTCCTGCCCCAGATGGGCCAGGCTCGACTTCAGGCTGAACAGGTTGCCCACCCCATAATCCATGATCGCGATCATACCAGCAGTCCTTTCGTGGAGGGGATCTCGTCCCGGTGGGCGGCGTCGATTTTGACCGCCGCAGCCAGCGCGTGGCCTGCGCCCTTGAAGCAGGCTTCGAGGATATGGTGGGTGTTCTCGCCCGCGAACTGTACAAAGTGGACCGTGGCGGGCACGTTCCGGGCAAAGCCCAGCCAGAACTCCGAGGCGCACTCCACATCAAAATCGCCGACCTTTTCGGTCTTGCAGCGGACATCCCAGTTCAGGGTGCACCGGCCGGACAGGTCCACGGCGCAGAGCACCAGTGCCTCATCCATGGGCAGATAGAAGCTGCCGTAGCGGCAGATGCCCCGCATATCGCCCAGCGCCCTGGCAAACGCCTGCCCCAGTGCGATGCCGATGTCCTCGGCGGTGTGGTGGTAGTCCACCTCCACGTCGCCGTGGCAGGTAAGCACCAGGTCGAACCGGCCATGCCGCGCAAACAGCTCCAGCATGTGGTTCAGAAACCCGCAGCCGGTGTCCACCTGATACCGGCCTGCGCCGTCCAGATTGAGGGTCAGTTCGATCTGCGTCTCGTTGGTGTTGCGTTCCAAACTCACTTCCCGCATGGGTCAGTCCTCCAGTATCTTGTCCAGTGCGGCCAGCAGCGCCTGCATCTGGGCCGGTGTGCCGATGGTGATGCGCAGCCAGCTGTGGATGCGCGGTGCATCGAAATGCCGCACCAGCACACCGTTTTCCTTCAGTTTTCGGTACAGGGTACCGCCGTCCTGCCGTGCCGTGCGGGCGAACAGGAAGTTCGACCGGCTGTCCAGCACGGTGAAGCCGCGCGCTTCCAGCTGCTGCCGGGTCCAGCTGCGCGTCTCGACGATGGCGGCGCGGGTGGTGTCGAAGTAGGCGGTATCTTCCAGCGCGGCCTGCCCGGCTTTCAGGGTCAGGCGGTTGATGTTGTAGGGGTTCAGGCTGAACTTGACCCGGTTCAGGTCGGCGATGAGCTTCGCGCTGCCCATGGCCAGACCCAGCCGGGCACCGGCCAGCTGGCGGGACTTCGAGAAGGTCTGCACCACCAGCAGGTTCTCGTACCGGTCGATGAGGGGCACACAGCTCTCCCCGCCAAAGTCCACATACGCTTCGTCCACGATGACCACATGGTCGGGGTTGGCCTTCAGGATGCCCTCGATGGCGCTGCGGGGCAGGGCCAGACCGGTGGGGGCGTTGGGGTTGGCCAGCACGATGGTGGTGTTCAGGCCGTAATAGTCGGCAGGGTCCAGCGTGAAGTCCTCCCGCAGCGGGATGATCCGGCTGGGGATGTGCATCAGCCCGCACCAGACGCCGTAGCAGCCGTAGGTGATGTCCGCATAGGCCAGCGGGTGTTCCTCGTCGCAGAAGGCCCGCAGCGCGAAAAACAGGTTCTCATCGCTGCCGTTGCCGGGCATGATCTGGTCCGGCCGCAGCCCGAAGTGCTTTGCCGCCGCATTCAGCAGCTCGGTACAGGCCGGGTCGGAGTAGAGCCGCAGCTTTTCCACCTCGGAACGGCTCACGGCCTCCAGCACCGCCGGGGAAGGCGGATAGGGGCTTTCGTTGGTGTTCAGCTTGATGTACTGCTGATCCTGCGGCTGCTCGCCGGGGGTGTAGGGGGTCACCGTATCCAGCCTCGGTGAAAGGAATCTACTCATACGCTTTATCTCCTTGTCAGCGTCCTCACCCTCTCAGGCCGCTTCGCGTCCAGCTCTCCCAAAGGGAGAGCTTTTCAACCTCCCACTTTGGGGGAGGTGGCATTGCGAAGCAATGACGGAGAGGGGAAAACGCCTTCCCATTTATTCGTACCGGATCGTCACGCTTCTGGCGTGGGCGTGCAGGCCCTCGCGCTCGGCAAAATCGGCGATGCGGGGGGCCACCGCCTCCAGCGCATCGCGGGTGTAATAGAGGAAGCTGGACTTCTTGACGAAGTCGTCCACGCCCAGCGGGCTGGAAAAGCGGGCCGTGCCGCTGGTGGGCAGGGTGTGGTTCGGGCCGGCGAAGTAATCGCCCAGTGCCTCCGGGACGTTCCGGCCCAGGAAGATGCTTCCCGCATTCCGGATCTCGTTCAGCACGCCGAAGGGGTCTTCCACGCAGACTTCCAGATGTTCCGGCGCGATGATGTTGCAGGCCTCAATGGCCTTGTGCAAGTCGGTGCAGACGATGATCTTGCCGTTGTCGTCCACGCTGGCGCGGGCGATGGCGGCGCGGGGCAGCTGAGGGATCTGGACTTCCAGCTCCGCCTGCACGGCTTTGGCCAGCGCTTCGCTGTCGGTCACGAGGACGGGGCTGGCCAGCTTGTCGTGCTCGGCCTGGCTCAGCAGGTCTGCCGCCACCCAGGCCGGGTCACACCCGCCGTCTGCCAGCACCAGGATCTCGCTGGGGCCGGCGATCATGTCGATGCCCACCTTGCCGAAGACCTTCCGCTTGGCCGTGGCCACGTAGATATTGCCGGGGCCGACGATCTTATCCACGGCCGGGATGCTCTCGGTGCCGTAGGCCAGCGCCGCCACCGCCTGTGCGCCGCCGGTCTTGAAGATCTTCGTCACGCCCGCCGTAGCGGCAGCGGCCAGGATGACCGGGTTCACCCTGCCGTCCTTTCCGGCGGGGGTGGTCATGACGATCTCCGACACCCCGGCAACCTTGGCCGGAATGACATCCATCAGCACCGTAGAAGGATAAGCCGCCGTGCCGCCGGGCACATAGACGCCCGCCTTTTCGATGGGGGTGTATTTCTGGCCCAGCACCACGCCGGGCTTGTCGTTCATCACAAAATTCTTGTGCACCTGCTGGCGGTGGAAGGCCTCGATGTTGGCAGCGGCCTCTTTCAGCGTCTCCAGGAAATAGGGGTCCATGTTCGCGAAGGCCTCGTCGATCTCCGCCTGGGTCACCTGCAATTCTTCGATGGACGCGCCATCGAATTTCAGAGCGTATTCCTTCAGGGCCGCATCACCGCGGGCGCGGACGTCGGCAAGGATGCCGTCCACGACATCCTCCACATTCTTTTCGGCGCGGATGTCCCGGTTCAGAATTTCTTCCGGTCTCAGTTCGTCAAATTGGTACAGCTTGATCATTTTGCAGCCTCCTGTAAGGTCTCCCGCAGTTGTACGAGCATTCGGTCCACTTCCCGGTGTTTGAACTGGTAGCTGGCCTTGTTGGCGATGAACCGGGCCGAGATGGGCAGAAACTCGGTCACGACCTTCAGGCCGTTCTCCCGCAGGGTCGTGCCGGTCTCCACGATGTCCACGATGACATCCGAAAGGCCCAGGATAGGGGCCAGTTCAATGGAACCGTTCAACTTGATGATATCAATGTCCCGCCCGATGGACGCATAGTAGTTCTTGGCGATGTTCACGAATTTGGTAGCGACCCGCACCGGGCGGCTGGGGTCGTCCTGATAGTCGTTCGGCGCTGCCACGCACATCCGGCATCTGCCGAGGCCGGTGTCCAGCAGCTCGTACACGTCGGCGGAGGCTTCGGTGAGGATGTCCTTCCCCACGATGCCCACATCCGCCGCGCCGTGCTCGACGTAGATGGCTACATCGCTGGGCTTGACGAGGAAATACCGGATGCCCGCTTCGGGGTTCTCGACCACCAGCTTCCGGGTAGCATTGTAGTCCTCGGCGCAGCCGTAGCCGATGCGGGCCAGCAGGCCATAGACCTTATCGCCCAGACGGCCTTTCGGCAGAGCCACATTCAGCATTACCCGATCGATCTTCTGCTGCTGGACCGGCGGCAGCGGGGCGCTCAGGCGGTCCAGCTCATCCAGATAGACCGCAAACCCGATGGCGTCCGCGCCGGGGGTGAATTTCTGCATCAGCAGGTCGTAGCGTCCGCCCTTGAGCAGCGGGCGGGGCAGGCCCTGCAAATAGCCCTGAAAGACCAGCCCGTTGTAATACTCCATCTCGCCCGCCAGCGAGAGGTCCAGCCGGACGCTCCCGCCCCCGGCGCTCAGAGAACCCGTCAGCGCCCGCAGCTCGGCGGCAGCGGCCCGCATCCGGTCGTTTTTGCAGAAAGCCTCGGCGCGGGCCAGCGTCTCTTCGCAGCCGCCGCAGAGGGTCAGCAGCGCACACAGCGTATCGGCCCCGGCATCGTCCAGCCCGGCGGCCTTTGCGGCAGCCCGCAGCTCGTGGGCGTTCTTCTCGCGCAGCAGGTCCAGCAGGGCGGGGCGGGCCGTTTCGGGCACTGCCAGCGCATCCAGCAGACCGAACAGATACCCCATGTGGCTCAGCTCCAGCACCCAGGCCGCGCCCAGCTGTTCCAGCGATTTTGCCGCCAGCCCGACTGCCTGCTGCACCTGCGCTTCGCCCACGGCGCCCAGCATCTCCAGGCCCATCTGCGCGATCTCCTTGAAGGTGTGGCTCTCCGCCGAGGGGCGGTAGACGTTCTCGTGGTAGTAGTATTTCAGCGTCTCGCCGGGGGCGGGCTGGGCCGTCTTGGCAATGGAGAGGGTCACATCCGGCTTGAGCGCCAGCAACCGTCCGTCCAGGTCGGTGAAGGTGATGACCTGTTCCGACGACAGAAAGCTCCGGTTCTCCTGATACAGACCGTATTCCTCAAAGCGGCCCATGTGGTATTTGCGGCAGCCCGCCGCCTCATACAGTGCCCGCAGCGCAAAGGAGGCTCGCTCCTTCGGCTGCAGATCCGACAGATCAAATCCCATGCTGGTTTCCCTTTCCTCTTTCCCGCCCTGTGTGCGACACCGTCCGCGCCATTTGCTCTGCGAAATCGTTCTTGAATTTATTTTACTTTATCTTGATAAAGTTGTAAAGCACGGAAGCATCAAACTTTTCTCTTTTATCTTACCGTTTTTCTGTGCGTTTGTACAGAAACGCGAAATTGTTTCATCGTACCGGCAAATCAGATGATGTGTTCCGCAAACGCACCGCTCCCCAAAGCGCAAAAATGCCCCGCCGGGCGCAGGATGCGCACAGCGGGGCAAAACGCGATTCTTCGGGGGCCGGCTCAGCGATCCAGCAGGGCCAGCACACCGCTCTTCGGGCGGGCACCGACCGCCTGATTGACGAGCCGACCGTTCTGGAAGACCAGCAGCGTGGGGATGCTCATGACGCCGAACTGGGCGGCGAGGTCCGGCTGCTCGTCCACATTGACCTTGCCCACCTTGACGTCGCTGCGCTCCTCGGCCACCTCGTTCACGATGGGCGAGAGCATCCGGCAGGGGCCGCACCAGCTGGCCCAAAAGTCCAGCAGCACCGGCTTTTCGCTGTGCAGCACCTCGGCATCAAAATTTTCGGTCGTGATCGTAATGGGTTCCATATCTTCTACCTCCTGCGGGTGTGTTTGTTGTTCGTTGGTCTTAGTATACCCCAAATGCCGCCCCGCTTCCGTAACCGGGTCACAAAACACAACAAAAAGCGGCGGCCCGCACTTACGGAACAGTCACACAAAATCTTGACAATCCGTCCAAAACTGGATATACTACAAATAAGGAAGGCGCTGGCCCAACAAACGGCTAACCCTTACCAGCAGTTTGTTTCTATCATGAAGAAAGAAAGCAAGTAACTGACAGTTGGGAAGCTGAGGCGGTTACTTGCTTTTCTTTCTGTTGTTGTCTTTCTGCTCATGTGAAATCTTCCAGGTAATGTTAAAAACCGCAACTGCGATTTGTACCATCAGCCCGACAAACGTAAAGATCAATCCGATCAACGTCAGCGTTTCCATCAGAGACATAGGACATCCCCTCCTCTCTCGTTATGCTGCGAGATGGAGGTTCCACTTCAAAAAAGCCTGCCTCCCAGCATTCCGTTCATTTCAAGGAACCCGAAACAAACTTTGCTGGTAAGACAGCCGCCTGCGTTCTGGACACAGCGTCTTCCGATATTAGAATAACACACTTTTCTACAAAACACAACAAAAAGCGGCGGCCCGCACTTACGGAACAGCCACACAAAATCTTGACAATCCGTCCAAAACCGGATATACTACAAATAAGGAAGGCGCTGGCCCAACAAACGGCTAGCTCCTTACCGGCATATCGTCAAAAGAATGACCGTCGGCTTGGGCAAGCGTGGGCGGTCATTTCTTTTGTCCAATTTTGGTCTGAAACTCTTTGATGCGAAGCACGATATCGATCGTGTCGTAGATAACTGTGACGATCAATCCCAGGAAACTGATGATGAGCGCCAACAGTGCAAGAACCTCAGTCAATGTCATTTGACATCCCCCCTTTCAGCCACAAGGCCTCCGGGGGACAAAAACTACAAAAGTCGCCCTCCCGGCGCCTTGCTGATAACAAGACCTTCCGGTAGGGAGTTGCCGCCTGCGTTCTGGACACAGCGTCTTCCGGTATTAGAATAGCACACTTTTCTCCAAAACACAACAAAAAGCGGCGGCCCGCCCCGATTGGGGAGAGCCGCCGCTTTTCATTGTTCTTTGGAGGACTCCGGGCTGTCTGGCCTCAATATTTTAGGCAGTGATGACGACCAGAGCGGTGATGGGCCACAGGCCGACAGCAGCCGTACCAGCGCAGATACCCTTGAATGCGCTGATCAGATCCTTCTGCAGGTAGTTCACATAGGTGTTCATGCCGCCCTCCAGCAGAGCTGCGGTATCCTGGCCCTTGTGCGCTGCGACATAGTTGCGGGTAGCGACCATGCCCTTGTAGTAGTTGTACAGGTTCCAGATGCCGAATGCGGTGCTAGCCAGAGCAGAAATAGCACCAATAGCGCTGCCGCCCTGCGTATAGGTCATTTCCTCTTCGTTCATGACGTTGTAGTTCGCGGGCATCTTCATCTTGTTTTCCATAATAACACTCCTTTGAAAAAGCAATAATATCCCAAGCAGTGCATTCGCTGCACTGCAGGTTTCCAAACAAATGCTAAGGGGTTCCAAGAGGCATCCGGGGCTGTCTGCTCAGATGAGCATCAGCACCACGCTGACCGGAGCCAGACCCACCACCGCAGCGGTGGAGACCACATCCCGCAGGAAGTTGGACGGGCTCTGGCTCATGTCCTCGCCGATATCATCCAGTGCACGGCCGATCACCGTAAAGACATTGCCCTTGCGGTTTCCCTTCTGGCTCAGCCAGCTGCGGGCCGTTCCGATGCCCCAGACATAGCTGGCACCCAGCACCACAGCTCCTACGACCGTTGCCGCCGTCGAGAGCGCATCCAGATAACTGCCGCCCTCAACATAAGTCATCTCATCCTCCGACACCACGGCGCAGTGTGCGGGCATCTTCAGTTCGTTCTTCATCTTTCGTTTTCCCTCATTTCGACGGTTTCTGTTCCTCCGCCGCATACAGCAACCCTGCTGCATTCCTCACTCACTCTTTATACGCTCATTTTACTACGTCTGTCGATTTTCTGCAATAGATTCTGTGCAAAACTGTGAAAAATCGGAAAGTCGCATGAAAACTTCACGAAAAGTTTGTGAAAAAGGACTGCGTTTTTTCACAGCTCAGCCTGCCACGCCCGCACGGTAGAGATACGGGTCGCTGGTAAAGCTGGAATAGCTGTACAACACCAGGATGGCGTCGTAGTCGTTGTCTGCGATGAGCTGGTCCAGACCGTAGTTGTAATTGCGGAAGTCCACCACATCGATGGCCGCATAGTTTGCCGTCAGATACGGCACGAAGCTGTTGGCGTAGCTGTCCTTGATGACGAGGATCTTGCCGGTGCCGTCGCCCTCCACCCGGCTCAGGCCGTTGTTGCCGTGGAGGAACATGGCGTACTTGTCGTAAACGTCCAGCTTGCCCGTATCGTACAGGTCGGTCTGTGTGCCCTCGGTGGGCTGGCCCGGCGCAGTGACGTTCCAGATGGTGAGCCGATTCTGCAGATCGTACCAGGTGATGGTGTCCGGCTCGGCATTCCAGGTGCGCGCCTTGGAGTAGTGGGTGCCGTAGAAATCCTCCGCCGTCTCCACAGAATGCGCACTGCGGTCAAAGGGCGTCAGGCCCTGCGCTTCGCAGAACTGCTCGTAGGCGTAGTAAGCCCCCAGCGTCGTCCAGTGGTGGTCGGTGCGATAGTACAGATACTCGTCCTTGTGCGCCCGCAGCGCATCGGTGACGCGGAGAAACTGCACCGCCGGGAGCGCCGCCTTCGCTTCGTCGATCCGCCCTTCCTCGTCCATCTGGGGCGCAGCGAGGGGCAGGTCTTCCGGGTAGAGCACCGAGGCCGACGGCACGAGCATGAAGCTCACCTTGCCGGGGTAACGCTCACCCAGCAACTGCACCGCCGCCAGATTCTTGTTCCAGACCCGCTCTTCGGTGGGCAGAACGCGGTAGCGCCGGGCAAACATCCGGTGCTCCCGCCCCAGCAGGATACCGCCGCTCTGGGTCTTCTGGAACAGGGTCGTCTCGGCCAGGCTCTGCAGGCTGATCCACTGGTCCCGCCCGAAGACCTGATCCTTCACATATTTGGTATAGTTCGTAAAATAGTTGTTCAGCCCATCCACCGACACGGCCGTCAGTTTGGGCCGCTGGGTGAGGGTGGTGTTTTCCAGCTCGCTGTAGGCGCGGTCCGGCGTCACCAGGTCCAGCACGAACAGCGCCGCGAAGAACAGGGTGAAAGCTGCCAGCACCGGGTACTGCTTCAGGGAGGAAACACGCTTTTTCGGATCCATGCTTTACGTCCTCCTCAGAAATTGAAATACAGGAACGGGCTGTTCGTGCTGCCCACGACATAGGCCGTGGAGAGCACCAGCAGCACCAGCACCGTGGCCACCCGCGTTGCGGTGCGCTTCTTCAGCAGGTCCCAGATTTTTTCGATGAGCGGGGTGCAGCAGACCACCGACACCGCCAGCAGCACACCGTAATTCCGCAGGAAATACACCGGCGACACGCCGCCCGCAGGCACGAAGAGCTTATAGAACAGGTAGTTGAACCCGACGCCCCAGTCGTTGCCCACGAACATGGCCCAGCCCACCACCACGAGGAAGAGGGTGTAGACATGCGGCCAGATTTTGCCTTTTTCGAGGTATTTCAGCAGGAACAGCTTCTCGACGGCCAGCAGGATGAAGTAGTACAGGCCCCAGCAGATGAAGTTCCAGTCCGCGCCATGCCAGATGCCAGTGAGCAGCTCCACGACGAAGAGGTTGAAGATCTGCCGTTTGAGGCCCTTGCGGTTGCCGCCCAGCGGGATATAGACATACTCCCGGAACCAGCCGGACAGGGTCATGTGCCAGCGCCGCCAGAATTCCGTGATGGAGCGCGAGATATAGGGGTAGTTGAAGTTCTGCGGGAAATCAAAGCCCAGCATCTTGCCCATGCCGATGGCCATCATGGAATAGCCGGAAAAGTCGAAATACAGCTGCAAAGAATAGGCGATGACGCCCAGCCAGACCAGCGCCGTGGAGGCATTGCCCAGACCCACATAGGTGGTGGAGGGGCTGTTCTGGATGCCGATGATGTCGGTCCAGAGCGCGCCCACGGCATCCGCCAGCAGGACTTTCTTCGCCAGACCGAAGGTGAACAGGGTCATGCCCTCCTCGATCTGCCGGAGGCTGTAGCGATGTTCGTAGACATGCAGCTGAGCCGAGACATCGCGGTATTTGACGATGGGGCCTGCGATGAGCTGCGGGAACATGACCACATAGGCACCAAAATCAATGATGTTGTGCTCGGTCTTCACATCCCGGCGATAGACATCAATGGTGTAGGAAAGGGTCTGGAAGGTGTAGAAGCTGATGCCCAGCGGCAGGGTGCTGATGCCTTGAATGGCCGCGAACTGAGTGCCGAACAGGCTGTTCAGGCTGGAGAGGACGAAGTTCGCATACTTGAAATAGAACAGCATCCCCAGGCTCCCCGCCAGAGCCACCAGCAGCAGCGCCGTGCGGGCGGCGGGCTTGTCCTCCATGCGTTCCAGCCCCAGGCCGCAGAGGTAGTTGATGAGGATGAGGGCCAGCATGACCGGGAAAAACCGGACTTCGCCCCAGCAGTAGAACACCAGACTGCACACAAAGAGCACGGTGTTCTTGAGTTTGGCGGGCGCAAGGTAATAGAGCGCCAGCGTGATGGGGAGAAACCGGAACAGAAAAAGGATGGTGCTGAAAACCAAGGTGTTCCTCCTTTGAAAAAGGGCCGATGCCGCCAAGGCACCGGCCCACGATGATCGTTGTTACTTGAGCAGAACGCCGTTGACGGCGTCGGTCAGGTCTTCCGTGCACGCGTTGGAGGCAATGACCATCACCACGCGGTCGGCGCTGTTGGCGATGACGGCATTTTCCACATTGGCCTGTGCCGCGGCAAACTCGGCATAGTTGCCGTAGAAGGCCACCTGGTCCTGCTGGTAGGCCTTCAGGGCCTCCACGATCTCTTCGGCCTTGCCCTCTGCCGGCTCGATGACCAGCACCAGACCGGCGTCGCCGTTGTCGTTGCTCTTCACGCCCTTATAGCTGGCCACATCCTCCGCCTTCAGGCCGAAATCGTACTCGATGTTCATGGCAGCGATCTCGAACTGGTTGGAGATGGGGTTCGCTTCCAGCAGCGCATCTACCTCGTCGGCCAGCGCATCGGGGCTGTTGGTGCCGTCGTCGGGCAGGGCGCTCTCCGCCTGGGACAGCACCACCGAGGACGCCGCCGGGCTTGCCGAGGACGCCGTGGAAGAGGAAGCCGCGCCGCCGCAGCCTGCGAGCAGAGCGCAGCCCAGCGTGGCAGCCACAGCGGACAGTATCAGTTTTGAACGGATCTTCATAGATTATTCCTTCTTTTGCATTCATTACACTCAAGCCCGGCGCTGTGCCTTCCGGCGCGGCTGGCCGGGCCATTGCTATCTTACCATACCCTTGCCGGAAATGCAAAGGTTCGCGCAAATTTTTACGGTTTCTTCACCGGTCTTTGCCAGCGCTTTTCCGCTCAGCCCGCAAGGGTGTGCAGCTGGGCGATGTAGTCCTCGAAGCACAGGCCGCTGGCGCTGATCTTCCGGGCATTTTCCACGCCCACATAGCGCCAGTGCCAGGGCTCGTAGGTGATCTCGGTCTGGGCCTCGGCCCCCTTGGGGTAGCGCAGGATGAACCCGTAATCTGCCGCGTGCTCGCACAGCCAGCGGAAGGCCGTGGTGTTCTCAAAGCCCTCGTCCAGGCCGGTGTGCTCCGGGCTGTTCAGGTCTGCGGCCAGACCGCAGTTGTGCTCCGAATAGCCCGGCGGGTTGACGACCGCCGCCGCCTTTTCCTTGGCTGTGGCCAGGTCGTAGCCCTGGTCGGTGTAGTATTTCGTCTTCCGCTCGTACAGACCGGTCTGGTACTTGACGCTGCGGTAGCCGCTCTGCATCCAGATGGTCACATTTTCGGCGGCAGCGGCTTTCTGCATCTCCAGAAAGGCATCGCATGCCACGGTCTGCAGCGTCTTGTTCACAGCGGTCTTCGAGCCGCACTCCTTGGTCTCAAAGGTATAGTCGTCCGGCATCTTGTTGGTGTGGTTCACCAGCACCATCAGCGGGTCGGCCAGCATGGCAGCGGCCTCGTCTGCGGTCAGGCCCAGAGCATTGCCATTGGTCTCCTCCACGGTGCTGGACGCTGCCGGAAGCAGGCTGTTCTCCGCATCCTCCGCCGGGGCGCTGGCCGCGCTGGCGGAAGGCACCGGGGCGTGGCGGTTGAGCAGGAACGCAGCCCCGCCCACGAACAGGCAGACGGCGACGGTCAGCCCGGCCACCCGGCGGATGGCACGGCTGCGACGGCGGCGGCGCACTTCGGCGCGGGTCATGCGGCGGTGCGGTTGGTTCACAGGTCGTTGATTCATAAGGCTTCTCCTTGTATATTCTCTCCGGGCTGGGGACATCCTATCCCCGGAGGTGTTCTGCATGAAACTGACAGCGCAGGAATATGCGCGGCGGGTACAGCGGGCAGGCCCGCATTCGCCGCTGGGCACCGACTGCCTGTGGGCTTTCGGCGTGGGCGGCGGCATCTGCCTGCTGGGCGAGGTGCTCCGCCAGTGGTATCTGGGTCTGGGGCTCGAAGCCGACCTTGCCGGTACCCTGACCAGCTGCACCCTCATCGCCCTCTCGGCGGTGCTGACGACGCTGGGCCTTTACCAGAAGCTCGCCGCCCGCGCGGGGGCCGGGTCGCTGGTGCCCATCACGGGCTTCGCCAACGCCGTGGTCAGCGCGGCCATCGAGTTCAAGACCGAGGGCCGCGTGCTGGGCACCGGGGCCAAGATGTTCACCATCGCCGGGCCGGTCATCGTGTACGGCACACTGGCTGCGGTGCTGTACGGCGGGGTGCTTTGGCTGCTGGGCGGCTGATCCCTCTCACTTACCATACGCTTTGCCGGGCGCAAAGATTGCACACTCCCGGCGATTTTCCAGTATACCACAAAATCCGCAAAAAAACATCCCTGAAAGGAGGAATTTCTCATGGCGACCCGGCGCGGCGACACCCTGATTTTCCAGACTCCGCCCGTCATCGCGGCCCATGCGGCGGTGGGCGGCAAAAAAGAGGGGGAAGGCCCCCTTGCGGCGGGCTTCGATGCGCTGAGCGCCGATAACCGGTTCGGCCAGTCCGGCTGGGAAGCCGCCGAGACCCAGCTGCAGCTGCGGGCGGCGCGGCTCTGCCTGAAAAAAGCACAGATCACTGAGAAAGAGGTCAGTCTGGCTCTGGCCGGAGACCTGCAGGCCCAGTGCACGGCCTCCAATTACGCCATGCGGGCACTGGGCATCCCCTATGCGGGGCTGTTCGGGGCCTGCAGCACCATGGCCGAAGCGCTGGGGCTGGGGGCTGCGCTCTGCTCGGCCGGGCTGGCCGACGGCCTGCTGGCCATGGCATCCAGTCATTTCTGCACCGCCGAACGCCAGTTCCGCACCCCGCTGAGCTATGGAGCCGTCCGCACCCCGACCGCCCAGTGGACGGCCACCGCCGCCGGGGCCTGTCTGCTGCGCCCCGCCGGGCAGGGGGTCGGCATCCGGGCCGTGACCTTCGGGCGGGTGCAGGACTATCAGATTCGGGACATCAACAACATGGGCGCAGCCATGGCCCCCGCCGCCAGCGCGACCCTGCTGCACTACCTGCGGGACACCTACGCAGAGCCGCCGGATTTCGACGCCATCTACACCGGCGACCTGGGCCATGTGGGCAGCCAGCTCTTCCGGGAGCTGCTGGCCGCCGAGGGCCTGCTCATCAAGAACCATGTGGACTGCGGCTGCATCCTCTACGACGCCAACGAGCAGGCCGTGAAGAGCGGCGGCTCCGGTGCGGGCTGCTGCGCGGCGGTGCTCTGCGCCCACATCCTGCCCCGGCTGGAGCGCGGCACCCAGAAGCGGGTGCTCTTCCTCGCCACCGGAGCCTTGATGAGCCAGACCACCTTTCTGCAAAAGGAGAGCATCCCGGCCGTCGCCCATCTGGTGGAGCTGGCTGCGCCGGAGAAAGGAGCCGCATCATGAACTATCTTTGGGCCTTCGTCATCGGGGGCGGCATCTGCGCCGCCGGGCAGATCCTCATCGACCTGACCGGCCTGACCCCTGCCCGCATCCTGACGGGCTATGTCGTCGCGGGGGTCGTGCTGTCGGCCCTCGGCTGGTACGCCCCGCTGGCCGAGCTGGCCGGGTGCGGGGCCACCGTGCCGCTGCTGGGCTTCGGCCACCTGCTGGCCAAAGGCGTCCGCACCGCATTGCAGGAGGAGGGGGCCATCGGCATCCTCACCGGCGGGCTCACCGCCGCTGCCGCCGGCATCACCACCAGCCTCGTCTGCGGCGTGGTCTGCTCCTGGGTCGGCCGGAGCCACGACCAGAACTAGCCCACAATAAAAAGCGGCGCTGCTTCGCGCCGGTTCGCGCACGGCGGGTGGTAGGATGCAAAAAAACAAAAACCCCCGCACCGGAAACCGGCACAGAGGTTTTGTTCGTCAGTCGATCACTCGATCAGGCATGAACTCAAGCGTTCTTGTTTGCACGCTTTGCCATACGGCTGATCTTGCGAGAAGCGGTGTTCTTCTTGATGACACCCTTAGCGCGAGCCTTGTCGATCGCGGAAACAGCAGCCAGGACAGTTGCGTCCTTGTCAGCGGCTTTAGCATCGATGGCAGCGTCTGCCTTCTTGACGACTGTTTTCAGGTTGGTCTTAATGGCCTTGTTGTGAGCCTGCTCAGCTGCAGCCTGCACGACGCGGTCCTTCTGAGATTTGATGTTAGGCATTCGTTCCACCTCCTTGGCTACCTATAACAGCGCACCTTATGATACCATATTTGCCGTACCAGCGCAAGCCTTTTTTCGATTTTTGTTTAGAAAAGTTTTCAAAATCCCATACTGAAGCTGTAAATCCGGGCCAAAACGGCCCCAAATGCAAATTTCAGATGGGAAAGCGGGATGAATCATGCGGGAAACAGACCTTGCCGATGAGCTGTTCCGGGCACCGGACAGTGCGCCGCCCACCGGTGTGCGGGTGGCCACAGCCAGGCGCGGCGGCGTGACCGTGACGCGGGTGGAGATCGCGCGCGAAGGGCTGGAGCGCCCCCGCGGGCGGTACGTGACGTTGGAAGTGCCCCGCGTCAGCCTGCTGGACGAGCGGGACGAAGCGGTCATCGAACCGGCTGCGGCAGAGCTGCAGGCCCTGCTGCCTCCGGCAGGGCCGGTGCTGGTGCTGGGCGTCGGGAACCGGCGGGTGACCTCCGATGCCCTCGGCCCCCGGACCGTGCAGAAAATTTTCGTCACGATGGGGCAGCATGCCGTCCCGGTGCAGGGCATCCGGCCGGTGGCGGCAGTGGCACCGGGCGTGTCGGCTGCCACCGGGCTGAGTTTGCAGCAGCTGGCCGGGGCACTGGTGCGGGAGATCCGCCCCGCTGCCCTGCTCTGCGTGGACAGCCTCTGCTCTTCCGAACCAGAGCGGCTGGGCCGGACCCTGCAATTCTCGGACACCGGGCTGTTCCCGGCCCAGCCCGGCCACAGCCGCCATCTGGATGCTGCCCGGCTGGGGGTGCCGGTCGTAGCGGCAGGCATCCCGACCCTGATGCAGGCCGAGGAGGGCAGCGACCTTGTGGTGACCCCCCGCGAGCTGGACAGCGTCATCGCCCACGGGGCCGCCCTGCTGGCCGCGGCCATCAACCGTGCCCTGCAGCCCCGCCTGAGCATTGCCCAGCTGGGCTGGCTGACGAGCTGAGGCCTTGGCATTCCGGCACGAAACGTTCTATCTCTACAGGTTCATTTCATACCCTATCAAGAGGGAAGGAGGTGTCCGCCATGCGCCGCAGGCAGGGAGATTTCGGGGCCGGGCCGGTGCTCAGTCTGGCCGGGGCGGCGGCGCTGATGCTGGCGCTGACCGTTTTTGCCCATGGGCTGGTGCTCAGTCTGGCGGCGCTCATCATCGGGCCGCTGCCCGCCGCGCAGACGGCCCTTTCTCTCAGCCGGAAGCAGGCCGCCTCCGCGCAGAGCGGCGAATCTGCGGCAGAAGCGCTTCCGCCCGAAGTCCTCGAACCCGCTCCGGGATCTCTGCCCGCCGCCGCAGACCGCTCCTACCTCGTCCCGCTGGAAGGCGACGACGCCCGGCCCGAAGACGCAGGCACCGTCCTCGAAAAGACCTATCCGCAGGGCAGCGGCGAAAAATACGTGGCCTGTGGGGCGGGCAGCATCAAGAACAACACCCGCGTCCCGGCGGCAGACATCGCGGCAGAGATCCAGAACCCCCTGCCTTTTCAGGTGGAGTGGAACAGCCCGGAGCCGCAGATCCTCATCATGCACACCCACGCCACCGAGGACTACCGCCTCTCGGCCGGGCTGTGGTTCCGCCCCGGCGACGGCTCCCGCACCACCGACCGGAACTATAACATGTGCGCCGTGGGCCGCGTCATGGCCGACACCCTCAATGCCGCCGGGCTGAACACCCTCCACGACGAGACCCTGAACGACTACCCCAGCTACACCGGCAGCTACGCCAACAGCCGCGCTGTGGTGCAGCAGTACTTAGCCCAATACCCCAGCATCAAGGTGGTGCTCGATGTCCACCGCGACGCCATCGAGACCGAGAACGGCTCCCGGATGGCCCCGGTCTGCACCGTGAACGGCCAGCAGGCGGCTCAGGTCATGATCATCTGCGGGTGTGACAACGGCGGCAGCATCTCCCTGCCCAACTACCGCCAGAACCTCCGCTTCGCCGCCGCATGGGAGCGGGCGATGGAGGGGACATTCCCCGGCCTCACCCGGCCCGTGCTGTTCAGCTACCGCTTTTACAATCAGGACCTCACCACCGGAAGCCTGCTCATCGAGGTGGGCGGCCATGGTAACAACCTCAATGAGGCCCTGTACGCCGGGCAGCTGGCCGCCGAGGGGCTGATCAGGGCCTTGCAATAAAAAAGCCCGCTCAGGCATCGCAGCGCCATACCTGAGCGGGCAAGATCCATTATTCGTATACCACGCAGCCCAGAACCGTCTTGCCCAGACGAGCGATCTGCTCCTTCTGGTCGTTCACGCTGCTGTAACGGGAGCAGCTGCAGTCGGCCACGAGCACCACCGCGTCGGCGGCGTTGACTTCCAGAACGGCGGTGGAGGAGACCAGTACGCTCTCGGCGCAGGTCAGCTTCCGGCTGCGGAGGGTGTCGGCAGCCTGCAGCTGGGCGGTCAGGGCAGACAGCTGCTCTGCGGGCAGATCGCCGGTGACGAGGATGCGATCAGCCTTGGGGGCACGGCTGGCAATGGTGGCGGCGATCAGGCGCACCGTCTCGTCGTCGCGGCTGCCATCGGGGCGGCCCTCCAGCTTGTTGAGTTTGGCGTCCAGCTTGACTGCCTTCCGGGCAGCGGCACCGGCCAGCGTACCGAGGACGGGCAGATTGCAGGTGGACTTGAGGTCCTTCGCAGAGTAGACGAGGCCGGCGGTCAAGAACTTGACGACCGCAGCGCCGGCTACCAGGACCACGCCGAGGACCAAGCCGATCACGGCAAACTTCACAAGAGAGGAGCTGCCGTTGCCCGGATCTTTCGGCACTTCGAGGGCAGCCAGGTCCTGATCGGCCTTCTGGATGTTCTGCTCCAGCAGGTCGTGCTGCGCCTGCAGATCGGTCATCTGGTTCTGCAGGCTGGTCAGGTTGTCGCGGGTGTTCTGCTGCTGGTCGCGCAGGTCGGTGGACACGGTGACGCTGCTGGTGCGGGACAGCAGGGTGATGCTGTGGTGCCCCACGGTGGACTCAATCGTCTCGTACAGGCCGTTCATCCGGGCGATGACAGCGTCCAGAATGGCGGTGGCATCTTCCTCGGATGCTGCGTTGATGCTGATGGAGAGCAGGCGGGTGGAGTCGTCGCCCCAGACGCTGACCAGCTCCCGCATATACCGCTCTTCCATGTTGAACTGCTCTGCAATGGCAGAAATGGCCTCGTGGTTGGTCAGCAGGGAGGTGTATGCACTCAGGACCGAACTGGTGTAGTCGGGGTTCTGGTAGTCCATGCCGGGCATGATCTTATAATCGGTGGTGACGTACAGATCCGCTCTGGCGTTGTAGACATTGTAGGGATCGATGCTGTTCAGGACGGACTTTTCCATGTACTCTTCGGCGTTGTCGATGTTGAACTGGACCGTCTGCTGCGAACGCTCGTTGTCGCGCAGCTGCTGGTTGTAGCTCTGCACGTCGGTATCGCGTTTGTTCTGTGCTTCGCGGTACTCGACCATGTCCTCTTCATACGTCTGCTGGGCCGAAGTGCGGGGTGCGGTCTCGCCCTCTTCTGCCGCCTTCTGGACGGCGGCGTTCCACGAGATGTTCTTCACAACAGCCACGCCTGCAAACAGTACGGCGCAGACCAGGGCTGCGGCCGCCATCTGCCGGTATTTGCGCAGGACTGTGAACAGCAGGGAAACGAGGTTGATCTCCTCTTCCTGCTCATACGGGATCTGGTTTTCAGTCATAAATGTCCTCCTAAAACAACAGAGAGTTTGCAGCGCGGGATGCCTCCCCGGAACGCCCGGAAACAGGATGGGTATAAAGCGCACAACATATCATTTTAGATGATATCATTTTTCGGCCCGGAATGCAAGACAAAGTCTTGATTTTTGATTGACAAAGCCGCTTTCCTGTGCTATTTTTAGAATTACCGAAAAGCACAGATCGGGAAAAGTAACGCATCCGGGACGCTTCCAGAGAACACGGCAGTTGCTGCGAGCCGTGAGCGCCCCCTGCGCGAACGAACACCCAGGAGCTGCAACCTGAACCCCAGTTTTTTGCAAAACTGCCAGTAGGTGCGCCGCTGCGCCCCGCGTTACAAGGGCAGCGCTTTCTTTTTGAGATGAGCGCGTGAGCGACCGGACACTTCCGGTAATTCAGGTGGCACCGCGGACATTACAAGACAGCTTGTTCGCCCTGAAACTTCAGGGCAAAGCTGTCTTTTTATTTTACATCGGAGGAGATACCATGGAACGCACTGAGATCGTTTCGCTGTACAAGAACACCCCCGCCGACGGCACCGTCGTGACCGTCTGCGGCTGGGCAAAGAACATCCGCGACTCCAAGAACATCGGCTTCATCGCCCTGTCGGACGGCGGCTGCTTCAAGACCCTGCAGGTCGTGCTGGAAGCCGGCAAGCTGGAAAACTACGACGCCGTCATCCACACCGGCCTCTACAGCAGCCTGCGCATCGTGGGCCGCATCGTGCTGACCCCGCAGGCCAAGCAGCCCTTTGAGCTGAACGCCGATTCCGTCGAGATCCTGGGCGACTGCCCCGCCGACGAATACCCGTTGCAGAAAAAGAAGATGAGCATGGAGTATCTGCGCACCATGCCCACCCTGCGCCCCCGCACCAACACCTTCAACGCCGCCTTCCGCGTCCGCAGCGTGGCTGCTTATGCCATCCACAAGTTCTTCCAGGAGAACGGCTTCGTCTACGCACACTCCCCGCTGCTGACCGCATCCGACTGCGAGGGCGCCGGTGAGATGTTCCGCGTGACCACCCTCGACCTGGAGAACGTGCCCAAGAACGAGGACGGCACCGTCGATTACACCCAGGACTTCTTCGAGAAGCCGGTCAACCTGACCGTTTCCGGCCAGCTGGAGGCCGAGGCCATGGCCATGGCCTTTGGCAAGGTGTACACCTTCGGCCCCACCTTCCGTGCGGAGAAGAGCTTCACCACCCGCCACGCCGCCGAGTTCTGGATGATCGAGCCGGAGATGGCCTTCTGCGACCTGAACGGCTACATGGACACCGCCGAGGCCATGACCAAGTATGTCATCCGCTATGTGCTGGACAACTGTCCCGACGAGATGGCCTTCTTCAACCAGTTCATCGACAAGGGCCTCATCGAGCGCCTGGAGCTGGTGGCGAACAGCGAATTCGGCCGCATCACCTACACCGACGCCATCGAGGTGCTGAAGAAGAACAACAAGAAGTTCCAGTTCCCCGTCGAGTGGGGCGTGGACATCCAGACCGAGCACGAGCGCTACCTGACCGAGGTCGTCTTCAAGAAGCCCGTCTTCGTCACCGACTACCCGAAGGAGATCAAGAGCTTCTACATGAAGCAGAACCCGGACGGCAAGACTGTGGCCGCAGCCGATATGCTGGTGCCCGGCATCGGCGAGCTGATCGGCGGCAGCCAGCGTGAGGAAGACTACGACAAGCTGGTAGCTCGTATGGACGAGCTGGGGCTGGACAAATCCAGCTACGACTGGTACCTCAACCTGCGCAAGTTCGGCGGCGTGGAGCATGCCGGTTACGGCCTGGGCTTCGAGCGCATGATCATGTACCTCACGGGCATCCAGAACATCCGTGATGTCCTGCCGTTCCCCCGCACCGCTTACGGATTCTAAAAAATGAGGAAACCTCTCCGTCATTGCTTCGCAATGCCACCGCTCCTACCGAGGAGAGGCCTTGGCAGAACGGGAAACGTTCCCTTTTCGCCAGAGGCTCCCCTAGCAGGGGAGCTGGCAAAGCTGTCAGGCTTTGACGGAGAGGCTTTTCTTGATCCATTTTCAACATCGAGGTAACATTTCGTGGAAAACATTTCGCCCGCCCTGCTCCACTGGTTCCATGCGAACCACCGCATCCTGCCTTTTCGCTCCGACCCCACCCCCTACCATGTCTGGCTGAGTGAGATCATGCTGCAGCAGACCCGCGTCTCGGCGGCGCTGCCCTACTATGAGCGGTTCCTTGCCGCTCTGCCGGACATCCCCGCCCTTGCCGCCTGCGAGGAGGAAAAGCTCCACAAACTGTGGGAGGGTCTGGGCTACTACAGCCGGGTGCGGAACCTGCAAAAGGCGGCAAAGCTCGTCTGTGCGCAGTACGGCGGCGAACTGCCCGCCGACTACGATGCCCTCCGCGCCCTGCCCGGCATCGGCGACTACACGGCGGGTGCCATCGCCTCCATCAGCTTCGGCCTGCCGGTGCCTGCAGTGGACGGCAATGTGCTGCGGGTGTTTTCCCGTCTGTACAACGACGACCGCCTCATCACCGACCCCAAGGTCAAGCGGGCATTCACGGCCCGTGTCATGGAACACCAGCCCCCGGCTGCCCCCGGCGACTACAATCAGGCCCTGATGGAGCTGGGTGCGCTGGTCTGTGTACCCAACGGTGCCCCGCTCTGCGCGCAGTGCCCGCTGGCCCACCTCTGCGCCGCCCATGCCGCCGGGACGGCCCTCACCCTGCCCCGCAAAGCGGCCCCCAAGGCCCGCCGCATCGAGCCGGTGACGCTGGCGCTCGTCCGCAGCCCGGAGGGCGTCCTGCTCCAGCAGCGGCCCGAAAAGGGTCTGCTGGCGGGCCTGTGGCAGCCGGTGCTCTGGGAGGACGAATCTCTCTCCGCCGACGAGGCCCGCGCCCGCCTGGCGGCGCTGGGCGTCGTCTGCACCCCCGATGCCGCCAAAGCCCTCCGCCCGGCCCGGCACATCTTCAGCCACATCGAGTGGCACATGGGCGGCTATCTCTTCACGGCAGAGCGCCAGCCCACCCCCGCCGGCTGCGTCTGGGCCAGCCCGGAACAGCTGGAAGCCGCGTACACCCTGCCCGGTGCGTTCAAGGCGTACCGCAAACTGCTGGCCGCTGCATTTTAACTTTTTTCGTGCAGGTCGATGAAAATTTACGGATTGGCAGTTGTAATTTTTTTGCATTCCGGGTATAATATTCCTAACGCGATATTTCTACACGATATCTGCAAGGGCGGTTCCATGGCCCACCGCGAAAAGGGCCACCCCGACACAAAGGATGTTCTGGACCCATCGTTCCGACCCAAAAAAGGAGTGTGCTGAACCTATGAAGAAATCTTGTTTGATCGCTGTGATCGCTACGCTGGCCGCCATCGCCGGTGCACTGGCCGCCGTGGCCGTTTATCTCCGTCGCCGCGAGAAGGAGCTCGACGAGTACGAGCGCCTGCTGTTTGGCGAAGACAAGGCGGAACCCGCCGACGCACCTGCCGAGGACGCCGCAGAAGAATAACCGATCCGCTGAAGGGCGCACCCGGTGGTCACTTCCTGACCCGCCGCGTGCGCCCTTTTTGCAACCCTCTCAGGCGCTGACACGCCAGCTCCCTCCAAAAAAGGGGGGAGCCTTTGGCAGGTCGGACATGTTTTTCAGACCCGCCTGCGGCTCCCATACTGCCGGGCCCTGCACAATGTCAGGAGGATGTTACATATCATGAAGCGATTTTTTCTTTGGATCATCGGCGTCGCGCTGGGCGTCGTCGTGCTGCTGGGGGCCGTAATGGCCGTGAGCTATTCCTTTACCGGCGAGGGGGCCCGCCCTGCGGCGGACGTACAGTTCGGCGGGCAGGCACTGGAAGTGAACGGCTCCTGCTGGCAGGTGCCGCTGGTGGGCGGTGTGCTCGACAGGGTCTTTGCCGAGCCGGACACCCTTACCGTGCAAAAGCTGGGCACACTGTACGATGCCCACCCGGCACTCGCCCTGCCCGACTGGGCCACCTACACCACCCTGACCATCGAGACCGACGTCGGCAGCCTCGTGTTCGCCGGTTCTGCCGGGCAGTATGAAGACTTCCTCTTCCCGGCCAACGGCAGCTACAAGGCCACGATGACAGTCTGGCGGCTCCCGAATGACCTTCTTTCCACCCAGTTCGACGGCGGTACCAACGGTGCCATTCATAAGAACTGGGGGCAGGAACACCCGGCCCGGCCCACCGGTTGGTATCGGTTCTCCTTCCGGTTCACGCTGCAGGCCAGCGCCAACGTCGAGCTTTCGGCTGAGCGGGTCGAGCAGGGCGGCATCGTAGGCGTCGCCATCACCGGCATGGCCGGGGACACGGCCCCCACCCTGGAGACCGACCTCGGCAGTGTTTCGTGCACCCGCAGCCCCTCCGGCTGGCGGGCCTACATCCCTGCGGCCTACAACGCCTCCGCCGGAGCCCACGAGATCCGCATCACGGTCAACGGGGAGACGATTTCCCGGACGCTGACCGTTCTGCCCAAAGACTTCGGCACTGCGGAGGTCGAGGCCGGGCCGGCCCCCACCGAGGCCGCAAACACCGAGTTCCGGAACAACATCTGGCCGCTGTATGAGCTGCCTGTGCGGGAGAAGCTCTGGTCCGGCGGGTTCATCTGCCCGGCCGAGAACTATCTCATCCTGCTGGATTTCGGTCAGGTCAAGGTCACGAACGGCCAGCAGGGTTCCCGCTCCAACTCCACCAAACTCTACACCATCCCCGGCGACCCGGCCCGCGCTCCGGCGGACGGCGTCGTCGTCTTTGCCGGGAATCTTGCCCTCACCGGCAACACCGTCGTCATCGACCACGGCTGCGGCCTGCGCAGCTACCTTTACGGCCTGCAGACCCTCTCCGTCAGCCGGAATACGACCGTCCAGAAAGGGCAGGCCGTCGGTGCGCTGGGCGAAGAGATGACCATGGACTTCAAGCTGGGCAGCAAGAGCGTGAACCCCTGGCTGCTGTTCCAGACCAGCGGCGGGGCATTCTGGCGTGAAAACGGGTGAAGCAAAAATAGTTTCGGAGATTCCTGTAATATTTTCGTCTTTGGGGCGTTATTGAGGTGAACGGACACGAAAAAAGGAGGTCGTACTCATGAAACTGCCCTGTGAACTCATCCGGGACCTGCTCCCCCTCTATGCCGAACACCTCACCAGCCCGGAGACCGGCCAGCTCATCGAAGAGCATCTGCAAAGCTGCCCGGCCTGCCGGGACGAACTGCACAGCATCCGCCTGCCAGTCCCGGTGCAGGCCGATGCGCAGGCCGACGCCCCGCTGAAACAGGTCCATGCCGCCCTGCAGAAAAAGCAGCTGCTGACCACTCTGGCGGCTGTGCTGGCCGTGGTGTGCGCTCTGGCACTGGCCGTGTGGATGTACAGCGCCGAGGCTCCCGCCACCGTCGAGGAAGCCCGGTTCTGGACCTACAACCGGAAAGAAGACTCTGCCAACCTCTGCATCCTCGAAGTGCAGGGCGAGGGCGTCTGGCTGACGCTGGACGAGCCCTTCAGCTGGGGCAGCCCGACCGTGACGGTGCAGGCCGTGCGCTATCGTTTCCCGCACTTCCACGCCGCACTGGCCGGGGTGTTCGGGAGCGCGGCATCTTCCAAGACCATCGCCGTTTCCAACACCCAGCTGCTCGCCGTCGTCTGTGCCGACGAAACGCTCCATTACCGGGAAGGCCAGCCGGTCTCGGCCTACCGCCTCAATGGCACCATCGTCTACGGCACCGAGCAGGAGCTGGGCCTCTATCCGAGGGCCTAGCCTATGGACATGGATGCACTTTACCGGCTCTATTTCCGGGATGTGTTCCTGTTTTTGCAGGGGCTCACCCACTCGGAATCGCTGGCCGAAGAACTGACGCAGGAGACGTTTTTCAAGGCCCTGAACGGTCTGAAGCACTTTGATGGCCGACAGGACATCCGCGCCTGGCTCTTCACCGTAGCGCGGAACTGTTATTACTCCCACTGCCGCAAGGCGAAACAGACCGTCCCGCTGGACGAGGCGTTCCCGCCCGCCGCTGCCCCGCAGCCGGACCTGGACGAACTGCTCATCGACGAAGACGCCGCTTTTACCATCCACCAGTGCCTCCACCGGCTGGAAGAACCGTACAAGGAGGTGTTCACCCTCCGGGTCTTCGGCGAACTCTCCTACGAGAAGATCGGTGCGATCTTCGGCCACACCGCCAACTGGGCCTGCGTGACCTACTGCCGCGCCAAACGAAAGATCCAGCAGATGCTGAAAGAAGCATAAACGAAGAGGAGCCGCGGCCAATGGCCGCGGCTCCTCTTCTGCCTTTATTATCTTACGAAATGGCGTCCACATCCCACTTCATGCGGACGGCATCTGCGCCGTTGAGCTGGATGCGCAGGGCACCGGCGTTGTCGCGCACCTGCTCCGGAGTGCGGGCACCGCAGAGCACATGCAGGCCGGGGATCATCCGGGCCGTCAGCGCGATGACCAGCTGCGCGAGGGTGCAGTCGTATTTTTCGGTCAGGTCGCCCCACTTTTCCAGCAGCTCAATGGCCTGCGCACGGCGGGCGGGCTGGAAGCTGGGGTTGGTGTTCCGGGTGCTGCCCTCCGGGTAGGTGGTCTCCATCGTGACCTTGCCGGTCAGCAGGCCCTGCTCCAGCGGAGAGTAGGCCTGAATGGACACACCCAGCTCCTTGCAGGTGGGCAGCAGCTGCTTTTCCACGCGGCGGGTCAGCAGGCTGTACTTCTCCTGGATGACATCCAGCTGGCCGTACTTGCAATAGCCGCGGATGATGTCCGCCGTCACATTCGACGCACCGATGGCGCGGATCTTGCCCTGCTCCTTGAGCTTCATCATGGCCTCGACCGTCTCTTCCAGCGGGTAGAGGCCGAGATCCGGGCTCTGCCAGTGGGTGTACAGGACATCCAGATGGTCGGTGCCCAGCCGCTTCAGGCTCTCTTCCACGTCCTCGATGATGCTCTGGGCGGACAGGTCGCGGTAGACTGCGGTGCCGTCCACGACTTTGTGGAGCACCGGCGTCTCGTGCCGCCATTCCAGGCCGCACTTGGTGGAGAGGACCACCTTGTCGCGGTCGATGTGCCGGAGCGCCTCGCCCACGACCTGTTCGCTGTGGTACAAGCCGTAGATGGGGGCCGTGTCGATCCAGCGGATGCCCTGCTCGACCGCCGCTTCAATGGCGTTCACCGACAGGGCGTCGTCGTTGTCGCCCCACCAGCTGCCGCCGCCAATGGCCCAGGTGCCCATACCGAGAAAGGGCACCTCGATGCCGCTTTTTCCGATCGTGATATTCTGCATCTTATTTTCCTCCATGCCAGAAGTGTTCCCCATCGGGGGCCTGTCTCATCCCATTTCTGGCATTCTTTGTTGTATTTTTTCTTTCTATCCAAAAAGAGCTGCTGTTTGGAGTCCCGCCCCGCACAGCAGCTCTTTGGGATCGTTTTAGATGTTGCCGAACTCGCTCAGTTCCAGCGTTTCGTTGTGGGTCTCGGCCCAGCGGATGGCCCAGTCCGAGGTGAACAGCAGCAGACGGTTGCCCTTCATATCCTCCACGGCCTTGGTGTCGCTGGTCAGGTCGAGGTCCCGCAGGTTGTAGGTGTCGGGGTCATTCTTCACCCAGCGCAGCTGCTCGAAGGGAAGCTGCTGCATCCGGATCTCGACGTTGTATTCGGTGTTCAGGCGGTACTCCAGCACTTCCAGCTGCAGCACACCAACGACGCCGACCACGACTTCTTCCATGCCGCCGCCCACTTCGCGGAAGATCTGGATGGCACCCTCCTGGGCGATCTGCTCCATACCCTTCACGAACTGCTTGCGCTTCATGGTGTCCTTCTGCTCGATGCGCGCAAAGTGCTCCGGCGAGAAGGTCGGGATGCCTGCAAATTCCACCTTCTTTTTGCCGGTGCACAGCGTGTCGCCGATGGAGAAGATGCCCGGATCGAACAGGCCGATGATATCGCCTGCATAGGCCTCATCCACGATGGCGCGGTCCTGCGCCATCAGCTGGGTGCCGGTGGCCAGCTTGATGTTCTTGCCTTCCTGCACATGGTAGGCTTCCATGCCGCGCTCGAACTTGCCGGAGCAGATGCGCATGAAGGCGATGCGGTCGCGGTGGGCCTTGTTCATGTTGGCCTGGATCTTGAAGATGAAGGCCGAGAACTCTTCGCGGCAGGGGTCCACCGGCTCCCCGGTCAGGCTGTCCACACGGGCCAGCGGGGTGGGGGTCAGGCGGAGGAAGTTCTCCAGGAACGGCTCAACGCCGAAGTTGGTCAGCGCAGAGCCGAAGAAGACGGGGCTGAGCTCGCCGCGCAGCACCTTGTCCAGATCAAATTCCTCGGCGGCACCGTCCAGCAGCTCGATCTCATCGGAGAGCTGCTGGTGCAGATAGGGGGTCAGCAGCTCGTCCAGTGCGGGATCGCCCAGCTCGGCCTCGGTCTCCTCGACCTTCTTGACGCCGTTGGCGCGGCCGTCGCTGGAGAAGGCCAGCACCTTGCGGGTGTTGCGGTCGAACACGCCCTTGAACTCCTTGCCGCAGCCGATGGGCCAGTTCATGGGGTAGGTCTTGATGCCCAGGATCTCTTCGATGTTCTCCATCAGCTCAAAGGGGTCGCGGGCCTCGCGGTCCATCTTGTTGATGAAGGTGAAGATGGGGATATGGCGCAGGGTGCAGACCTTGAACAGCTTGATGGTCTGGGCCTCAACGCCCTTGGCGGCGTCGATGACCATGACGGCAGAGTCCGCCGCCATCAGGGTGCGGTAGGTATCCTCCGAAAAGTCCTGATGGCCCGGCGTGTCCAGGATGTTGACGCACTTGCCCGCATAGTTGAACTGCAGCACCGAGGAAGTCACGGAAATACCGCGCTGCTTCTCGATGTCCATCCAGTCGGAAACGGCGTGCTTTGCGCTCTGCTTGCCCTTGACGGAACCCGCCTGGTTGATGGCTCCACCGTACAGCAGCAGCTTTTCGGTCAGCGTGGTCTTGCCGGCGTCGGGGTGGCTGATGATCGCAAACGTCCGACGGCGCTCGATTTCTTCACGATTTGTCATAGATTTATAAGTCTCCCAATTTCAAGTCAGAGGGGTTTGTTTCGGGTCCTTTCTTCGTCACATGGGTCGTTCTCCATCAATAGGCCTGCCCTCTCAGGCGCTTTGCGCCCGCTCCGCCAAAGGGAGAGGCGGCATCGCATCCGCGATGCCAAAGAGGGTCCGGCCGTCTAAAAATCAAACAGCATTTATTTTAGCAGAAATTCCACCTAGATGCAAGACTTTTCTCATTTTTTCAGAAGAAAGCAGGGCAGGGGTGCCGTTTCGGCCCAATTGGCGAAATCGCAGACGAGGACGGTGCAGCGCGTCAGGGGCAGTGTGCGCATCCAGTGCAGGATCTCCGTCTTCTCGTCCGACCCGATGACCCGGCCGCTGTAAAGGATGGCGCTGAGCACCCCGCCGGGCCGCAGTGCGTCGAGGGCCGCTTCCAGCGCAGGGATGCTGCTCTCCGCGTGGGAAAAGACCGTGTGGTCTGCCCCCGGCAGCCAGCCGAAGTTGAACATCACGGCATCCGCCGTGCCGGGCTGGACATCATGCAGCAGGTCTGCATGGCTGCCGCAGTACAGCTCGGCGGAAAGCCCGTTCGCGGCCAGATTCCGTCGGGTGGAGGCAATGGCTTCGGGCTGGATGTCAAAGCCCAGCACCCGGCCCGTCCCGCCCGCCAGACGGCACAGAAACGCCGTATCTCCGCCGTTGCCGCAGGTGGCATCCACCAGCAGCTGCGGGTTTTGCAGCCGGGCCGCAAGGAAGTCCTGCACGAACTTCACAGCGGTCAGGTCCGGCGTCCGGCGGCGGCAGAGCCGCCCGGCCTCCTCCCGGAAGCCGAACTTCGCCCAGAACGCTTCCTCCCCCGGCACAGCGGGCAGCGGGGCCGTGAAAACGGTGGCCGTCTCCCTGTCATATCCGCCAAAGCGGCGCAATATCTCTTTTAGCAGATAAGACCCATAGCCTTTCCGCCGCCATTCTGGTACAATGGTAAGGCAGGCAACGTCCGCCCCTGCCGCCGTCCGGGTCAGCTGACAGCAGCCCACCTCGGTCTTCTCTTTATACAGTGCAAAGCCGCCGGGCCGTTCTTCCAGTTTCATACGCAGTCTCCTTTTCCCTTACAATACCAAGCTCTCGCGCCGCTGTCAAGGCCTGCGGCTACGACCTTATTTCACACATTCTTCACCCGCTCAGCGATTCGTTTTCACAATTAGCGGCTACAATAGAGCCAGTTCCAGAGAGGGACGGGCGAAACGCCCCTCCCGAACCAGTCCCTTCGAGAAAGGAAGTTGTACCATGGAAAATGAAAACAAATGGGAATACGATTATTCCTCTGCAAATAGTTCGTCCGGCGATACCGGATACCCCAACGTCGGCTCCTCCGGCATGAACACCGCCAACACGGCGGGCACCTACAGCGACCCCGCCCCGGCCCGCCCGTCGGAAACTTCCACCGGCAATGGCGGCACTACGCCGCCCCCGGCAGGCCCGGAGCCGCAGGCCGCAGCCTCCAAGCCACCGAAGAAGCGCCGCAAACATAGCGGCGGCCGCATCGTCCGCAGCGCCGTTGCGCTGGTGCTGGCCGCAGCCATGGGCTTTGCAGGCGGCTTCGTGGGCGCACGGGTCGGCAATGCAGGCAACAAGGTCGTCATCCAGCAGGTGGAGCGCACCGACAGCAGCGCGGCCTCCGGCACCGCCGTCGCGTCCGGCGGCATGACTACTTCGCAGGTCTCCGAGATGGTCAGCCCCAGCGTCGTGGTCATCACCACCGAACAGGTCGTCTACTCGCAGTGGTCCTGGTACGGCCAGAATCAGGTCGAGTCCGGCGCAGGCAGCGGCGTCATCATCAGCTCGGACGGCTATATCCTCACCTGTGCGCACGTGGTCTCCGGTGCATCGCAGATCACCGTGACCATCGGGGATACCGACTACACCGCCACCGTGGTGGGCGAGGACGACACCAGCGATGTCGCCGTGCTGAAGATCGACGCCACCGGCCTGACCCCCGCCACCGTCGGCGACAGCGACAGCCTGTCGGTCGGCGACAGCGTCCTGGCCGTCGGCAACCCGCTGGGTGAGCTGGGCGGCACCGTCACCAGCGGCATCGTCAGCGCACTGAACCGCAGCGTGACCATCCAGGGCACCAGCTCCACCAACACCATGTCCCTGATCCAGATGGATGCCTCCGTCAGCCCCGGCAACTCCGGCGGCGGTCTGTTCAACATGAACGGTGAGCTGATCGGTCTGGTCAACGCCAAGTCCTCCAGTTCGGACGCGGAGGGTCTGGGCTTCGCCATCCCCATCAACGACGCCATCCAGGTAGCGCAGGACCTGCTGGAGAACGGCTACGTCTCCGGCCGGCCGTATATGGGCATCACCTACATCGCCGTGACCGACGCCCAGACGGCGGCCCAGTTCAACGTCAACGCCTACGGCGTCTATGTCGTGGACGTCGTGCAGGGCGGCCCGGCCGACAAGGCCGGTCTGAAGGCCGGGGACCGCATCGTCAGCATCGACGGCAGCGAGATCGCTCAGAAAGACGACCTTGGCACCCTGATGCAGCAGCACACGGCCGGTGACACCCTTTCCATCACCGTTGCCCGCGACGGCCAGATGCAGACCGTCTCGCTGACGCTGGGCGAAAAGAATGCGTCGAACACCGCCGCACAGCGTTCGGCCAACAACTGAGCCACCCCCGCCGCAAGGCGTTATCAAGATTTGATCCCTTTCTTCTTCAAAAATCCCCCGACTGGCGGTGACCCGCTGGCCGGGGGATTGCTGTTTATACCAAGCCGAAGATGGTCGCACTGACCGGGGCCAGGACCGCTTCGCCGCTCAGGATGCGGCTGTCGCCCCGCCACAGGCTGGACGAGGTGCCGTCGCTCAGCAGCTTCCAGCGCCCGTCGGGCAGCCGGATGGGCTGTTCCTGTTCGGTGGGGTTGTAGTAGACGCAGAGCGCGCCCCACCACGCCCCATCGCCGGGCAGGGCAGGCAGACGCCAGCCCACCAGCGGCTGTTCCAAATCAAAAAATGCAATGGCGTTGGGGCTGGCCCTGTCTACCGCACCCAGCCGCGGGAAGGCATTCCGCAGCCCGATGAGGCCCCGGTAATAGTCCACCAGCCCATGGAACTGCTCGGCCCGCTTCCAGTCCAGCCGGTTCAGCGCCGGGGAGGAGCGGTAGCTGTTGCCCTGCCCCTTTTTGGTGCGGGCGAACTCTTCGCCTGCCTGCCAGAAGGGCAGGCCCATGCAGGTGAGGTAGATGCCCGCCGCCAGCCGGTTCTGGGCCAGGGCGGCACGGTCCACCGCGCCGAACTCCGGGCGCTCGTAGCGCACCAGAAGCAGCTTGTCCCACAGGGTGAAATTGTCGTGGGCGGACACATAGCTGACGATCTGCCCCGGCGTGTGGGGCGGGAACTTATCGCTGCGGCACCATGCCGCCACGGCCCCGCCGATGTCCCAGAAGCTGCCGGGCTTTCCCTCCACGTAGCCCGGCTCCCGCGCATTGAAGCAGCCGCCCTTGATGGCGTCGCGGGTGTCGTCGCAGAAGATGCCGATGCGGTCGTTCAGCATGGCCAGATTGTTCTTGTTCGCCTCGTACCGGTGCAGCGCACTGCTGCCGCCCTGCCACGGCTCGCCGTACATCAGGATGTCCCGCCCGCCGGGCAGCTTGTCCAGCTCGGCCCGCAGCAGGTTCATCGTCTCCACATCGTACAGGCCCATCAGGTCGAACCGGAAGCCGTCGATGTGGTACTCCTGCGCCCAGTAGAGTACCGAATCCAGAAAGTATTGCCGGGCCATGGGCCGCTCACTGGCAAACTCGTTGCCGCAGCCGCTGCCGTTGGAAAGGCTGCCGTCCTCGTTCTGGCGAAAATAATAGAGGGGGACCGCTCGGTTCAGCACGTTGTCGAAGCGGTACATGTGGTTGTACACCACATCCATCACCACACCGATGCCCGCCGCATGGAGGGCCTGGATCATCTGCTTGCACTCCCGCACCCGGACTTCGCCGCGGGCGGGGTCGGTGGAGTAGCTGCCCTCCGGGACGTTGAAGTTTGCGGGGTCGTAGCCCCAGTTGTACTGCCGGGTCAGCGGGCGGCTCTCGTCCACGCTGCCGAAATCAAAGATGGGCATGAGCTGGACATAGCGCACCCCCAGCCGCTTGAGGTAGTTCAGGCAGGTGGGGTGGATGCCGTCGCCGTTCAGGGTCGTGCCCTGCTGGGTAAAGGCCAGGAATTTGCCCCGCCACGCATTGCGCACCCCGCTGGCCGGGTCCTGCGAGAAATCCCGGACGTTGACCTCCCAGACGCTCCGCTTCGACGCCGGGATGACCGGCCGTTTGTCCTGTTCCCAGCCCGGCGGGTCGGTGCGGGCCAGATCCACGATCATGCTCCGCGCCCCGTTCACGCCCGCCGCGCGGGCATAGGGGTCAGCGGTGGTCACGCTGCCCCACTCGGTGGTCACGTTGAAATTATAATACTTCCCGTGCTGGTCGCCGGGCAGATAAACGCCCCAGACGCCCTGCCCCCACGGGCTCAGCGGCAGACTGCCGATGCAGGCCCCGCCGTCGCCTTTCCGGTAAAGATCGACCCGGACCGACTGCGCCGTGGGTGCCCACAGCCGCAGGTGGGTGCCCGATGGGGAATACGCCGCGCCCAGCGGCCCCTGATAGCCGGTCTGACGGGCAAACTCCTCGCTTTCGAACCATGCTTTCCATTGTGCAGGCGTTTTCATTGACTCTCATCCTTTATCCTAACATTTCCGCCCTCGCCAGAGGCAGGCCTTTTGAAATCAGTGTACCCGGCTTGCGCGGATTTTGCAAGAGTTTCCTTGCAAATGGGGCTGCGGTACACTATACTGAAAGAAATGAACCGATCACGGAGGCGATGACATGGCATACACAGACGATTGGGAGACCCTGATGAATGGAGTCTTCGGGCCGGGCGGCAGATTCAAGGCCGCCCCCGGCACCCCCGCCGAACCCAGACAGCAGCCAAACAGCACCCTGAACGACCTGAACGCGGCGCTTCTGGAACAGCAGAAGAAGCTGGATGCGATGCTCAAGGCCCAGTCGGCCCAGCTGAAGACGCAGGACACCGCCGCCGAGGCCGCACTGGCCGACAGCCGCCGGATGCTGCGGGATATGGAGAACGACGGTCTGCTGGCCAAAGGCACCACCGACGTGAAACCCGAACATCTGGGCAGCTTCGAGGGGCTGGCCGACGAAGTCCGGCAGACCGTGCTGGGGCAGGACGCCTTTGTGGACGCGGTCGTCCGCGCCATGCGCCGCCCCTTTGTGCTGGGCACCGAGCCGCCCGCCGCCCGGAACGTCATCCTGCTGAGCGGCGGCACCGGCACCGGTCGGCACTTCGCGCTGGAGGAGACCGCCCGCTGCATGGCTGCGCGGGGCCTGCTGCAAAACGACCAGATCGCCGCGCTCGACCTGGCGCTTTACGCGAACCCCGCCGCCGAAAAGCTCTTTTTGCAGGACCTCTACGCCGCGCTCCACGCCCCCGGCGAGATCGTGGTCTTTGAACACTACGAGAGCTGCTGCCCCAGCTTTCTGAAAACGCTGTCCGACCTGGCCGTCCGGGGCAGCGCCCCGCTCTCCAGCCGGTACATCGTCAACCGGGATGGCATTCTGGTGGACGCCGGAACGGCCTTGGCCCCCGGCGCGGTCAGCCGTCTCGACCCCTGCGGGAAGTACCTCATCTTCTTCTCGAACAAGGGCCGCGCCGCCATGGCGGACAAGTTCGGCGCAAGCATGATCTCGGCGCTGGGCGACGTCTGTGAGACGACCGCCTACCAGCGGGCAGACCTTGCAGCCCTCGCCGCCCAGCAGCTGAACGCGCTGGCCCAGAAGGTCACGGCCCGGCTGGGCCTGACCCTTGCCGCCGGGGCCGATGTGCGGGACTACGTCGCTGCCCAGTGCACCCCCCAGAAGGGCGCAGCCGGGCTGTCCGGCTGCTGCGACCGCATCTTCCGCGCCCTGAGCGAATACTGCCTGCAAACGGACAAGCCGCTCACCGGCACCGTGACCCTGACCGCCGCACCGGAGGGCCTGCTCTTCCACCTGAACGATGCCGCCCCGGCCCCGCTGTTTGACCTGCTACCCGCCGCCTACACCGGCGCACTGGATGAGATCCGGGCCGAGATCTCGGAGCTGGTCGGTCTGGCCCCGGTCAAGGAATACGTGTTCGGTCTGGCCGATAATCTGCAGGTCCAGCAGCGCCGCGCCGCTGCGGGCATGAAAACAGCCAGCCTTTCGATGCACATGATCTTCACCGGCAACCCCGGCACCGGCAAGACCACCATCGCCCGGCTGGTGGCCAAGTACCTCAAGGCCATCAGGGCGCTCAAGGGCGGGCAGCTGGTGGAGGTGGGCCGCGGCGACCTCGTGGGCCGCTACACCGGCCACACCGCACCGCTGACCAACAGCGTCATCGAGAGCGCCCTCGGCGGCGTCCTCTTCATCGACGAGGCCTACAGCCTCTACCGCGGCGAGCAGGACAGCTTCGGCCTCGAAGCCATCGACACCCTCGTCAAAGGAATGGAAGACCACCGCGACGAGCTCGTGGTCATTCTGGCCGGATACACCAGAGAGATGGAGACCTTCCTCACCGCCAACAGCGGTCTGGCCAGCCGCTTCCCCAACAAAATCGAGTTCCCGGACTACACCGCAGACGAGCTGCTGCAGATCACCCACGTCCTCGCAAAAAACAAGGGCTACACCCTCTCGGAGGCCTGCGAAGAGCCGCTGCGGAACTACTACGCCCGCCGTCAGGCCGCCGATGCCCGCACCGCCGGCAACGGCCGTCTGGCCCGCAACACCCTCGAAAAGGCCATCTTCCACCAGAGCCGCCGCCTCGTCGCCGAACCCGCCGCCGCGCTGGATGTGCTCCTGCCGAGCGATCTGGAATTGGACGAATAATTGCAGAACTACGCAAAAAACGGACCGTTTTCACGGTCCGTTTTTTCTTGTTTAGCGATGCTCTTCCGCCAGCTGTTCGGCCAGCGCCCGCATCCCGGTGCGGACGTCTTCGGGCGCAAGGACTTCCACCTTGCCGCCAAAGCCCGCCACCCAGCCGTAGAACGGCTCGCTGACACAGATGGGCACATCAAAGTGGAAGCGCCCGTCCTCCTCCGGCAGGAAGGTCGGCGAAGCGCCGAACCGCTCCCGCATGGCATTTTCGAGGTCGGCCGTGCAGCGCAGGGTCACGCGCCGTTCGGGGCCGCCGTACATGCTGAAGTGCTTGCGCAGGTAGGCGGGCAGATCGAAATTGGCAAACTGCTCCCGGCCGCGGCGGGGCAGCTCCAGCACCCGGACGCCGGACATCCGGTCCACCCGGTAGTGGCGGATGCCCACCGGCTCCTTTTCGTCCTGATAGGCGATGAGGTAATAGCAGCCGTTCTCCCACGCCATCTGCCATGGGCTGATGACCCGCTTTTCGGGCCGGCCCACTTTTTTGTAGTGGAACTCTACCATCCGGCCGGTGTTGATGGCCTCGTGCAGTGCGTCGATGCTGTACAGCAGGCTCCTGCTGTCGGTCTTGGGGCGGCCGTCCACGTAGACCTGACGCTGCAGCTGGCCGCCCTCGTAATTGGAGCAAAGCTTTTCCAGCTTCCGGATCAGGCGGCGGCTCGTGGCGCTGGACACCACCCGGCTGGCCTGCACGGCGTCCACCAGCAGCTTCAGCTCGGCCAGGTCAAAGGTGCGGCTGGCCAGAAAATAGCCGCCGCCCCGGCCCCGCCGGAGCTGGATGTCGTACCCCAGTGCGTTCAGCGCGTCGATGTCGCTGTACACGCTCTTGCGCTCGCAGAGGATGCCCTGCTGTTCCAGCAGCCCCACCAGCTGGGGCACGTTCAGCAGGTGGTTTTCGTCGGTCTGTGTCTCAAAGATGCGCAAAAGCGCCAACAGCTTGGATTTCTGGCCTTCCTGCTTGGGCATAGGTTCACCTCATTCGGGGAGCTTCTTGTCGAACGCCGCACGGCGCTGGGTGGAAAGGCGGAACATCTCTTCGAGCTTTTCGCGGTCGCCCGCCGCCAGCGCGTTGCGCAGTGCGCCGAGCGCGGCGTCGAACTGGTCGATCTCCGAGATGAGGTTATCCCTGTTCCAGAGGAACAGTTCCGCCCACATTTTGTCGTTGATGCGTGCGATGCGGGTCAGATCCCGGAAGGAGTCGCCCGTGTACTCGCACAGCGAGGTGTTGTCGTTGGCGCACATCAGGCTGACGGCGATGGCATGGCACAGCTGGCTGACATAGCCGACCATCCGGTCATGCTCCTGCACGGTCAGGGTGCAGATGTGTTTGAAGCCCAGCACCTCGGCCAGCTCCCGGACCCAGGCGATGGCCTCCGGGGTATTCTTCCCGGTCGGGGTGATGATGAAGTTCGCCGGGGCAAAATTCACCTCGGCGGCGTGTTCCACGCTGGAGGTCTCGCGGCCTGCCATCGGGTGGCTGGCGATGAACTCGACCCCCGCCGGGCAAAGGGCCTGCACCGGCTCCACAAGGCCGGTCTTGACGCCGGACACATCCGTGAAGATGCAGCCGGGCTTGAGGAGCGGGCCGTACGTCCGGAACCACTCGATGAGGGCCGTGGGGTAGAGGCCGAAGATGATGTGGTCGGCCTCCCGGACAAGGTCTTCAAAATCGTGGGTTTTGCCCCGCTCGATGTAGCCATGGTCGAGCGCGAACTGCAAGTGGCCCTCGCTGCGGTTGATGCCGTCCACATGGAACCCGGCTTTGGAGAGTTCCAGCGCATATTTGCCGCCCAGCAGGCCGAGACCCACCACGAGATAACGTTTCGTTTTATCCAACATCTTCTACCTCCGCGCCCAATGGCTTGATGGCTGTAAAGAAATTCGGCCAGCTCTTCGTGATGGCCTCGGAGCCGTCGATGGGCAGCTGCAGCCCCGCCGCCAGTGCCAGCACCGACAGGCTCATGACGACCCGGTGGTCGTTGTGGCCGGAGAGGACGCTGTCCGGCGCATGGAGCGCCCCGGCACAGCCCTCGATGGTGATGGTGCCGCCCGCGCTGGACAGCACCCCGCCGCATTTGCGCAGCTCTGTTTCCATGGCCTCGATGCGGTCGCTCTCCTTGATGCGGAGGCGTTCCGCGTTCCGGATGACCGTCTGCCCCTCGCAGAACAGGCCCAGAACCATCAGCACCGGGCCGAGGTCGGGGCAGTCGGCCAGGTCGATGTCCGTGCCGTGGAGCGGCGCTTTCCGGAAGACGATGCCCTGTTCGGTGCGGGAGAAGTCGGCCCCGCACCGGTGCAGGATGTCCAGAATGGCCGCGTCGCCCTGCAAGGTCGGTTCGGCCAGACCGGTCAGCGTGACGCCGCCGGTGACAGCCCCCAGCACCGCCGGGAAGGCCGCCTGGCTGTAATCGCCCTCGACGGTGTAGTCACAGGGGCGGTATGCCTGCCCGCCGGGGATCTCCAGCGTCGTTTCGTCCACCCACCGGCTCGTGACGCCGAACGCCGCCTGAACGGACCGGGTCATGTCGATGTAGCTGCGGCTCTCCACCGGCGGGAGCAGGTGAAGGGTGCTGGTGCCGCCCAGCAGCGGCAGGGCGAACAGCAGCCCGCTGATGAACTGGCTGGACACATTGCCCGCCAGCGTATAGTCCCCGCTGGAGAGCGCCCCCTCCACGGTCAGGCCGGAAGGGCTCTGCGCAAAGCGGAGGCCCTGCTCCCGGTACAGCGCTTCATACACCGACTGGGGCCGCTCCATCAGCCGCCCGCGGCCCACAAAGGTCACTTCCTGCCCGGTGAGGCTGGCCAGCGGGATGAGGAAGCGCAGGGTGCTGCCGCTCTCGCAGCAGTCCACCGGGGCTTCCACGGGCAGAAAACGGCCCAGTCCCTCCACCACTGCATCGTTCCCGCCGGTGGTGACGCGGGCGCAGAGCTGGCCCGCCGCCGCGAGGGTGGCGGCGATATCCTTGCTGAACTCCAGATTCCGGATGTGTGAGGTGCCATTTGCCAGCGCCGCACAGAGCACGGCCCGGTGCGCCATGCTCTTGCTGGGCGGGGCCATAATGACTCCGTCAATGTTTCTGTCTGGTTGGATCGTGATCTGCATTTGCAGCCCTCCTTCTGCCCGTTCTGCCAAACGCTCTCCCTGCGGGAGAGCTGGGGCCTGAGAGGGTCAGATCTCCCGCCCGATGGCCCATGCGACCTGGCGGCACTTGGCCATGGCCTGAGCAAAGCTGTCCGGGGTCAGGCACTGGGCACCGTCGCTCCATGCGTGGCGGGGGTCGTAGTGGACCTCCACTTCCAGACCGTCGGCACCGGCGGCCACCGCAGCGATCATCATCGGCTCCACGAGGTTGGCCTTGCCGGTGGCGTGGCTGGGGTCCACGATGACGGGCAGATGGGTCTTTTCGTGGATGATGGGCACGGCGGAAAGGTCCAGCGTGTTGCGGGTATACTTTTCAAACGTGCGGATGCCGCGCTCGCAGAGGATGACCTGCTCGTTGCCGCCGGCCATGATGTACTCGGCGCTCATGATCCACTCCTCGATGGTGTTGCACAGGCCGCGCTTGAGCAGGACCGGCTTGTGCATCTTGCCCACCGCCTTGAGCAGCTGGAAATTCTGCATGTTGCGGGCACCGATCTGCACGACATCGACATACTCTTCAAACTCCGGGATGCGGTCTTCGCTCATCAGCTCGGAGACGATGGGCAGGCCGGTGGCCTCGCGGGCCTTGACCATGTCGAGGATGCCCTCGGTCTCCAGACCCTGGAAGGAGTAGGGAGAGGTGCGGGGCTTGTAGGCACCGCCGCGGAAGAGGGCAGCACCGCCGGCCTTGACGCTCTGGGCGATGCGCAGGGCCTGCTCCTCGCTCTCGATGCTGCACGGGCCGGCCATGACGGCGATCTTCTCCCGGCCGCCGATCCGGACGCCGCCGCAGTCGATGACCGAGTCGGCGGGATGGAACAGGCGGTTGGCGCGCTTATACGGGGCCGACACACGGGTCACGTTGTCGATCCAGGGGTTGGCGAGCACATCGCGCTCGTCGATCTTGGTGGTGTCGCCCACCAGACCGAAGACGTTGTAGTCCTTGCCGGTGATCAGGGTGACATCGAGGCCCTGCTTTTCAAAGCGGTCCACGATCTTTTCCAGTTCTTCCTTCGGGGTGCCTTTTTTCGTCGAAATGATCATCTTCTTGCATTCCTTTCCCTTTTATCAACGTGTCAACCTCTCAGCCACTGCTGAGATTCACGGTCTGAACCTCTCAGTCTGCTTCGCAGACAGCTCCCCTGATAGGGGAGCCCTTGGCAGGCCGGGCAAGCCCTGCTGTCTGCGTAGGCCCGATGGGGCGCAAAGCAGCGGGCCCTGTCCTCTTTGGCAACGGCATTTGTACTGCTGCTGTGAATCTCAGCAGCGGAGCCCGGCCGTTTCCGGAAGTAAAAAACTTCGCTCGTTCAGCACAGTCCTCACCGACTCGCCAGAGGCTCCCCTATCAGGGGAGCTGGCGAGCGTCAGCGAGACTGAGAGGTTTCTTTCCTTACTGCACCATGTGCGATTGTGCGCCGCCGTCCAGCCGGAGCAGCTGCACCAGATAACTGCATGCGTGGAGATAGCCGCCGATGCCCTCGCCCGCAAAGCGGCCCTGACAGCCGAACGAGACGACGTCCGTGTTCCGGAACGGCTCCCGGCCGCTGGGTTCGCTCATGAGCACCTCCACGGCGGGCACACCGCAGAGCTGCAGCGCTTCCAGAATGGCCACGCTGTAATAGGCATAGCCGCCCGGATTGAGGATGATGCCGTCGGCGCGGCCTGCGGCCGACTGGATCTCATCAATGATATCGCCCTCGTGGTTGGACTGGAAGAAATCCGGCTCGATGCCCATCTGCTGGCAGCAGACGTCCAGATAATCCAGCAGGCCGTTGTAGTCCACTTCGCCCTCTACACCGGGCTCGGTGAAGCGGGCGATGTTGACGTTTGGCCCGTTAATGAACAAAAATCGCATCCAATGCCTCCAGTGCCGCCGCAACGGCGTCTGCAACGGTCGTTTCGTTCGGGATGACCGCATCGGCTGCGGCCAGATAGAGCGGGCGGCGCTGGGCTTCCATGGTCTTCAGCGCCTCGGCGCTGGTGGAAAGCGGACGCCCGCCGCCCACGGTCAGAGCGTCCAGCGGGCGGTCGATGAAGAGCACCACGCCGTTCTGCCGCAGGGCCCGCAGGTTTTCGGGCCGCTTGACGACCCCGCCCCCGCAGGAAAGCACCTGACGGCCCTCTCTGGCAAAGCGGGCGGTCTGCTCGGCCTCCCGTGCCCGGAAGCCGTCCTCGCCCTCTGCGGCGAAGAGGTCCGGGATGCTGCGGCCTGCGGCCCGGACGATCTCCTCATCCAGGTCCACGAACCGCTTGCCCAGCCGGTCGGCCAGCGCACGGCCGATGGTCGTTTTGCCGCAGGAGGGCATCCCGATGAGCGCCACATTCAGCTGCTCTTTCCGGAGCTGGGCGGTGATGGCGCGGATCTCGGCCGGGGCATCGTCGAACTTGCGGTCCAGGAAGTATTCCGCCGCATACACGGCCTGGGCCACCAGCATTTCGAGGCCGCCCACGGCCACCGGCACACCCGCCTCCTCGGCGCGCAGGATCAGTTCCGTTTTGTCCGGATTGTAGACCACGTCGAGGACGGCTTCCAGCCCCGGCATCGCGGTCACATCCAGATTGCAGACCCCCACGTTCGGGTACATGCCCGCCGGGGTGGTGTTGATGACAATGTCGGCCCCGCTGTGAACGGCTTCCGCATAGGAAAGCTCGCCCTTTTCGGGGTCCGGATGCCGGCTGACGGTCAGCACTCTGGCCGCGCCCTTATCTTTTGCCACGGCGCTCGTGGTGTTGTGGGTGCCGCCGGTGCCCAGAATGAGAACGGTCCGGCCCGCGAACTCCACGCCGTGGGCATCGGCCAGGTAGGCAAAACCGAGATAGTCGGTGTTGTAGCCGTAGAGCAGGCCGTTCCGGTTCACGACCGTGTTCACGGCCCCGATGGCCTTGGCGCGCGGGTCGATGTAGGAGCAGAATCCCATGACCAGCCGCTTATACGGGATGGTCACATTGATCGCCTTGAAGGCCCGCCGGGTCAGGAAGGCCCGCGCCTCCTCCTCGGTGGGCAGCGGGCACAGGTCGTACCGGTAGCCGCAGAGCATCTCGTGGATGATCTTCGAGTACGAGTGCCCCAGTTTGGAGCCGATGAGTCCGTATTCCATTTACAGCTCCTCCTTGCGGTAAGCGGTGGGCCGTTCCATCCAGGCCATGCCGTACTTCGCGGTCAGCAGGTCGCCGACGGCCAGCGCCGCCGCGCAGGTCTGCACGATGGCCGCACGGGGCACGATGCAGGGGTCGTGACGGCCCTGGATGGAAAGTTCCGCGTTCTGTTTTGCAATGTAATCCACGGTATCCTGTGGTTTGTAGATGCTGGGCGTGGGCTTGACCACGGTGCGGAAGACGACCGGCATCCCGTTGGAGATGCCGCCGTTCAGGCCCGCGTTGTGGTTGGTAGCCGTCACGATGCGGCCCCCCTGCATCCGGAAGGCATCGTTCGCCTCGCTGCCCTTCAGGTCGGCGAAGCCGAAGCCGGTGCCGAACTCAATGCCCTTGACGGCCGGGACCGAGAAGGCCATGTGGGCCAGCTCGCTTTCCACGCTGTCAAAATAGGGTTCGCCGACGCCTGCGGGCAGGCCGAGGATGGCGGTCTCCAGCGTACCGCCCACACTGTCGCCTGCGCTGCCTGCGGCGCGGATGGCCGCTTTCATCGGCTCTTCGGCCGCCTCGTTCAGCAGGGCAAAGCCATCGCCCCGGCTCAGCAGCGCTTCGGCCTGCGCCCCCAGTGCCGCCGGGTCATCCAGCGCAAAGGGGGTGTCTGCAACGCCCGCGCACCGCCCGATGTGGGTCACGATGTTGATGCCGGCCCGGTCGAGGGCACCCAGCACCACCGCACCGCCTGCCACCAGCGCCGCCGTGATGCGGCCGGAAAAGTGTCCGCCGCCCCGCGCATCCTGAAAGCCGTGGTATTTGGCATAAGCTGTGTAATCCGCATGGCCGGGGCGGAGCAGGTCGGCGGTCTTGGCATAATCGCCGCTGCGGGTGTTCTGGTTCTCGATCATCAGGGCGATGGCGGTGCCGGTCGTCCGGCCGTTCACAACGCCGGAGAGGAACTGCACCCGGTCCGCCTCCACGCGGGGGGTGGACAGGCCGTCGCCCCGCGCCCGGCGCTTGTCCATGCAGGCGGCGAGGAACGCATCATCCACCGGCACACCCGCCGCCATGCCGTCCAGCACGGCGCCGATGGCGCGGCCATGGCTCTCGCCGAAGATGGTCAGGGAGAGGGCAGACCCGAACGTGTTCTTCATGGTCATTCCTCCATGCCCAGCAGGGGGCGCAGGCCCTCCACCGGGATGGTCTCAGCGCGCCAGCAGCCCAGACCCGGCACCTTGATGATGGTGATCTGACCGCCCTGCGCCTTTTTGTCGTGCAGCATCTCGGCCAGCACCTTTTCTTTGTTGTAGGTGGTGCGCAGGGGCAGGCCCAGGCGGCGGTAGACCGCCCGCACTCGCTTTTGCAGCGCCTTGGATTCGATCATAGGCAGCATCCCCAGCGCCACGCACTCGCCGTGGAACAGGCCCACGGTGCGGCGGCCCTTGATGCCCTTGACGGCCTCGATGCCGTGGCCGATGGTGTGGCCGAAGTTGAGGGCCTTGCGCATCCCGCGCTCGGTCTCATCCTGCTCGACGATGTTTTTCTTGAACCGCAGGCTGCGGTAGATGATCTCGTTGATCTGGCCGTCGATGTCGCCCTTTTCAAAGATGCCGAACAGCTCCGGGTCGGCCAGCAGGCTGGCCTTGACCGCCTCGGCCAGGCCGTTGATGTAGTGGCGGCGGGGGAGCGTGGCCAGCGTATCCGGGTCCACGATGACCAGTTTAGGCTGCCAGAAGGCACCCACGATGTTCTTGGTATCGCCCAGATCCACCGCCGTCTTGCCGCCGATGGAGGAATCGATCATCGAGAGCGTGGTGGTGGGGCAGTTGATGAAGTCGATGCCCCGCATATAGATGGAGGCAGCAAATCCGGCCAGGTCGCCCACGACGCCGCCGCCCACCGCCACGACCAGGTCGCCGCGGCCCATGTTGAAATCGAGCATCTGCTGTAAAACGCTCTCCAGGATCTTGAAGCTCTTGCTGGCCTCGCCCTGGGGCACCGTGATGATCCGGGCCTCGCGGCACTGGTCGGCCACCCGCTGGGCATACTGGGCCGGGACGCCGCTGTCGGTGACGACGGCCACCCTGCGGTCCAGCCGGGCGAACTGGTACAGGTTCTCCAGTGCGCCGTTCTTCAGGATGATGTCATAGCTGCGCTCGCCCAGATTCATGGTGAGCTTGGTTCCGATAAAATCGCTCATTTGTTGTACACTCCTAACAGCCGTACCGTGCGGCAGACATGGTTCAGCGCGCGCAGCAGCGCGGCGGTCTCTTCGGCGGTGGGGTCGCCCACCAGCTCAACGTAAAAATAGTAATCGAAGGGGACATGGGGCAGCGGGCGGCTCTTGATGGACTCCATATCGTAGCCGCTGGCACCGATGATCTGGATGACCTCGGCCAGCTTGCCGGGCTTGTTGTCCACCGTGAACAGCAGCGAGAAGCGGTTGCCCGCCGTGGGCTTTTCGCGGCTGAGGACGATGAACCGGGTGGTGTTGTCGCCATCGGTGTTGATGCTGGGCACCAGAACTTCCAGCCCGTACAGCGCCGCCGTTTCCACACTGGCGATGGCCGCCTGCGTCCGGTCGCCGCTCTCGGCCACGAACTTGGCCGCCATGGCCGTGTTGGGCATGGCCGTGGCCGGCAGGCGGAACTGCTTTAAGAAGGTCTCGCTCTGGGCAATGGCCTGCTGGTGGCTGTACACATGCTTCAGCTCGCTCAGCGGGGTGCCGGGCAGGACCAGCAGGTTCTGCGAGATGGGCAGATCGTACACATCCACGACCCACAGGGCGGGGTGGTTGTAGCACAGGTCCAGCACGGCGGACACATCGCCCGCGTGGCTGTTCTCAAAGGGAACCACGCCATGGGCAGCATCGCCGCGTTCCACCGCGTCGAAGACCTCGTCCCAGGTGGGGTAGCTGACCGCCTCCGCATGGGGGAAGAGCGCCTTGAGCGCGATGTGCGCAAAGGCTCCCTCCACGCCCTGATAGGCGGCGCGGTTCCGGCCCAGCACCTCGGCCTCGTACTGCTTGGCCACATCCATCATGTGCTGTACGTGGTCGCGGTAATAGGGGCGCAGGGCGGGGTCCTGAATGCGCGCTTCGGCCTTGTCCAGCACCACGGCTTCCCGCGCGGCATCGAAGATCGGCAGGCCGTGGGCCTTTTTGTATTCGGCAACCGCCAACACAGCCGCCATCCGCCGCTCGAACAGCGCGGCCAGCGCGGCGTCCACCGTGTCGATCTCCCGGCGGGCTTTGTCCAGTGCGTCCATGGGTTCCACATCCTTTGTTTTCATGATACCGGAGATGATACGGAATGAGTATACCATAACCCGGACACAGAAACAACAAACCCCGCCCCGGTTCTGTGCGGAGTTTTTTTCAGATTTTGCTTTGGAAAAACGAAAGAGTCTCATCTGCCATCGGGCGGATGAGACTCTTCGATCGGGTCATTTTCGCAGGTCTTCCCGGCTCCGCGCCTTCCCGTAATACCGGCCATAGGGGTTGTCGAGGTCGGCAGCGCGGGGCGGGGCGCGTTCTGGCTCTGGGGGCGGCGGGACGGGCAGGCGGCGGGGGGCACCGACCTCCCGCTTGATCAGGCGGAACCGCATGGCGTCAGTCCTCCGCGCTGGCAGTGGAGACGGCCCCGGCAGTCAGCGCCTGCCAGAACGCTTCGCCGCCCTTGAGGTTGTCGGCGGTGCCGGAATTCCAGGCACCGCGCATCCCGACGTAGAACTGCGCCATGTACTCCTGGCTGTCGCCGCCCTGAGCGTGGGTGGTATCGGCCTGGTATTCACCGAGGCCCAGCCCGGTCAGGGCGGGGCAGTCGGTCCACCGGTAGACCATGTTCCACCAGTCACCGTCGCTGCCGGGTTCAGGCAGGCTGCCGTCGAGGTAGCGCAGGGTACCGGTGCTCTCTTCAAAGCCCGCCGGGTCGTACAGCAGAAAGACCGCGCTCAGACCGCCCTGCACATCGGCGGCCAGCTTAGTGGTGCCCGCCATGGTCAGGTAGGCTGCGCTCTCGGTCTGGGTCTCCTCGTCGGAATAGTCCAGCGTATAGACGTTCAGGGTCACGACCACCTTGCCGTCGCCGTTCCGGTCTTCGCCGAATTGGGCAAGCTGGGTCTGGAGCGCATCCACAGTATCCTCCGGCAGGTAGTAGGGGGCCACCACGGCCACATTGTAATCGGCCTTGGTGGTAAAGAAATACTGCCCGATGAAGTTGTACGCCACAAAGGCCACGGCGATGCCGATGAGGATCACCCACTTCAGGTTATAATCCCACCAGTTGGCCCAGCGTTCTTTCCGGGTATACTGTTTTTCCCGGCGGGGTTTGAGGTCGCCGGGCTGGATGTCGCGTTCGTAACGATAGCTTGCCATAGTTCTCCTTAAAGCTGTGCGAGGATGGTCTGGCGGACGGCTTCGGGCAGCTGTTTCTGCTCTGCCTTGCTCATGCCGACCGTCCGGATGGGCGGCAGGATGCGGATGTGGATGGAACCGGGGGTCGCGCGGTTGCCGTGGGCCTCGAACAGGCCGCGGGCACCGGAGATGGCCACCGGCACCACCGGGGCACCGGTCTTGATGGCGATGCGGAACGCACCGGCCTTGAACTCGCCTGCGCCGCCCTCTTCGCCCTTATAGCGGGTGCCTTCGGGGAAGATGACGAAGCTCTTGCCGCTCTCCACGATGGCCGTGGCATCGTTCAGCGCCTTGACGGACGCGCGGATGTCGTCGCGCTTGACGAAAACGCAGCCCAGCAGCTTCATCCAGCGGTTGAGCAGAGGGATCTTTTCCAGCTCCTCTTTCGCCAGGATGCCGTGGGGCGCATCCAGCGCCGCCAGAAGCAGCGGGATGTCGTAGTAGCTGCGGTGGTTGCCCACGAAGACGCAGGGGCCGTCCTTTGGGATGTTCTCCTGCCCTTCCACCGCCAGCCGTGCGCCGGTCACTTTCAGGATGCCCCGGCTCCAGTGCGGGATATGCTTGTTGATGATCTGCTCCACGGTATCCATGTCCCCGGCGGCGAGGGCGCGCTCGGCCCGGCGGAGCACACCGTAGTGGACGATCATATAGCCAAACAGATATACAAACATCGCGATCGTGCGAAGAATGCTCATGATACGTTCCTCCTTCTGGCCTGAAAAGCCTGTTTCATTGTACCACACTTTGGGCGAAAATGGGAGCCGAAACACTTTTTTTACAAATGAAGGGCCGGATGGCTTGCAAAATTCACAAAATCCGGGTATATTTATAGAAAGAAAGGTAGCACAATGGGCAGTTCCTTTTCCTTCTGCCCCGCGGCACCGAGCCAAACCAGAAAGGGTTCGAAACAAAATGGGTCTTTTTCCTTCTGCAAATGATTTCCGCAAGGCCGGGCCGGGCGTCGAGAAGGACACCCCCCGCAAAACGGGCATCGGCCGCTTTTTTGAGCTGGTCGGGCGCGACATGTCCGGCATGTTCCTGGCCAATCTGCTCACCTGCATCGGCTTTCTGCCGGTCATCTGCCTGGTGTATGTCGGTTTTCTGATGAACAACCTCACCGTCATGGTGGTCAGCGCCATCGCGGGCGGCATCCTGGCCGGCCCCGCACTGGCGGGCATGTACGACACCGTGCTCCGCGCCCTGCGCGATGAAGCGGGCTACTGGTGGACCACCTACCGCCGCGCGTTCAAACGGAACTTCAAAGCCGCCATCCTGCCCGGCATCGTCTACTGCACCGTCATCACCATCCAGATCTTCCTCGTCTATTTCTGCTTCAACATGCTGTACCACGGCACCAACGTCGGCCTGCCCATGTGGGTGGCCACGGTGCTGAACCTGGTGCTGTTCCACATGCTGTTTGCCTACCTGTGGCCGCAGGTGGTTCTGCTGGACCAGCCCTTCCACCAGACGCTGAAGAACTGCCTGAACTGCATGATCGCCTTCTTGCCCCACGCGCTGGCGTCCGCCATCGTGACCATCCTGTTCTGGGGCGTCGTCATCCTGTGCATGCCGCTGGGCATCTTCCTGATGCTCGTCTTCGGCTTTTGGTTCCAGACCGAGGTCTGCTGCCAGATCGTCTACGGAGACGTGAACCGCGTCTTCCACATCGAGGAGAGCCTCCAGAAACTGCACGACGCCGAGCTGGACGCCGCCCTCCGGGAGGAATACGGCGAAGACGAGCCGGACGGCACCGAACACTGATCTTTCACCGATGCGCAAAGGAGAACCGTGCGATGGAACAACGAAATAACCTCGTGTTGCAGGGCACCGAGACCTTCTCCCGCGGCGCGCTGGACAATGTCGCGCTGGAAAGCGGCGCTTTGGTGCTGGACAGCTCCGCCGGGCGGTATCTGCCCTACGGCAGCTACACCACGCCGGAGTTCGCGATGCCGGCTTTCTGCAACCTGAACGTCAGCTGGAACGCCAGCGCCCCCCATAACACGATGGTGGAGGTGCGCTGCCGGGTCTATGCCGGGAACACCTGGACCGGCTGGATGAGCTTTGGCAAGTGGGCCCCGGATTACCCCCGCTGCAGCATCAACGCCCAGAGCGAGGACGGGATGATCTTCCTGCTGGGGGACACCGTCACCGTGGCCACGCCGGGCGGCGGCACCGGCATCCAATTGCAGGTCAACCTCTCGACCAACGACGACAAATCCACCCCCGCTGTGCGGCTGCTGGCTGCTGCCGTCCGCCCCCTGACCTGGGAAAAACACGAGGGTCGGCCGCTGAACCGGCGGCTTTACCTGCCGGAATACTGCTTCTCTGCCCACGACCCCAGCTTTGGCCGGGAGATGGACCTGCCCCTCGTCATGGCGGCGCTGATGAACCGCTGGGGTGAGGACATCCTGCCCGAAGAGGTGGCCTACGCCATGGAGGACAACGCCACCCGGAGCACCGGCAACACCGCCTTTGCAGCGGCTGCCGCGGGCTGCTGCGGCTTTCCCTGCTGGCAGGCCTGGATGGACCTGCAGGATCTGCGCACCCAGATCCACGACGACTGCCCCGTTGCCGTCCGGGTCGAGCGCCGCATCCGGGGCCAGCGTGACCCGGTGGGCATCTGGATGGGGCTGCGGGGCTTTGGCCACGACGACGCCGTGATGGCCGATTATGTCCTGCTCAACGACCCCACCGCCGACAGCGACGGCTCCGTCAACTGCACCATGGCGCTGTCGGATTTCCTGCGCTACTTCACAGGCCGGGCCATCGCCCTGCAGCGCAAGCCCAGAGATGCGGCCGCCGACCTGCCCAACCGCGTCCGCTGCGAACTGGCCCGCAGCGAGGATGGCCGCTGCTATTACTTCGAGCAGCGGGGCCAGCGCGACCTGCTGCCGGATGATTTCTCCGGCTGGACCGCCTACACCCTGCACGACGGCATCGCCCATGCCACCACGGCCCACCGGACGTTCCGCCGGATGGAGCGCACCCCGGACGGAGGCCTGTGCTTCCCGCCCGAACAGCTGGCCGCAGGCGGGCGGTGCAGCGTTTACGCCGTAGACCAGACCGGCCGGATGCGGGTCGCGGAAGTCCGCCTGCCCGCGCCGCCCAGACCCCCGGCAGCACCGCCTGCCGCACCTCAGAATGACCCCCAGAGCACCGGGCAGCCGGACCTCTAGGCCCGCCCCCGCCAAACGCTTTCCGGGGATAAAAACTGTTACATAGGAGGAACACATTATGGCAAAGACGATCATCACCATTGGCCGTGAGTACTGCACCGGCGGCAACTACATCGCAGAGGATGTTGCAAATGCTCTGGGCATCAAGCTCTACGACAAGGAGCTGATCACCATGGCAGCCAAACACTCCGGCCTGTCCGAGGAGGCTGTTGCCGCCAGCGAGAAACGCCACACCCACAGCCTGCTGTACAGCCTGTACACCATGGGCAACGAGCTGCCGCTGGGCGATCAGGTGTTCATCCTGCAGAGCCGCATCATCAAGCAGCTGGCAGAGGAAGGCCCCTGTGTCATCCTGGGCCGCTGCGGTGACTATGTGCTGCGGGACCGCAAGGACGTGCTGCGCGTCTTCATCTATGCGCCGGTGGAGTGGCGCCGTGAGCTGGCCAAGACCGACCCTCTGGTCAAGGCACACGACGAGAAGGGCATCAAGGAAGAGATCGAGAAGACCGACCGCAACCGCTCGGCCTACTACAACTACTACACCCAGAACCGCTGGGGTGATGCCCACAACTACGACCTTGCCATCAACGCCGCCCTGGGCCGCGAGACCTGCGTGAAGATGATCCTGGACGCAGTGGCTGCCAAGGAAAAGGCTGCGGAGAAGTAACCGCTCCGGGCTGCAAAGTCAAAAAACAATGATGCTGCGTGGGTAGGGTGCTTTGGCGCTCTGCCCACGTTTCAAGCATAGAGAAAAAACGTCAAAAGGAGAAATCGTGGAAAACAAGCAGACCAATCCCCCCACCACCCAGGAAAACATCATGGGCACCATGGCCATCAATCCGCTGCTCGTCAAGCTGAGCATCCCGATGATGGTCTCGATGCTGGTCCAGGCACTTTATAATGTCGTGGACTCCATCTTCGTTTCGCATGTCAGCGAAGGTGCGCTGACCGCCGTTTCGCTGGCCTTCTCGCTGCAGAACATGATGATCGCCGTCGGTGTCGGCACCGGCGTCGGCGTCAACGCCCTGCTGTCCAAGAGCCTGGGTGAAAAAGACCAGGAGCGCGCCAACAGGACGGCTGAAAACGGCATCTTCCTGGCGCTGTGCAGCTTTGCTGCCTTTTTCATCATCGGCCTGACCTGCATGAAGCCGTATTTCTATGCGCAGACCAGTGATGTGGAGATCGCCGAGCAGGGCATCCGCTACCTGACCGTCTGTTCCGTGTTCAGCCTGGGCCTGTTCCTGCAGACCATGAGCGAAAAGCTGCTGGCCGCGACCGGCCGCACCAACCTGAGCATGTGCAGCCAGCTCATCGGTGCCATCGTGAACATCGTGCTCGACCCCATCTTCATCTTCGGCTACTGCGGTGAGGCCCTGTCCGGCACCACCGGCGCGGCAGTGGCCACGGTCGTCGGCCAGTTCTGCGGTGCCGGTGCCGCCATCTTCTTCAACCTGAAGAAGAACCCCGACATCCAGATCAGCTGGCGCGGCTTCCGCCCCAGTGCAGACGCCATCAAGCGCATCTATGTCGTCGGCCTGCCCAGCATCGCCATGCAGTGCGTCGGCAGCGTGATGACCTTCTTCATGAACCAGATCCTGATGGCCTTCTCGGCCACGGCGGTCGCCGTCTTCGGCGTCTACTTCAAGCTCCAGAGCTTCGTCTTCATGCCCATCTTCGGCATGAACAACGGCATGGTGCCCATCATCAGCTACAACTACGGCGCCCGTAATCCCGACCGCGTCAAAAAGACCATCAAGCTGGCCATGTGCTACGCAGAGGGCATCATGCTCATCGGCTTCTGCCTGTTCCAGTTTGCGCCGGACAAGCTGCTGAGCTTCTTCGCCGCCAGCGACGCGATGCTGGCCATCGGCATCCCGGCCATGCGCACCATCTGCTTCCACTTCCTGCTGGCCGGCATGAGCATCATCCTGTCCTCCACCTTCCAGGCGCTGGGCAACGGCATGTTCAGCCTCATCGTCTCCGTCTGCCGCCAGCTGGTCGTCCTGCTGCCTGCCGCCTGGCTGCTGAGCCAGACCGGCAATGTCAACCTGGTGTGGTGGTCGTTCGTCATCGCCGAGCTGGTCAGCGTGACCCTGAGTTTTGTCTTCTTTGCCCGCCTGGACAAAAAGATCATCGAACCCATGTACAACAAAGCTCCTGCCATGCAGTGAGCGGAGCCGGCATTCTCCAAATTGAGAAAGGAACGTGACTGTTTTATGGGAAAGAAGTTGAAATGGAATCTGGTCCTGATGAGCATCCTCTATCTGGGGCTGGGCATCTTCCTGCTGCTGGTGCCGGGCACCGCGATGAACATCGTCTGCTATGCGCTGGGCGGCGTGGTGCTGGCCTGCGCAGCGGTGCAGCTCGTCCGCTACTTTGCGGTGGAGCGCGGTGTCTTCCAGAGCCAGCTGACCCTGATCTCCGGTCTGGTCTGTCTGGGGCTGGGTGCGTTCCTCATCATCCGCAGCGACATCGTGGTGCGCATCCTGCCCATCGTCTTCGGCCTGTTCGTCGTCTTCGACAGTCTGGGCCGCATCCAGAACGCACTGGAGCTGCGCAAGTGCCAGTATCCCAGCTGGAAAGGCTTCCTGCTGCTGGCCGTGCTGAGCATCGTGCTGGGCATCGTCATGATCCTCGACCCCTTCGGCACCATGGAAACGCTGGTCATGGCCATCGGCGTCATCCTCATCGTGGAGGGTGCGCTGAACCTGCTCAGTGCGCTGTACACCGTCATCGCGGTGAAGCGGTTCCTGAAGCTGCACCCGGAGACGCAGTCCATGCTGGAAGCCGTCACCGGGGAAGACCTGAACGGCGACGGCGTCGTCGCCCCGGAGGTCGCCCATGCCGATGTGGAAGCCACTGCCGTCGAACTCGACCATGTGGACGAGAGCGCTGAGGTGGAGCAGGAAGACGACCCGTAAAACAAGCCCGCATAAAAGCCCCCCATCGGGGGAACTGGCCGTAGCGCGGCCTGAAATGGTTTTTATCAAATACAGCAAAGGATTACAGAACAATGGAAAAGTACGATCTGATCATCGTTGGCGCCGGCCCGGCCGGCATCTTTACCGCCGTGGAGCTGCTGCGCCACGGCAGCAAAAAGAAGATCCTGCTGGTGGAAAAAGGCAAGCCGGTGGAAAAGCGCCACTGCCCCAAGGCAGAGCTTGGCCACTGCGTCAACTGCCGCCCCACCTGCGCCATCACCACCGGTTTTTCCGGTGCCGGTGCCTTCTCGGACGGTAAGCTGAGCCTGTCCTATGAGGTCGGCGGCGACCTGCCCAGCCTCATCGGCGAGGAGTTCGCGCAGGAGCTTATCGACTACACCGACAAGATCTATCTGGAGTTCGGCGCAGACCCCCATGTGGAAGGCATCTACACCGGCGAGGAGATCAAGGAGATCCGCAAGAACGCCATCCACGCCGGTCTGAAGCTGGTGGACTGCCCCATCCGCCATCTGGGCACCGAAAAGGCCCAGCAGCTCTATCTGGCCATCCAGAACTATCTGGCCGACAACGGCGTCGAGATGCTTTTCTCCACCGAGTGTGAGAACATCATCCTGGAAGACGAGGTCTGCAAGGGCGTGTATCTCCGCGCGGGCAGCGACAGCGAGCCCCGTGCCGTCTATGCCGACACCGTCGTCATCGGCACCGGCCGCCGCGGCGCGGACTGGCTGGAAAAGATCTGCGCCGAACACCACATCGCCCACAAGCCCGGCACCGTCGATATCGGCGTCCGCGTCGAGTGCCGCAATGAGGTCATGGAGAAGGTCAACAAGGTGCTGTATGAGTCCAAGCTCATCGGCTACCCCAAGCCCTGGAAGAACAAGGTCCGCACCTTCTGCCAGAACCCCGGCGGTTTTGTGGCGCAGGAGAACTACGACAACGACCTGGCCGTCGTCAACGGCCACAGCTTCAAGGAGAAGAAGAGCGAGAACACCAACCTCGCCATCCTCGTCTCCCACAACTTCACCGAACCGTTCAACCAGCCCATCGCCTACGCACAGAAGGTGGGCGAGCTGACCAACATGCTGGGCGCAGGCCACATCATGGTCCAGCGCTACGGCGACATTCTGGACGGCAAGCGCACCTGGGCCAAGGAGCTGGCGCAGTCCAACGTCAAGCCCACCCTGAAGGACGCGGTGGCCGGTGACATCACCGCCGCCATGCCTTACCGCGCCATGACCAACATCATCGAGTTCATCAAGATGCTGGATATGGTCGTGCCCGGCTTTGCCGCCAACGAGACCCTGCTCTACAGCCCGGAGCTGAAGTTCTACTCCAACAAGGTCAAGATGGATGAGAACCTCGACACCAACATTCAGGGCCTGCACTGCCTGGGCGATTCTTCCGGCTGGACCCGCGGCCTGATGATGGCGTCCGTCATGGGCGTGCTCATGGGCCGCAAGCTGGCCGAAAAGGAAGGCTGCTGATCCCCGGAACTCACGATCCCCCGTGCGATTCGCACGGGGGATCTTTTTACCGGTTTTTGCTGGTTTTTGCCCGGATTTGCCAAACTGGCGGTGTTCCGGTCCTGTTCGGCCTCCTTCACAGAAATAATTGATTTTTTTCGCGAAAACTGCTACACTAAGAAAAACTCCACTGAAAGCGCTTCATAGATGTAGGGAGGTATCTTCTATGCGCGATTCTCCGGGAAGCGTCGTCACGCTGCTGTGTTCTGGCATCCAGCTTTACAGCGCGGAACGGCGCATTGCAGACTGCATCCTCAACGATGTGAAATGGGCGTCTGTGGTCACCTCGGCCCAGCTTGCCCGCGCCAGCCAGTCCTCGGAAGCCACCGTCACCCGGCTGTGCCACAAGCTCGGCTTTGACAACTACCGCAAATTCCAGCTGGCACTCGCGCGGGATGTGATGGACCAGCAGGAGACGGAGACCCAGCGCTCCACCAGTCCGGACCCCTTGCGGCAGGCCCTGCAGTCGGTGGAGGCCAACCGGCAGGAAGAGGTGCGCGCCACCATCCAGGCACTCAATCTGCGCCAGCTGCGGAAGGCGATGAGTGTCCTGCGCAGCGCGGAGCTGATCGAGGTCGAAGCCTCCGACAACAGCCTGCCCGTGGCCATGGATGCGTCGCTCAAGCTCGGCAGCCTGGGCAAGCGCTGCATGACCAGCGCCGTGCCCGGCCGGACCAGAGCCTTTGCCGCCACCCTGACCGAGCGGGACGCCCTGCTGCTCATCTCGAACTCCGGCCGCAGCGAGCGCCTGCTGGAAACGGCTCGCGCCGCCCGCGAGCGGGGTGCCTCGGTCCTGCTCATCACCTGCGACCGCCGCTCCCCTCTGGCCGCGCAGGCAGACCACCTGCTGCTGGCCTCCAACCGGGCGCAGCGCATCGTGGCGACCGACCCGGTCCCATCTCTGCTCTCGTCGGCCCTTCTGGTCGAGGTGCTGTACTACCTGCTCCTGACCGAAGAAGACCTCTGACCAACCAAAAAGGGCCCTCTGCCAACCGGCAAAGGGCCCTTTTTCTGCTTCCTTACGCATGGAAGACATACTGGTCCATCCGGCGGAAGGCTTCCTCGATGCGGGAGCGGGGCGAAGCCAGGTTCATCCGCAGATGGCAGGGGCCGTGGAACATTTTTCCGTCCTGCACGGCTACGCCGACCTCCCAGCAGGCCTTTTCCACATCGTCGATGGTCTTGCCGTGGGCGGCGCACCAGTCGGTGCAGTCCACAAAGAGCATATAGGTGCCTTCGGGCTTGGAGACCGTGACGCCCGCAAAGTGCTGCTCGATGTAGTCGCAGGCAAAGTTCACATTGCCGCTCAGCACCTCGCAGAGCTCGTCCGTCCACGCATAGCCTTCGGGCCGATAGGCGCCGATGAGGGCGTGCATGGACAGCACGTTCATCATGTTGTAGTGGTTCAGGCTGGACTCTTTCTCGATGCGGTCACGCCACCAGTTGTTGTACACGATGTGGTAGCTGCCCACGAGACCGGCCAGGTTGAAGGTCTTGGAGGGCGCATAGAAGGCGGCGGTGCGCATCCGGGCATCCTCGCTGACGGACTGGGTGGGGGTGTGCTTGTGGCCGTTCAGGATGATGTCCGACCAGATCTCGTCGGAGACGACGTAGACGTCGTACTTTTTGAACAGCTCCATGGCCTTTTCCAGCTCCCAGCGCTCCCAGACGCGGCCGCAGGGGTTGTGGGGGTTGCACAGGATGGCCGCATGGATATGCTCTTCCTTCAGATGCTTCTCCATGTCCTCAAAATCCATCCGCCAGACGCCGTTCTCGTCCTTCACCAGCGGGGAATGCACGGCCTCGTAGCCGTTGTTCTTCAGGCTCATCGTGAAGCCGATGTAGGTGGGGCTGTGGATCAGGATCTTGTCGCCGCGGGAGCAGACGCAGTTCAGCGCACTGATGACGCCGCCCAGCACACCGTTCTCGTAGCCGATGTGTTCCGGCTTCAGGCCGGTGACGCCGTTGCGCTTCTCATGCCACCGGATGATGCTGTCGAAATACGCATCCGTGGCTTGAAAATAGCCGAAGGCCGGGTGTTTTGCACGCTCAATGATGGCTTCCTGGATGGTGGGCACGGTGGGGAAGTTCATGTCGGCCACCCACATCGGGATAGCGTCAAAGCCCGCCTTCGGGGGAGCCGGGGAGAAGCCGTCGCCCTTCAGGCCGTCCACTGCGATGGCGTCTCTACCGCGGCGGTCCAGGATGGAAGTAAAATCGTATTTCATAAGTGCGCTCCTTCTCAAAAATTTTGTCTGGCCCCACCTTAACACATTTGGGAGCCGGATGCAACCGCCCGCCGGGAAGTTGAAAAAATCGTGCGGAAAAATCACGAATTTCTACGATAAAAAAGAGCCTTCCGGCCGCCGAGTAAAGCACTTTTTGGGGCGATAAGGCACAAATAAGGCACATTCTAGCCAGATTTCAGGATTCTGAAAACAAAGAAAGCCACGATAAAACCGCATTTGTAAACGGTTCATCGTGGCTTTTCTTGTGGTCGGAGTGGCGAGACTCGAACTCGCGGCCTCCTGCTCCCAAAGCAGGCGCGCTACCAACTGCGCAACACCCCGGAAAAATACTATCATAGTATACTCTTTTTTGCGGCGTTCGTCAATCCTGAAGTGCGCGACTTCACGCTCCCGTTGTTTGTGCGCATTTTTATAAGAAAATCCGGTTGCAAAGGCCGGAAGGGATGGTCTATAATGGAAGTTGAGAAGCGGCCAGGAGCCGTTCGATTGCCAAAGTGAGGAGACCGGAATGAACGAGCAGAAAACGCGCCTGCGGAATGCGGGCTTTGTGACTTTCTTTTTCAGCGGCATCTGCGCCATTTCCAGCGGCGTGGTGGTCAGCCTGCTGCAGGAACAGTATGGGTTTGCCTACGGCATGACCGGGACGCTGCTCTCGCTGATGAGCATCGGCAACCTGCTGGCGGGTTTTCTGACCGGTGTGCTGCCGGGTGTGCTGGGGCTGAAACCAAGCATCCTGCTGCTGACCATCGGGTACACCGTCGGCTACGGGATCATGGGCTTTACCGGGGCGGAAGTCCTGCTGGCGGCGGCGTTTTTCCTTGTGGGTGTTGCCAAGGGCAGCGCCATGAACGCCTGCACCATCCTCGTCAGCGACAACTCCGCCGACCGCACCCGCGGCATGAACCTGATGCACAGCTGCTATGCCTGCGGTGCACTGCTCTGCCCGTTCCTCATCGCAGCGGCGGCGCGGGTCAGCACCGCACTGGCGGTGTTCCTGCTGGCGGCGCTGGGCGTGGTGCTCTGGCTGGTCTACTGGAAGACCCCGATGGAAGGCAAGGTCAAGGACCGGAAGGCGGCCATCGACTGGAGCTTTCTGCGCTCCGGCCGGTTCTGGCTGCTGACGGGTCTGCTCTTCTGCCAGAACGCGGCCGAGCAGAGCGTGACCGGCTGGATGGTGACCTATTTCAAGGGCAGCGGCATCATTGCGGGCACACTGGCTGCCTATACCGTGACCGTGATGTGGGGGGCCACACTGGTGGCCCGGCTGCTCATTGCATTCGTGTTCCCGTTCAAGTCCCCGCGCAAGGCGATGGTGGTCATGGCTGTGACCTGCACCCTGTTCTATGTGCTCCTGATGCGGGCCGACAGCCAGCCGGCCGCGATCCTGCTGCTGTTCGCCTTTGCGTTTGCGATGGCAGGCATGAACCCTACCGCAGTGGCCAGCGCGGGCAGGATGACCAGCGTGACCAGCATGGGCATCATGCTGCCCGCTGCGTCCAGCGGTGCCATTCTGATGCCCTGGGTCATCGGCCGTGTGGCAGAGCGCGCGGGCCTTGCCGCCGGGATGGCGATGAACATCGTGCCGTGTGTGGGGCTTATCATCTTCTCCATCCTGGTGGAAAGACTGTCGGAACAGGAATCTGAAAAAAGCTGACGCGGCTGCGTCAGCTTCCGGAACAGATGCTTCATGAAACGACCGATTTATAGTAGGTCCCGAAATCGGCCAGTGCGTCGATGATGGGCAGCATTTTCGTCCCCAGGTCGGTCAGTCTGTATTCGACCCGCGGGGGCAGCTCCTGATAGTCATGCCGGTAAACGAGGCCGTCGTCGATCATCTGCCGCAGGCTGTCCGTCAGAACTTTCTGCGAAATGCCGTCCAGGTCCCGTTGCAATTCGTTGAACCGCCATGGGCGGGTTCTCAGATTACGCAGGATGAGCAGCTTCCATTTGCCGCCGATCAGAGCGACCGCTGTGGCGACCGGACATGCAGGCAGTTCCTCTTTTGTTTTCATCGTCATACACCTCCTGGTCAAGTATAGCACACTCTGTTTTAAGTGTACAGTTATAAAAAAGTGCGTACTTGTTTTTGAATGCGCAGCACAGTAAACTGGAAACAAGCAAGAAACTTGCGAATCTGTTCAGGAGGTCCCTATTATGACAAACTACGAAAAGATCACAGTTGGAAACGAAGGACGTGTGGAGCTTCACGATCAGCTGAAACTGACCGGTGCAGAGGTCAGCATCAACCAGCTTCCGGCCGGTGCGGGGGTGCCTTTCGTGCACTCTCATACGAACAATGAGGAAATCTACGGTATCCTTGCAGGCAAGGGCAAAGCCATTCTTGACGGTGAGGAAGTCGACCTCGCAGCAGGTGACTGGCTGAAGGTTGCCCCGGCGGCAAAGCGTCAGTTCTCCGCAGCAGCGGACAGCGGCATCACCTATCTCTGCATTCAGGTCAAAGAAAACTCTCTCGGTGGATTCACGGCAGAGGATGCAGTGGTGTACTGAGATATGTAGATGAAAATGTCCCGTGTCCGGCATCGCAAGGATGAGGACATGGGACATTTTGCGTTCTGTTTAGACGATGCCTCTTGCTCTGGCGCTGAACTCGCAGCCGCAGTAGTCCTGCCGGTAGAGGCCGTACTCTTCGGATAATTGCAGGCTGCGCAGATAGCCGTTGTGCTTTTTGAAGTCGGAGGGCAAGTGCTTGACGCCGAATTCGGCTTCGAGCGCCTGCCCGATCTCGTTGATCCGCCTGGCGTCCTTATGGGGGCTGATGGACAGGGTGGTGGTGAACCACGCGAAGCCGTGCTCCTGGGCGTACTGTGCGGCCCGGCGCATCCGCAGCCGGTAGCAGACCGTGCACCGGCTCCCGCGCTCCGGCTCCTGTTCCAGCCCGGCGACGGCGGAATAGAACTCCTGCGGGTCGTAGCGGTCTTCTACGACGGTCACGCCCAGCGGGTGAGCCGCCGCCACGAAACGCTCCAGCTCCTCGCCGCGGCGGTGGTATTCCGCAGCAGGCCAGGTGTTGGGGTTGTAGTAGAGCACGGTGATCTCGAAGTGCTCGCACAGCTGCTCCAGCACGGCGCTGGAACAAGGGCCGCAGCAGGCGTGGAGCAGGAGCTTCGGCCGGGCGGGGCCGAGCGTTTTCAACACTTCGTCCATCTGTTGTGCAAAATTCAACTGCTTTGACATAAAACGCATCCTTTGATATACTGATAAAATCGTGAAGCTTATCTTCGTACAACCTCTCCGTCATTGCTTCGCAATGCCACCTCTCCTTGTAGGAGAGGCCTTGGCAGTCCTCGCAAAGTTCCCAGTTTCGCCAGAGGCTCCCCTACTAGGAAAGACTCCCCCGGCCGGGGGAGGTGGCGTGTAAACGCCAGAAGGGGAATGGCTGTCGAGCGTGAGCGAGACTGAGAGGTTGTACAGAGGAAAACTAAATCTATTATAGCACACTTTTGAATAAAAGAGGAGAACTTCGATGACGAATGAAAAAATCGCCCGCATCAATGAGCTGGCGCGCAAGAGCAAGACCACCGGCCTGACCGAAGCCGAAAAGGCGGAGCAGCAGGCCCTCCGGCAGGAGTATGTGGCCGACGTCAAGGCCAGCCTGCGGGCCCAGCTGAACAACACCTCCATCCAGGAGCCGGACGGCACCATCCACAAGATTGGGAAAAAGAACTAAAAATGGAACGTCGGGTTTGTGCAAGAATTTGCGCAGACCCTCTTTTTTTGCCCGCCGAATCGTGCTATACTATACTTGTACTGTTATGACTGCTTGACAGTGCGGTACAAGATTCCCAAGGTGGCGTATCCCGCGCAAAGTGCGCGGAAAAGGCTGTCTTTTGAAAAGGATAAAGAGGTCATTTATTATGCTTACTGCAATTACGGGTATCAACTGGGGCGACGAAGGCAAGGGCCGCATGGTCGACCTGATCAGCCAGGAGTACGACATCGTTGCACGGTATCAGGGCGGCAACAACGCCGGCCACACCGTCAAGAACGAGCGCGGCAAGTTCGTGCTGAACCTGCTGCCCTCCGGCATCCTGCGCCCGGATGTTGTCTGCGTGATGGGCAATGGTATGGTCATCGACCCGCACCATCTGGACGGCGAGATCAACAAGCTGCGCGAGCAGGGCATCTCCATCACCCCCGAAAACCTGAAGATCTCCGACCGTGCGACCATCACCATGCCGTACCATGTGGCACAGGACGGCCTGGAAGAGGCCCGTCTGTCCAAGACCGGCGCACAGTTCGGCTCCACCAAGCGCGGCATTGCATACGCTTACGGCGATAAGTATATGAAGAAGACCCTGCGCATGGGCGATCTGCTGCATCTGGACGAGTCGGTGAAGAAGCGCCTCGTGACCATGGTCGATTCCAAGAATCTGGTCATGGAGGGCAGCTACAATGCCGAGCCCATCCGCGTGGATGAGATGTGGGCATGGCTGGAAAAGTATGCCGCCATCTTCAAGGATTACATCTGCGATGTGGGCCAGTACCTGGCCGATGCAGATGCCGCCGGGAAGAAGGTCCTGTTCGAGGCCCAGCTGGGCGCTCTGCGCGACATCGACTTCGGCATCTACCCCTACACCACCTCTTCCAACGTCATCGGTGCCTATGCACCCATCGGCGCCGGCATTCCGGGCCACAAGCTGACCAACTCCATCGGCGTCATGAAGGCTTACTCTTCCTGCGTCGGCGACGGCCCCTTTGCCGCTGAGCTGGCCATGACCGAAGAGGAGAAGCACGACCTGCGTGAGGCTGGCCACGAGTATGGCGCAGCCACTGGCCGTCCCCGCCGCGTCGGCCCCATCGACCTGGTGGCAAGCCGCTACGGTGTCTTCTGCCAGGGATGCGACGAGGTCGCACTGACCCTGCTGGACGTGCTGGACTACATGGAGAAGATCCCCATGGTCACGGCCTACAAGCTGACCGACGGCACCACGACCACCCGCTTCCCCATGGGCGAGGCTCTGGATACCGCACAGCCCGTGGTGGAGTACCTGCCCGGCTGGCACTGCGACATCACCGCAGCCCGCAAGTGGGAAGATCTGCCCAAGGAAGCACAGGCCTATGTGGAGTACCTGGAAAAGGCTGTCGGCTGCAAGATCACTTATATTTCGGTCGGCGCAGAGCGCGAGGCATACATCCATCGCGCCTGATCTGCTCTGCCTTCCCGGACCGCAATCGAAAAGGAAGCGTCACTTATGTTTGATATCATTACAGACAGCGCCTGCGACCTGACCCCCGAAACGGCGGCCAGGCTGAATGTTGAGGTCATCCCCTTCTATGTCTCGCTGGACGGCGAGCACTACCGCAAAGAGGGCACGGAGATCGCGGTGCGGGACTTCTACCAGTTCATGGTGGACAATCCTTCGGCATACCCCAAGACCAGCCTGCCTTCGCTGGAGGATTTCGAGACGGCGTTCCGCGCCCATGCCGAGGCGGGCCGCCCGGTGCTCTGCCTCTGCTTCACCAGCAAAATGAGCGGCTGCGTGGGCAGCGCCCGCAATGCCCGTGAGCTGGTGCTGGAGGATTACCCGGACGCAAAGATCGAGGTCATGGACACTACGGCGGCGACCGTCACCGAGTCCATCGTGGTGGAAAATGCCGTGGCCATGCGCGACGGCGGCTGCACACTGGAACAGACCGTGGACTGGCTGAGCGCAGAGCGTGCGACGAACCAGATCTTCTTCACGGTGGGCAACCTCGACTACCTCATCAAAGGCGGACGCATCGGCAAGGTCACCGGCCGTGCGGCCAACATCCTGGGCATCAAGCCGATGATCCTTTTCAAGGAGGGCGAGATCTTCTCCGGCGGTGTGGCCCGTGGACGCCAGAAGAGCTTTGAAAAGGCGCTGGAACAGCTGATGGCTTACCTGACCGAGCGGAATGCGACCCCGGATGATTACTGCATCACCGTGGGCTATGGCTACGACGAGGAAGAGGGCAAGCGTCTGTGGATGCAGACCCGCGCTGCGCTCCGCGCCAAATATCCCACCAGCAAGTGCGAAGTCGGCCTGCTGCAGATCGGCTGCACCATTGCCGTCCATACCGGCCCCTATGCGCTGGGCATGGGCGTCATGCGCCGCTGGAAAAAGCAATAAAACAATAAAATGAAATCCCCGCTGTTTCATCTCGAAACGGCGGGGATTTTTTGTGTGCGGTTCAGGAGAGCCGCAGGCTGTCCAGCACGGTGTCCACAACATCCAGCGGCACCTGGCCGGGGGCACTGGCGGTGCCGGGGTTGGCAAAGGTCATGGCCGAGCCGAAGGCCTCGCCGCACAGGCGGCTGACGGTGCCCAGCGCTCCCATGCTCATGGTGATGACGGGCGTTTCGGGGTGGTGGTCGGCCATCTCGGCCGTCGCGGCCAGCAGCTCCAGCACATCGGTGCGGCGGGTGGGCATGACGGCCAGCTTGGGCAGATCGGCCCCGGCCTGCTGCATCTGGAGCATCCGCTCCACGAGCTCGGCGCGGGGCGGCGTCTTCTGGAAGTCGTGGCTGGAACAGACCACCTTCACCCCGGCTGCATGGGCGGCTGCGATCCATTGGGGCAGGCGTTTCCCGGCAGAAAAGAACTCGATGTCCAGCAGGTCGGCGCAGCCGGAAGCACAGACGGCTGCGCAAAAAGCCGCGTACTGGTCGGCGGTCAGGGCCGCTTTTCCGCCCTCGGCCTGGGTGCGGAAGGTGACGAGCAGCAGCTTCTCGCCCAGCGCAGCCCGCAGCCCGCGCAGGCAGCGGCTCAGCGCGTCGGCATCCAGTGCGTCGGCGAACCAGTCGACCCGCCATTCCACACAATCGGCGGAACTTGTGGAAAACGCAGCGGCTTTTTGCAGGATGGCGGCTTCGGTGCGCTCCACGATGGGGACGATGACCTTGGGGCGTCCCTCCCCGATGCAGCAGCGGCGGATGGTGATAGATGACATGGCAGACCCCTCTCTTTCCTTCTTATAATAGAGGGGCGCGGCGGGACTTGTCAAGTCCGCAGCGATTTGTTGGTTTCTTTTTGTGAAAATTAGCCCTTGTGGAACGCCGCGAAATCCAGTACAATAAACCCGGCGAAGGCAGAGCAGCCCACATCCGGGCGGCTCTGCTTTTTTGTAAGGGATAAGGATTTCTTTATATAGAACAGAGAAAGCAGAAAGCGCCTGTGCGGCCCAAATGCATGGACGCTTTTATTGCGTCAAAGGAGATGCAAGTTCCGCGCAAAAAACTGGTAAAAAGGCCGAACCGAGAAAAAAGGGCAAAAAAGTTGAAAAAAGGGGTTGCCAAACGGGCGGGTGTATGGTATTATACTTGAGCGCCAAGCGCTGAGACAAAAGAATGACTTCCGAAGTCCCAGCTGAGAAGCGAGAGAAAAGAACCAATAGACGCTGAAAGACTCCAGTCAGTTCTGAGAAATCGGAAGCGATCCAAGTTCAGAACGTTCGAAACGCTTCGAAAAAAGTGCTTGACAAAAAATCACTTCTGTGATAAAATAA